>DASRRU010000294.1:0-8544 GCA_035656795.1 Phenylobacterium sp. | reverse complement strand
GACCCGACTCCCGCGCCCCTGGATCGTCGTCGGCCATTCGATGGGCGGGGCGCTCACCCTGCTCCACCTGCTCGCTGGGTCGCGCTTCGACGGCGCGGTCCTGTCGTCGCCGATGACCGGCGTGAACCTCAAGGGCAATTCCCCAACCCTAGTGAAGATCGAGATCGCAGGGCGACGACTGTTCGGACGCCTTGGAGACTACGTCGAGGCGCCGACCTCATCACCCTGGGATGACCAGTTCGCTGGCAACAGTGTGACGCATGACGCGGCGCGCTTCCACCGGACGGTGAGCCTGCTCCAAACCCACCACGACGTGGCGCTTGGGGGACCGACGTGGGGATGGCTCGACTTTGCCTTGAGCGCGGCGTCGACCATTCAGTCGAGCGCGGCCGCGGCAACCTTGAAGATCCCGCTGCGCGTAGTGGCGGCCGGCGACGAGCGCCTTGCCGACACCCCCGCGACCCAGGCCTTCTGCGCTCGAGTTCCTGGCGCCCAGTGTGTGGTCGCGCCCGGCGCCTGCCATGAGATCCTGATGGAGCTGGACGCCACCCGCGCACTGTTCTGGCAGGCGTTTGACGGTGTCGCCGCGGCGCTGCCCTACGGTTGAGATGCACGACGCCCGCCGCATTCGGGCTCAGCGTATCCGCCACTCGAGGAGGCGAACTTGAACCGCGCGAAACGAGGCCCGCGGTTGGATGCTGGGGGCGCACGACGTGCGCCAAGGGGGACTGGATGCTGACTCTACGCCTGCTCGCCGCCGCGCGGCACGCCTATCAAATCGACACCGACGGCAGCGTGCCGGACACTGGCTGGCCGCCCGCGCCGTCTACCTATATCGGCTACACGACAGCTCCGGTCGGCTTCCGGGCGGGGCTCGACAACCAGGACGGCGCGTTCGTCGCCACCATCCCAGAAGGCGTGGTCGTCTCGATCCGCGGGACCACGCCGCCGCGCCTGTTCGGCAGCGCGCCGGCTCAGGTGGTCGCCGACTGGGCGTCGGACGCCGTTGCGAGCCTTATCCCATCCGGCGGCCAGCCGCCGGGGTTCCCGGGCAAGGTGCACCTCGGCTTCTACAAGAGCTTTATGCGTCTGTGGCCGGACCTTGGCCCGGCCACGCATGCTCAGGTGGCCGCATATTCGGCGGCCAATCCCGGCGCCGCCCCCCAGACGATCTATGTGACCGGCCACAGCAAGGGCGGGGCGATCTCGGCGCTCGTCGGGTGGCGACTGAAGTGCGACTTCCCGGCGGCGAACATCGTGGTGCGGTCTTTCGCCGGCGCGCGCATCGGCGACGACGACTTCGCCACCGCCTACAACGCCCAGATTCCCGACCACGCCCGCTATGAGTTCGACGACGACATCGTTCCTCACCTGCCCTTGTCGCCGGACATCGTCAAAAACCTCGGACTTCCCACCCTCCTCGGTGCGCTGCTGTCGGTGGCCGACATCGGCTACGGCTTGGTCGGGCGACTGGGGTTCATCCATCCCGACGGCTCGATCGAGGGTGATAGCGACGGGCTGGAAGACGCGCGTATGGCGAGACTGATCGACAGGGTCCGCCAGCCGGGCGGCCTCGGCTACATCGTCAATTGCCACTCCGTCGATCCGCCAACCGCAGGCTATTTCATCGCTCAGTACCCGAATTGAAGCGGGCCCGCGGAGGCCGCGTCTGGCCACCGAATCATTAAGCCGCATCCAGTTCCTGGCTGAAGCGAGCTCGACGCCGGCGAGATAGTTGTGGGCGCGCTTGTCGTAGCGGGCGGCCGCGCGCCTGAAGTGCTTCAGCTTGTTGAAGAAGCGCTCGAGCAGATTGCGGTGGAGGTAGAGGTAGACGCTGAGGGCCAGAACAAGCTGCCGGCGGTCGCGACCGCGGACCTCACGCAGACCGCCTTTGAGCTCCGCCTTTTCCGCATCGAGGACGCCGATGCCGACCCAACGCCCTGGCGGCGGAGCCAGGACGACTGCGACGTGTTCCTGACGCTGGTGTTCAAGCATCTGAAGTTCCGCGGCGACCGGGTGGAGATCGGGCCGATGGACAGCCGCAACTGGCTTACCCAACCCCCGGGAGGCTTCGTCGAACCCGGTCACTATCTGCTGGTCATCGAGCAGGACTCCGCCCCGGACCCCTCGTCCGAAGTGAACCATTGGGAGGTGTTCAGGCTCGCGAGCGCGCTGCGCGCCCAGTATTTCAACCAGGGTGTCCGCATCGAGATCGATCCGCCCGAGGGCCACGGCGGCCCTTGACCGGGCCTGACGGAGACACCTTGATGAAACAGGCCCTTGATGTGGTCGCGCGGACCGTTTCGAGCAGGTTCAACTGCTATCAGACCAAACCCGTCTCGACCGCCGCGAACGGCGCAGCGCAGGTGGCGCTCGCTTCGTGCGCAGCGGATCCGGCGCTTCCGGGAAATTGATCCATCAGACCTGGCCGGCGAACGTCAACCGGATGCTTACGCCGTCGCATGTGTGTGGCCGCCGCCGCTGATCGCCATTCGAAACCGGCGGGCCAGCGCCGTGCTTCCAGGCGCTGATCGAAGTCGATGTCCGCCTGATGTCGCCCCGCCTGACGGGCGAGGCTCGAGAACTGGTTCTCGGCGACCACCAACTCCGCATAGGGCACAACCGTCGCGAACGCCTGCATGTCGCGCAGATCGTTGTGACTGATGGCGCGATCCTGGGCTTCCAGGCGCAAGGTGATCTCGCGCTCCACATGCAACGCCGGGGCCTCCCGGATCACCCGGCGGAACAACACCTGGTCCATGTCTGACGTGGAGGTCCAGGCGTAGCCGGCAGACGCAGCGACGCGCCGCAGCAGGTCGATCTCGTCGACCGCCTGCAGGACGCTGTAGATCTTGCGACGCATCGAGACCGGCTCATCGCGATGCTGCGCGCGCCGCGTCTCGATCGCCTCGCAAAGCGCCTGCGAGCCTGCCGTGTATCGATGGACGCCCTCCAGGCGCGTGTCCTCCGGGGTGTCGGCCAGATAACTGAACAGCATGTCGGCCGGCCGTGCTTGGATCGCCGACAGCATGGCCTCGGGGATTACCAAGCCCTCGCCGAGGTCGGCGACCGCCTCCAGGAACACGCCCGACAGGAACCACCGTGGCGGCAGAACCGCCGGTGCCAGGCCTGCGGCCTGCCGCAGGATCGCGCCAAATTCCTCGGTCAGCCGGGCCCGCCGCGCCCGGAACACCAGCCCCTGGCTGAGGATCGCCTGGATGTAGGCCAGGTCGCGCCGCCGGCGCGGGTCGTTGATCTTATGGGTCTCGTAGATGTTGCTCATCGTCAGCGGGATCGCGAGTGCGCCGCGCCGGACGGCGCGGTCCAGCGGCGCGATCAGGGCGTGGATGTCAGGGTCGCGCTCCGGGTCCTGCCGCGCCCGCGCCAGGTCGATCCACTTGTTCTGGTCGAGATAGACGATCTGCATCCTGTCCGGCTCTGCGGTCGTGGCGCCACGGTGGCTCAGGTTGCAGCCCCAGGGCCCGCAACGCCGTCCTTTGCGTTCTTGTGGGCCACGACGTGCTGCGCCTTCCAGGCCAGCATCGGCATCCGGGCGATTCGAGCCCGCACCTCCTCCGGCGCGTCGAGGCCGGACGGGTCGATCTCGCCGCGGTCCAAGAGGGCGTCGAGGAAGCGCTGCTCGCCGGGCGTGCGGTCGAAGAGGCCGGCGAGCCCTTGGCGGCACGCCGCCACCGAGTCTTCGATCCAAGCCTGGGAGCCGCCGGCGTCGGTGAAGGCGCCCTGGGGCAGGCAGATGGCGAGCTTGTCGCGCAACTCCTTGGGATCTCCGCCGATGTCGTCGAGCGAGGCTTCGCGCCAGTCGCGCCGGCCGCTGGCGCCGAAGGCCAGGACCGCGGCGCGGATTAACCGCCAGTCGAGGTCCGGGATCGCCAGGATGCGGCGGGCATCGAAGAGGTCGCGGGCCGCCTTGCGGTCGAGGAGCGCCACCAGCTTGCCGGCGGCGACCTCGTGGATGTCCACCACGACCGCCTCGCTCGGCGGCCGTTCGCCCAAGGCCACGGAGGCCATTCGGAGGACCCCGAACAGCGGCTGGCGCATCATGAAGTTGAGATCAACCTCCAGGGTCGCCCCGCCGCCGAGCGCCGAGCCGTAGCGGGCGATCCACTTTCCGCCGGCATGGCCTTCCGGCTGGCGGCGCAGGGCATAGCCCTGGGCGGTGAGGATCTGGGTGAGGGCCGCTTCGACCTCCGGCCGGTCGGCCTCCATCGCCGCGCGGTCCAGCGCGCCCACATAGTTGAGGTCGATGTCCACCGAGAGCCGGTCGAGCGCCAGGTGGAAGACATTGAGCGCCGTGCCGCCCTTGAGGGCCACGCGGTCGCGCAGCGTGGCGTCTGCGGTGATCTCGCTCAGCAAGTCGAGCAGGCGGATCACCTTCTCCAGCGTACCGGCCTGCAGCCCGGTCTCGCCGGCCAGGCGCTGCAGGGTCTGGGCGGAGGGCGGCGCCATCAGGCGCCCTCGAAGCGGCGATCGGCGAGCTCCGGCGGCAGGAAGATCTTCCAGCCCTTCGCCAGGCGCGCGTCGCCCGGCCGGGCGCCCAGGGCATAGCGCGGCTGTTTTGGGGCGAGCGCGCGGAAGGCCTCGACGGCCGCTTCTGGGATTCGAAGGGCCGGCTGTGCGCGCTCCAGCCACCAGCCGCAGAGCGCCGCGGCCGTGGCGTTGCCGATCGCGGCGACCTGCGCCAGCAGCGCCTGAGGGTCGACCCTGGGCACCAGGTCCAGGGAGTTGAGCAGTTCCTCAGCCCCGCCGGCCAGGTCCGGTCGGTCGAAGAGGTCGGCCAGAGTCCGCTCCAGGGTGGTCACCGGGATCAGGACCCCCAGCCGGTCCACCGCCTCGATGGCGCGTTCGGTGGCCAGGCCCCGGGGCGGGCGGACAAACCGGCAGGCGAAGCCGGCAACCTCCAGGGTGAGCGGCTGGCCCGCGGCGATCACCTGGACGTCGTAACCTTCGGAGTAGGCGTAGCCGTGCAGCTCGAGGGCGGAATGGTAGCCGATCACCCCGCCCTTGCGCAGCTTGGACGCCGCCAGGAACCGGTCCACCGACCAGGTGGCCGGATCGGCGTGCTTCGGCACCGAGGCGAAGACGCCGCGGGCGATACGGCGGATGTTTCCGGCCTTCAGGTGCTGGCCCAGCATGGCGGAGACCACCCGGTCATGCGGATCTCGCCCGACCGCCCGGGCGTACTGCTCGCGGTCGAAGACCGGGGCGTCGCTGAAGAACGGAGCCGAGAGCTGACGAGGCATGACTTTCTCACATGTCGTGAAAGTCATATATAAACTATGATCTTCTCAATCAATGAGAAAAGCGAGAGCCGGACGCCAACGCATGCTTAGCGCCAGAAGCCGACCTTTGCTTCGTGCTAGATTCCGGACCTTCAGGCATGAAGGTGAGACGGCGGCACGGCCCTCCCGGCCGGGCTTTCTCGATCGTTATCTGGCCGGCCGGCGCCATCACGCGGAAAAGCTGCTGGACGAAATTGAGGAACTGGCCGCCGGCAAGAAACGTGTCATCTGGGAGGATGGTGAGGACATCACCGAGGAGTTGCTCGCCAACAAGAGGTGGGAGCTCCACTGCCTGCTCCAGCTTATCGAGATCGAGGAAGAACGGTCACCGTCGCTTTCTCTTCACTGAGGCCCTTCAGCAGGCACTCGACTCTGCCAGCCGCCGCCAAGGGCCTTGAAAAGATCGACCCGGGCGGATGAAAGCCGTTGGATTGAGCCCGCATAATTGGCCCGGGCTGCGAAGAGATCGGCTTGCGCCACCAAGACATCGAGATAGCCGATCGATCCCGCGCGGTAGCGCAGATTGGCGAAGTCGTAAGCCTTTTGCGAGCGATCCTGCGCCTCACGAAACGCATCGTACTGCCGCTGCTCGGCGGCAACGGTGCTCAACGCCTGCTCCACTTCCTTGAGAGCGGTGAGCACACGCCCGTCGAAGGCCGCCAAGGATGCATCGCCCTGCGCCTCGGCCTGGCGGATACGCGATCGCGCGATCGTCAGGTTGGGGAAACTCCATGAGAGAAGAGGGCCCGTTTGAAAGGTCAGGGAGTCGCTGCCCCTGACGTAGTTGTCGCGGAAATAGTTGGCCGCGCCCCCAAGGCTGATCTGCGGATAGAGATCGGCTGTGGCGATCCCGATCCGCGCCGTGTCGGCCGCCAACTGCCGCTCGGCCTGACGCAGATCCGGTCGCCTGCGCAAGAGCGCCGTCCCGTCTCCGACCGGCAAGACCGCAATTGGTTCAGGCGGCGCCAAGCAAGCCCGGGCACCCTCAGGGACCTTATCGGGGGTAGCGCCAACGAGCGCCGCGAGCTCGAACAACGCAACTTGCCGCTGCTCTTCGAGCGCCGGAATTGCCGCCCGCGCCGTCGCCGCCGCCGCTCCTGCGCGTTCGACGTCCAACTTGCCGACCGAACCCGCGCGTTCCTGAGCTGTCACAAGCCGCAGGCTTGCCTGGCTGGCCTCATAGGATCCGCGCGCGACCTCCAGCGCGAATGCCGCCGCGCAAGCCTTCAGATAGGTCCGCGTGGTCTCCGCGGCGACCGTGACGCGCACGGCGTCGCGAGCGGCTTCGACCGCGTCGGCATCGGATCGCGCAGAGTCAATCGTCCGGGCGACGCGACCGAACAGATCCACCTCCCAGGACACCGCCAGGGCGCCGCTTTGCGACCACTCGGCGGCTTGTCCGGAAGGTGCGCTGCTGGCGACTGACGCGCCGCCGCCGCCCAGGGTGGCGTTTCCGTAGCTGACGCCACCGGTCAGGTTCGTCGCCGGCAACCTACTCGACCGCGCCTCCTGGAAGACGGCTTGGCTCCGCGCAAGATTGGCCGTGGCCACCCTTAGGTCGGTGTTCGCTGCGAACGCGCGTGCGATCAGGTCATCGAGGACCGGGTCCCGATAGAGCCGCCACCAATCGTCCGGCGGCGGGGTCGCAGGGTCGAACATCGCGGCCTGGGTCGTGAACGCTGCCTCCCCGTGAACTAGCGGCTGCTGGTATCGCGGTCCAACAGCGCAGGCTGCCAAGAAGAACGGCAACAGTGCTGCGCACGGGGCTAGCTTAAGCATGCGCCAGCCCTCCCTCAGTGGCCTCTTCAAGACCTAGAGCGGGTTTCGGCCGATGATTGCCGGCGACGTAGCTATAGACTGTCGGCAGCACGAACAGCGTGAACAGCGTGCCGACCAGCATCCCCGTCACAACGACGATGCCAATGGCGAACCGGCTGGCCGCGCCTGCCCCTCCCGCGAACAACAACGGCACTAGGCCGGCCACCATCGCCGCCGTTGTCATCAGCACCGGTCGCATCCGAACCGCGGCCGCACGACGGATGGCCTCGGTTCGGCTTAGCCCTTCTTGGCGCTGCATTTCGTTGGCGAACGACACCATCAGGATGCCGTGTTTCGAGATCAGCCCGATCAGGGTGATGAGCCCGATCTCGGTGTAGATGTTGAGCGTGGCGAAGCCGAGGTAGAGCGGCGCCAGCGCGCCGCAAACGGCCAGGGGCACCGTCATCAGGATCACCAGGGGATCACGGAAACTCTCGAATTGCGCCGCGAGCGCAAGGAAGATGACGATCAGCGCGAAGCCAAACGACAACAGGAGCCGATCGCCTTCGCTGACGTATTGGCGGCTTGTGGAAAGCCAGTCGACCGTCGTGCCCGGCGGCAAGGGTTGACGCTTCAGGAAGGCGACCGCCCGGCCCATGGTGACGCCTGGCAGCAGGACGGCTGATAGGGTCGCCGAGTTCATCTGGTTGAACTGCGGCAGCCGGTTGGGCTGCGGTCGGACATCGATGCTGGCGACCGTGGCGAGTGGGACCAACTGGTTCGAACTGGTCTTTACGTAGAATTGGCCGAGGTCACTGGGGGTCAGGCGCTTGTCCTGTGTCGCCTGCACGATCACGTCGTAGGACCGGTCGTGCCAGTTGAATCGGTTGACATAGTTTTCGCCGACCATGACCGCCAAGGTGTTAGCGATCTCGGCCATCGATATTCCGAGGCGACTGGCCTTGGCGCGGTCGATGGCGATGTGGGCTTCGGGGCTGTCGAAGGCCAGGTCGCTGTCGACAAAGGCGAAGAGCCCGCTGCCCCAAGCCGCACGCTTCACGCCCTCCATGGTCTGATAGAGAGTTGGGAAGTCGTCGGGCGAACGAAGCACCATCTGCACGGGAAGTCCCCCGCTGCCCGCGGGGAGCGGGCTATCTTGGAAGGCTGTCGCGCTGACCCCGGTGACGGTGCCGGCGCGGCCAGCGATTTCAGACTGAATGGCGTCGGCGTCGCGATGGCGAGCGCCCCATTCCTTCAACACGACGCCCCCGAAGCCTTCGTTGGCGCCCGCGTCACCCGCGTCGAACCAGCTGCTTTCGAACTCGGGGAGGCTCCGGAAGATCGCGTCGATCTGGCCGTTGAAGCGCGCCGTGTAGTCGACGTTGGCGTACTGGGGCGCCTTGGTCTGTACAAAGACGTAGCCCATGTCCTCCTGTGGGGCGAGCTCGCGCTGGCTGCCCGCGAAAAGCACCACGATGGCCCCGAG
>DASRRU010000293.1:0-8635 GCA_035656795.1 Phenylobacterium sp. | reverse complement strand
GTGATGATGATCGCCACCACCCCGTCGCTGAACGCCGCCAGCCGCTCCTTGCCCATGTTCCAGCTCTCCCCGCCCGACGATGAACCCTAAAGCGTTCATGCCCGCGCCGTCATCATTTCGCCCCGCCGCAGGCTGTTCCGTCCAGGGGCCGCGGGCTATCTAGAGGCCGCGAAGAGGGGACCACGATTGACTGAGCCGGTGGAATATCAGCCCGTGCCCGTGAAGGCCGGATCGGGCGTGGCGTGGGACCAGCTTCAGGCGCTGATGATCCCCGGCGAGGCCGTCGTGGCCTTCGCCCTGCAGCACCGCCTCTATGCCCTGTTTCGCCGCCGGCATGTGGCGGCCGCGACGACCGGCCGGTTCATTTTCGTCACGCGGCCCCTGCTCGGCGGCTTCCTGCCGGTCGATGTGCGCTGGCAGGACCTGAAGGAAGCTCAGCTGACGGTCGGCATGTTCTCCGCGACCGTGACGCTGGTCTACGCCGCCAACCTTTCGGACACGGCCAGCGGCGAGGGTGGCGTGCTGACGCTGCAGGCTCGCGGCCTGACGCGAGACGCGGCCCAGGCGCTCTATCGGCAATGCCAGGCCGAAGGCCAGGCCTGGCGAGAAAAGCGCCGCGTCCGCTCCATCGAGGAAATGCGCGCCCAGGCCGGCGGCGTGCAGATCGCGACCGGCGTGTATCCGCAGGCGGGCGCCGAGGGGGTGATCGCCCACGCCGGCGGGACGGCCGGGGCGTCCGGCCCGGGCGGGGACCCGGCCCAGCGGCTGGCGCGGGCCAAGGACATGCTCGACCAGGGCCTGATCACCGACGCCGAGTATCAGGCGATCAAGGCGAAGATCGTCGGCGCCCTGTGATCGTCCCCGTCGCCTGGATCGAGGGCGGCTGGATCTTCAGCAGCCAGGCCGAGCAGAACGGGAAGTTCTGGATCGACAACAATTGGATCTGGGGTCCGGACGGCGCCGCCGACATGGACACCCGCCACTGGGTGGCCAACGGCTGGATCTGGGGCCCGGTCGGCGCGCCGGACGTGAACACCGGCTTTTACATTGCGGAGGGTTGGATCTACGGCCCCAGGTTCAGGCTGCCGTTTGCGTGAACCGGAGGCCATGGGCGATGCGCGCCCGATGGAGCCGATCTACTTGGGCAGGATTGGCTTGATCTTCGCGCCCGGGTGGATGGCGTCGGAGCCGCGCTTGACCACATAGTCCCCCGGCTGGAGGGCGCCGAAGACCTCCAGCGCGCCGTTGTCGGTCATCCCCGTGGTGACGTCGACCCAGGACGCGACGCCGTCCGCCACTTTGATGACGAACTGGCGCTGCTGGTCATTGGCCACGGCGCTCGAGGGCACGCGCAGGGTGGGATAGGACCGCGTCACCGGCCATTGGACGGTCGCATAGGTTCCCGATGTCAGCTCGCCCTTGGGATTGGGCACATCGGCTTCGACGGCCATGGTGCGGGTGCGGTTGTCGAGCGCTTCGGCCATGCGCACGATGGGCGCCTGGAACGTGCGACCCGGCAGGGTCGGGAGCGTGAAGCTGAGGGCCTGGCCCGGCCGCGCGCTCTGGACATTGGTCTCCGGCGCCGACACCACCAGCCGCAGACGGTCGGGCGTGACCATCTGAAGGATCGGCTGGGCGCCGGCCTGACCCGAGGGCCCGACCAGGGCGCCGGGGTGCAGGTTGCGGGTGGTCACCACGCCATCGAAGGGCGCGCGGATCTCGAGGTAGGCGCTGAGCTGGCGGGCCGCGGCCGCGCTTTCCGACGCCGACTTGACCAGGGCTGTGTCCGTGGCGGCCGTCTGCCTGGCGATGTTCACGTCGTTCTCGGCGACCACGCCCGGCGTGTTGGCGGCGTTGGCGAGCCGTTCATAGGTGGCGCGGTCGGCGGCCAGCTTGGCCTCGGCTGCGGCCAGGGCGCCCTGGGCCTGGCCCTGCTGGGCCATGACTTCAGGCGCCGTCAGTCGCACCAGCAGGTCGCCCTTGCGCACCCGCGCGCCGCGGTCGACGCGGATCTCCTGGATGAAGCCCGAGACCTTGGCGTAGAGGTCGACGCTCTCGTAAGGCAGCAGCTGGGCCGGCAGGGCGATCTTGGTGGACAGCACCGCGCTCTTCACCGGCGCGACGTCGGTGGCCAGGGGCGCGTCGGCGGCGGGGGCGGCCGTGACCTTGTCCTTCGCCTCGCAGGCGCTCAGCGCCAGGGCCGACAGCAGGAGAACGGGGGCGAGCTTCATTTCGCGTTATCCAGGGCTAGGGCCGTCCGGCTAGCAGGGTCGTCGGGATCGAGCGAGACCGAGCCCAGCGCCGCCTTGCGCTGGACCAGGCCGAACACCGAGGGCAACAGGAATAGCGTCGCGGCCGTGGCGGCGAGCAGGCCGCCGATGACGGCGCGCCCGAGCGGGGCGGTCTCCTCGGCGCCGGCGCCGATCGCCAGCGCCATGGGCGCCATGCCCGCGATCATCGCCAGGCTGGTCATCAGCACCGGCCGCAGTCGCTCGGAAGCCGCGTTGCGCGCCGCCTCGAACGACGACTGGCCTGCCCGTCGGTTACGCTCCGCGAAAGTGACCAGGAGGATGGCGTTGGCCAGGGCCACGCCGATCACCATGATCATCCCCATGAAGCTTTCCAGGTTCAGGCTGGTGGCGGTGAGGAACAGGAACAGCATCGATCCCAGCAGCACCGCAGGGACCGTGGAGAGCGCGATCAGGCTCAGCCGCAGCGACTGGAAGTTGGCGGTGAGCAGCAGCAGCATCACCAGGATCGACAGCCCCAGGCCGATCGACAGGTTGCTGAAGATCTGGCGCATGACGCTGATCTGACCGCGGACGTCCACGCTGACGCCCTTGGGCGGCGTTCCCGCCCGGGCGATGGCCGCGTCCACGGCCTTGGCTGCGCGGCCAAGGTCCGGGCCGGTCAGGTTGGCGGTGACGCTTACCAGCCACTGGCCGTTGCGCCGGTCGAGTTCGCCGGGGACCGTCTGTTGCCGGATATCCGCCACCTGGCCCAGCAGCAGATCGGCGCCGCCCGGCGGCCCGGCCACCGGGATCGCCGCCACAGCCGGCAGCGACGTCATCGCCGCCTGCGGCACCTGGACCTGCACCTGGTAGCTGATCCCCGACTTCGGATCGCGCCAGTAGTTCGGAGTGACGAAACGGGTCGAGGCGGTGGCGGCGACGACCGCCCGGCCGACCTTGTCCGCCGTCGCCCCGAGCTGTCCGGCGACGATGCGGTTTATCCGCACGTCGATGTTCGGATAGTGCAGCGACTGGCCGAACTTCAGGTCGGCGATGCCTGCCGCGCCGCTCAGCTCGGTCTTCAGCTTGCCGGCAAATTGCTCGACGTCGCCATAGGTGGGCCCGGTCACGGCGATATCTATGATGGAGCTGGTCCCGAAGTTGAGGATCTGGCTGACCAGGTCGCCGGGCTCGAAGGAGAACTGGGTTCCTGGGAACTTTCCGGGGAGCACCTTGCGCAGCTTCTTGGTCAGGGCTCGCACGCTCACGCCCGACCCGGGCTTCAGCGAGATGTTCATCACCGCCTCGTGCGGCCCGCCGGTCCACAGGAAGACAAGGTTGATGGGGTAGGACGAGCCCTGCAGGCCGACGTAGCTCAGCGAGATATCCACGACCCCGGGGCCGGCCTCCTGGCTGACAGTGCGCAGCACCTGCTGGGCCATGGCCTCGGTCACGGCGATCCGGGCGCCTTCGGGGGCGTCCATCCGCAGGCGGATCTGATTGGCGGCCGCCGACGGGAAGATCTCGGTGCGGATGATCAGGGTCACCAGGATCAGCAGCACCGGGGCTGCGATGGCGTAGGCTGCCAGCACCCACGCACGGCGCTGGGCGAGCCGGTCCTGCAGCGCCAGGAACCGCGTGCGGAAGCGGCCGAACCGCGAGCCGGCCTCGGCCTCGGCCTCGGTCTTATGGCCATCCTGGCCCGGGGCGTGGCTGCGCAGGAACCACACTGACAGGATCGGGATCAGGGTGCTGAACAGCAGATAGGCCGCGCCGATCGAGAACCCGACCGCCAGCGACAGCGGCACGAACAGGGCGCGCGCCGCGCCGACCATGAAGAATGAGGGGATGAACACCGCCAGGATGCAGGACATCGCCACCAGGCGCGGGATCGCGACCTCGCCGCTGGCGTCGACCACCGCGCGCCCCACGGGCGCGCCGCGCGCCATGTGCACGTGGATGTTCTCCAGCAGCACCGTGCCGTCGTCGACCAGCACGCCCACCGCCAGCGCGAGGCCTCCCAGCGTCATGATGTTGATGGTCTGGCCTGCCGCCCACAGCGCCACCACCGCGGACAGCAGGGCGAAGGGGATGACCACGACCACGATCAGCGAGCTGCGCCAGTCGCGCAGGAACAGCAGCAGCATCGCGCCCACCAGCAGGGCGCCCAGGACCGCCTCGCGCACCACTGACCAGAGCGCGTCGGTGACATAGCGCGACTGGTCGTACTGGTAGCTGACGGAAATGTCGTCCGGCAGCAGGGCCTGGAAGCGCGGCAGGTTTTGGCGGACCTCTTTGACAACCGCGATCGTCGAGGCGTCCGGCCGCTTGGTCACCGGGATGTAGACGGTCCGCTTGCCGTTGATCAGCGCATAGCCGGCGGGGATGTCGGCCCCGTCGGTGACGCTGGCCACGTCGCGCAGATAGACCGCCGCATTGGCGCCGTCGCGCAGCGGGATATCCAGCAGCGAACCGGTGTTGGTCACGGTGGAGTCGGTGGTCACCAGGGTCTGCAGGGACCCGATGTTGGCGATACCCGCAGGCTCGATGCTGTTGCCGTTGACCAGGGCCTGCAGCACATCGTCGGCGGAGAGGCCGTAGCCGCGCAGCTTGTTGGGATCGACATTGACCAGGATCGAGCGCTGGTTGCCGCCAAACGGCGGCGGCGAGGACACGCCTGGCAGCGTGGCGAACTGCGGGCGCACCTTGTTGAGCGCCGCGTCCTGGATCTCGCCCAGGGTCTTGCTGGGGCTGGTGAACACCAGATAGCCGACCGGCAGGGTGCCGGCGTCGTAGCGCACCACGAACGGCGACACCGTGCCCGGCGGCATGAAGGCGCGTGCGCGATTGACGTAGGAAATGGTCTCCGCCAGCGCCTGGCTCATGTTGGTGCCGGGATGGAAGTTCAGGCGCAGCAGGGACGCGCCCTGGATCGATTTGGCTTCGACCGTCTCAATGCCGTTGATGTAGAGGAAATGGTACTCGTAGTAGTACGAGATATAGCCCTCCATCTGCTGGGGGCTCATGCCGCCATAGGGCTGGGCGACGTAGATCACCGGCGAGTCGAGGTCCGGGAAGATGTCGATCTTGCTGCGACTGATCGCCAGGATCGAAGCGAGCGCCAGGGCCAGCACCATCACCAGCATCATGATCGGCCGCCGCAGGGCGGCGCGGACTAGCCACATTTGAAGCTCTCCCGCACCTACTTCGGCGCCGCGGCGCGAAGCGGGGAAAGGTCCCCCTGCGCCGCTGCCAGGGCGGCCATAGCGCGCCAGACATTGAGCCGGGAGATGGCGTCCTGGCTTTCGGCCTGGGCCAGCGTCGCCTCGGCCGCGGTCACATCGACCGCCGTCGCCAGCCCCGACTGGAACCGCGCGCGCTGCTGGACCTCGCCCTGGCGGGCGGCCGCCAGCGCGACCGGAGTGATCTTGGCGATTTCGCGCGCGCTGGTCAGCGCGGAGCTGGCCTGGGCCAACTGTTCGGTGAGGTCGCCGAGCGTCTGGTCGTAGCGGTCCCGCTCGGCCCGCGCCCGGGCGCGCTGGGCGCCTTGCTGCGCGGCGAGGCCGAAGAACCCGCCCAGCGGCACGGTCACCTGTACCCCCACCGCCCAATTGCCCACGTCGGGGTTCAGGCCAGTGTCGCCGCCGGTGTACTGGCCCGCCGCGGTCTTGCCGCCGGCCCGCCCCGAGGCGCTGCCGATCACATCGAACTGCGGGACGAACGAGCGGTCGATGGCGCGCAGCTGCGCGTCCTGCTCGCGCACGCGAGCCGCCTCGGCCATGGCCGACGGATGGGCGTCCACGGCGTGTGGCGCGGCCAGGGCGGGGTCGACCGGCGGCCCGCCGAGCAGCGCCGTGTCGTCGATGACGAGCGCAGCCCCCGGGTGTCCGACCAGCTTGGCCAGGGTCGCGCGCTGTTGCTCGACGTTGTTCTGCGCGCCCAGCAAGGTCGTGCGGGCCAGCGCCTCGGCGGCGTCGGCCTGCGCGGCCTCAACGCCGGCGCGCAGCTTGTTGTCGACCAGCACGTGGCTGGCGGCGGCGAAGGCGTGCAGGCGATCGCCATTGGCCTGGGCCACCCTTGCCAGCGACTGGGCCGCCGCCAGATTCATGTAGGCGTTGCTGGTCGCGGTCAGGACGTCCAGCCGGGTCAGGGCGACGGACTGAGCGGCGGCGTTGGCGGCCTCGCGGGCGGCGTCCACCTTGGCGGCCCGGTAGCCGAAGTCGAACGGACGCCAGGTCGCCAGCACGCCGTCGCCACTGTTCCAGGCGCTCTTGCCGTTGTCGGGCAGCACCGGCCCCGAGATCGACGGAATCACCGATTGCGGCAGCAGCAGGCCGGTGAAGTTGTTCACCGTCGATCGGTTGATCTGCCAGAGCAGGTTGACCTGCGGCAGATAGGCGGTGCGCGCCAGGTCGACATCGCGGTCCGCGGCCACCTTCTGCTCCAGCGCGGCCTTGACCGAGGGATAGTTCGCGGCGGCGTAGTCCAGCGCCTCGCCCAGGCTCAGCCGGACCGTCGCCGGGGCCGCGTCAGGCGCCGGGACCGGATCCGCCGCCCTGACGGCGGTCGCCAAGATCAGCGCGGCCGCGGCGGCGACCAGCGCAAAACGCCCCGGAACTCGTGGCATCCCCATCGCGGCCCTAGGCGTCCCTGCCGCCAGGCCGCCCTGGCGCGGCGACGTCCTGGTTCCTGCGGCCGGTCATGCTCGCTCTTCGCGACGGTGCGCCACCAACATCCACCCTTCTGCGTCTGGATTTCGACGCACCGAGCGGACTGATCCCTGCGCCCGGCGAACTTGGCAAGTGAAGTTTCGACGTCGAGCGGATCACAGCTTGACAGTTTCGCCGACCGGAACTTGCGAGACCGCCTCCGTTGAGCCGTCAGGGTCAGAAATCCGGCGAAACAGGCGCAGGCCCCAACGTCTCGCGATCGGTTGCTCGACATGGTGACCGGCCGGGAAAGCGGCCTCGGAATTCCCGGCGCGGTGACCCCGACGGCGCCGAAGATCAGGGTCGCCGGCGCCGCGCAGGGCGCGAGATCGCAAGCCTCGACTCGATGCTAGGTCCGCGCGTTCGCCTTGGGCTTTGCCTTGACCCCCTCGCTCCCATCCCTTCAGGCTAGCCACATGAGACACGTGCTTCTCGCCCTTCATGCGGACCTGTCGAAGGCGCTAGCTGACTCGCGCTGGCAGGACGCGCTCCGGTTGGCGGACGCGATTCTGCGCATCGATCGCGACCAACTCGACGTCCGCCGTTGTCAGGCCGAATGTCTTTTCGCCCTCGGCCACGTCACGGACGCCGAGTCGGTTCTCCGCCATGTCCTGAGATCAGCGCCGCCCACCTGGCAGGGCCGCGGCGGGTCCCAATATCTCCTCGGCCAGTGCCTGCTCGCGTCGGGACGCTACACCCCGGAAGCGTGGCGCGCCCTCGACGGGCGGCACGCGAAGCAGTCTGCGCCGGTCCCGACACCAGCAGGCGCGATCGCGGCGCCCGAGTGGCGAGGCGAGGATATTCGCGGCCGGCATCTCCAGATCTGGCCCGAACAGGGCCTTGGTGACGAAATACAGTTCGCCAGGTTCGCGCCTTGGCTAGCGGCGTCGGGCGCGCGGGTCACGCTGATCTGCCGCGCCCCGCTCTGCAGCTTGTTCGAGTCGATGGGGGTCGAGGTCTGCTCACTCGAGCGCGTGATAGCCGCCGGCGCTCCAGCCGCCGACTTTTGGGTGATGATTTGGGGCATTCCCGCCCGCGCCGGTGTCACCCTGGAAGACCTACCCTCGACGCCGTACCTCATGACCAACAAGACCCGAGGCGCCGCAGGCCGGGTCGGCGTGGTGGCGAGGGGAAGTCCCACGCACCCCAACGATGCGCGCCGATCGCTTCCCGCGGAGCTTGCAAGGGAACTCCTGATGGTTCCCCACGCCGTCAGCCTGCACCCGGAAGACACCGGCGCCAGGGATTTCCTTGAGACGGCCGAGATCGTGGCCGGTCTCGATCTGGTAATCACCGTCGACACCAGCGTCGCCCATCTGGCCGGCGCCATGGGCAAGCCGGTGTGGATCATGCTTCCGGCGATCGAGACCGATTGGCGGTGGATGCGCGAGCGCCCGGACTCGCCGTGGTATCCTTCCGCCACCCTCTATCGGCAGGAGAAGGACGGCGACTGGGGGGCGGTCATCGAGCGGGTGAGGGCCGATCTGGAAGGGCTGGTCTCCCCTTGACTCAGCGTCCCGCTCGAAGGCGGACCTTCCGACCGTCGTAGACATGGTCCGTCCGACGGCCGCCTCACCAATCTCCGCTCACCCTCTGTGGACGCCCCCTTCAGCGCAAGGGGATTCTGAAGAGGTAACGTCGCGTAGTCGGATGCTGCCATCTGTCCGGCCTGTTGTGCGCCGCCTGGGCGGTGCT
>DASRRU010000292.1:0-5964 GCA_035656795.1 Phenylobacterium sp. | reverse complement strand
GATCAGGGAGACGCTCTTCAGGCCGTTCACCGCCTTCAGGTCGAAGCCCAAGGTGAAAGCCTGCCCGGCCGTCAGCTTCACCTGGTCGCCGAACATGTGGTCGGGGAAGATCAGCGGGCCGTAGGTGACGTAGGCGTGACCGTCCTTCAGCGCCCGGGTATAGCTTTGCGCCGTCACCGGCCCGTCGACGTGGACGTAGGTGCGCACCTCGCCGGAAAGGTGGTTCCAGACGTCGTGCACGTCGGCGCCGGCGCCCAGATAGTAGCGCTGGCCGGCGTTCCAGAACGCCCAGATCTTCGCCAGCACCTTGGGGTCGTCGCCGGGGTTGGCGGCGTTGATCTCGATCAGGTCGAAGCCGGGGTCCCAGCCGCCGGGGGCGACGCCGGCGTCGAGGCTGGCGAAGTAGCCGTAGGGGATGAAGGGGTGGTTGATCTCCACCACCTCGGCGCCCAGCCGCCGCGCCTCGGCGAAGACCGCGCTGACATTGGTGTTGCTGGTGTCGATCGCCAGCGGCTCGCCGAGCCGCAGCGGGTAGGCGTTGAAGTGCGCCCAGGAGGTGGAGATCTCCACCGACGGGATGAACGGCATGCCGCGCCGGTCGGCGATCGACTGCAGGACCCGATGATTGACCGTCGAATCGTGGTCGCTCACGAACAGCAGGTCCAGCCCGGCGGCGAGCTGCGAGCGGGCCAGATCGGGCGCGGGCGTGACCGCTTCGGCCTGATCGGCGTGATGATGCAGATCGGCCGCGTACCACCCCCGTCCGGGCGGATCGGCGAACGGCTTGATCGTCACCGGCCGCGTCTCGATCGCGCCGGAGGCGATCGTCGCCTTCACCTCTGCCGCCTCGGCCAGGACGTTCAGGCCGTGCGACACCGACAGCACGTAGTCGCCCGGTGCGAGCTTGATCTCCGCGGCGCCGCGCGCGTCGAGGTCGGTGAAGAACACCTTGCGACCCAGGAACTCGACTACCGGTTTCTGCCCCTGCGCGATGGCGATCCGGGCGTCGAGCGGCCCGCCGGAAGTCCGGTCGGTTACGGAGATGCGCAGGGTTCCCGGGGGGCGCAGGCCGCCGAAGTCGCGGGCGAGCCTTGCGCCGGGCGCAACGGCCATCGCGGTCCGGGCGGTCTCGGAATAGCCCTTGGCGGTCGCGTAGGCCGAGTACTCGCCGGCCGGCAGGGCCATGCGATAGCGGCCGCCTGCGTCGCCGACCGTCCAGGCATAGGGCCGACCGGATTTCTCGATGACGATCACCGGCGCCGGAACGGCTCGTCCATCGCTTCCCTTAGCCTGCCCCGCCAGCTCGCCGGACTGGAGCCGCCGGCGGCCGATCTCCTCGGCGACCACGGGCGCCAGGTCGCCGCGCGCGCCCACCTGCAGCCAGCCCTCGAACGTCCGGCGCTCGCCGGGGGCCAGGGTATGGGTCTGGTACATGTCCTTCGACCCGTAGCCCACGTGATCGAGATAGGGGGCGTGCAGGGCGACGAACCAGTCTTCGTCGTAGGCGACGACACGATCTGATAGCGCCCCGGTCGCCGGCCCGTCGTTGACGTCGCTGAGACCCGGGACCGCGAAAAGATGGCCACTGCTCGGCCAGAGCGTCAGGCCCGAGCGCAGGCCGGAAAGCGCTGTGCGGCCTCCATTGGTCATGGTGACGGCGACGCGCACCTGATCCTCACCGGACTTCAGGGTGTAGATCGTGGAGATGGCGACCTCGCCCCAATCGCGCTCCGTGCGGACCACGGCCTCCTGCGGCGTATCCTTGATCACCTCGACGCGGTGATAGGTGTTTGGCCAGGCGGACCAGTTGTTGGGGATGAAATCGGCGAACACCACCCGGTCGCGGCCGATCCTGCCGTCAACGACCGGCGCGAGATCGACCAGCGCCCCGCGCGGAACGCCGTAGGGCGGGGGCGATTCGACGGCCAGGGCGAAGGCCAGCTTCTCATTGACGACGGTCAGGTCGCCGGCGGCGCGCGCATCGCCGCCCGGGATCGGCGTCGGCCCCCGAACGATCCGCACCTGCGCTTGCGCCATGATGGGCAACAGGACCGCGGCGAGGGCAATGACCAGGCATCCGAACAGCTTCATCGTGGCAGGCCCCCTGCGCCTCCAAATCATGGAGGCGACATCCTGGTCCACGTCCTATGACGCTTCGATGAGCGCCGCCCATCTTCATCCGCTCATTCGGCTTGCGCTGGGACGAGCGGGGAATGGCCGAGGCGAGTCCTCCAGGCGATCAGGAGGCGGCGTTCTCCTGGAGACGGGTCTCGGTGTGGGCATGGCATTCCCAACCGTTTGACCCCCGGATCCAGGTTGAACTGTCGGCGGCCCGGAATTCCTGGGGCTGCCCTTTCATCTTGACCTTCTGACGCACCGTATAGGCGATGATGGCCACGTCGGCCGTGGGCGTCGACACCTCGACGTCATCGAAGGCGTAGGATTCCAGCGTCCAGTCGCCGTCCTCGGTCATCTTGCCCATCTTTTCCTTCGGGACGGTCATTACCCCTCGGGCCCCGGTCACGAGGCTGGTCTTGCCCGACAGCTCGGCCGTCCGGCGTCCGTCCTTCTTCCGCATCGCGTCCCAATAGGATCTCTCGAGGGCGACGATCTCGTCCTTGCTCGGGTTGGCCTGGTTCGCCATGGCGCTCTCCTGTGATCGACCGGTTCCAACCCACCGCCATCGTCCGAGGTTCCAGGGGATCTGAGGGGGTCTGCCGTCTGGCCCCGCGCGTGCTAGCAAGCGTGTGATGGAATTCGAAGACGACGCCTTCGTGCTCTCGGCCCGCGCCTTTGGCGAAACGGGCGCGATCGTCGAGCTGCTGACTGCCGGCCACGGCAAGTACGCCGCCCACGTGGCCGGCGGCGCCTCGCGCAAGATGAAGCCCTTCCTGCAGGCCGGCGCTGCTGTGGGCGTCCGCTACCGGGCCCGTGTCTCCGACCAGCTTGGCGCCGCCAGCCTGGAACCGGTCGGCGAGGGGCCCGCGGCCCTGTTCGACGATCCCTTGGCGCTGGCCGGCCTCTCCGCCGCCGCCGCGGTCGCGGCCGGCGCCTTGCCGGAACGCGAGCCGCATCCGGGGGCCTACCTGGCCTTCCAGGCGCTCTCCGAGGCGCTGGCCGCCATCGAAGACTGGCCGGCGGTGTTCGTGCGCTTCGAGGCGGGCCTGCTGCAGGAGCTGGGCTTCGGCCTCGACCTGTCCAAATGCGCTGCGACCGGGACCACCGACGACCTGGTCTACGTCAGCCCCAAGACCGGCCGCGCCGTCTCCCGCGCCGCCGGCGATCCCTACAAGGACCGCATGCTGACCCTGCCGCCCTTCCTGCTCTCCAGCCAGTCCAGGCTGGGACCGGGAGACGTCGGCGCGGGCCTGGCGCTGACCGCCCACTTCCTCGAGCAATTCATCTTCAACCCCATCAATCGCCCCCTGCCGCCGGCGAGGCTGTGGCTGGTCGACAGGCTGAGCGACGCGGGGCGGCTGTAGTCGCGAAAAGATCCGGCTCGTCCGGGGGCGGGCGAGCCGGCAAGGAGGAGCTGTTGCTGCCGTCTCAGGGCTGGGCCGCCGGTTGCGCGGGCGGCGCCCAGCGCACGGGAATTTTGACCAGGCCGCCGGCGACCTGCATCCGATCTCGCGTGGTTATCTCCATCTGGAATAGTTTGGCGAGCTCCAGTGTCGCCGTGCCAAAATCCTGCTCCACCCCACCTGGCGATGCCGGCACGCCGTCGACCAGGGCCTTGGCCACTCCGCATCTCGGAAGAGTTCCGTCCGCGCCGATGAAGCAGATAAGGTTCACGTTGGCGGTCAGGCCGAGCTTGGCCGCTGACGCCGGGTAGAAGCGCGTGAAATCAGCCACGGATGGTTTTCGGGTCCAAACCGGCTGGGTGACCAGGAACGTCGGCCCGGTCGGGAAATCCTCGGCGCGTCCGGGCGCCATGAAGCGGATCGGGATGCGCACCCGCCCTCCGGCCACAGCGGTTCCGTCAAGGCTCGTGAGCTTAGCGCGGAACAGCGATGACACCTTGAGGGCGGCCGCGCCGAAGCCGTCCTCCGGCGGGGTCTCGCTCGCGACCCGGCAAGCCGTTAGGCGTCCATCCGCGGCGAACAGGCAGTCGAGGGTCACCATACCGCCTAACGCGTCTTGGTCGGCCTTCGCCGGATAGGCGCGGGCGAAGTCCGCGGGGGCGGGCGTTTCGGCCCAGTTGGGGCTTGTCACGACCTTGGCCTCCGCCGGGATCGGCAGCTCCTTGGGCGCACGGGTGGTAACCTGTTCGGGCTTGGGGCCACCCGGCATAAGGGGATGTTCGCTGAACCGGATTGTATAGTAGCCGGGACTGGGAAGGGTGAAGTCCGGCGCCACGCCACCGTTCTTCAGTCGATAGGTTCCCAGCACCCTGATGGCGGCGTCGCCAAATGCCTTTCTGGAACTTGGCGAAAGGGACCGGTCGGAAGGACTTTCCACCGTCACCGCCGCGCACCCTTCGAACTGGTTGCTGTCGCGATTGGTCGCGCATTTCACGAGGACGTCAGCCGTCAGCCCGGACTTGCGGGCCTGAGGCGGATATTCGCGCATCACGTCGGCGACGGTGGCGACCCTGGCCCATGGGGTGCCGTGCGTGATCCGACAGTGGTGCAACTCGCGGTTCGCGTCAGGTTTGCAGAGGTAGTCGCCGTTGGGCCCCGCGAGCTTGCGCGCCTGTTCCGGCTCGAGGTCGCTGTCGCCGGGAATGGTGGCCGACGACGGGGAGGCGAGCGTTGCTGGAGCCGCCGGCTGCGCGGCCCAAGCCGCCGCGGCGCCGGCCAGGCTGATGGCGCCGATAGCGACCGCGCCGGCGATCCTGCGTGAACGGCTGGGCAGGGGAGATTTCAACATGACGATCCTCTCCTTCAGGGGGTGTGCAGCGCGGGCGGGCCAATGGCAGCCGAGCGGCAGGGGTTGCGTGGCGAGCTGCGTCTTCAGCAGAACCTCGGCGTAGAGCCGCCGCGCCGACGGGAAGCGGCTGAGCACGGTGGCGTCGCAGGCCAGCTCCTGGTCGATGCGAAGGGCGTGGACGCCCAGATGGACCAGCGGGTTGAACCAGGCGAGGCACTGCAGGGCGGCGGCCAGGGCGTTGATCCGGGCGTCGCCGTTGGCAAGGTGGACCGCCTCATGGGCCAGCACCACGTCGCGCTCCTCGGCGGCGAAGCGGGTCTCGAAGTCGCTGGGCGTGACGATCCGCGGCCGGAAGGCGCCGACCACGGCGGGGCCGACCCCGGCGTGCTCGGCGCGCAGCCGGCGGGGTTTTGCGTCCGGCACAGGCTCCAGCCTGCCCAGCGAGACCACGAACCGCGACTGGCGGTGAAGCAGCAGCCCCGAAGCCGCCAGCACACCCACGAGCCAAAGGACGAACAGCACGGTCGTCAGGTTCGGGACCAGGCTCATCGCCCGCGGCGCCTCGGCGGTCACCACGACGGCCATCTGCGTCGCGGTGTCGGCGAACGGAGCGATCAGGGCGGGTGCGCTCGGCAAGGGCGCGGCCGGGTGCGGCGCGAAGACTGCGAGCACCGCCAGCACCGGGATCAGCCACAGCCCGTAAGCCGCCCGCGCGCCGAGCATCTGACGCGCCGGCTTTCGCGCCAGGAGGACCAGCAGGATCGCCGCGGCGGCGGCCAGGTTGGCGCGGGCCAGGGCGGAAAGGATGGCCTCGATCATTTGTCGAGCTCCTCGATCAGCTTCTTCAGGTCTGCGATGTCTTCGGGGGTGAGCTTCTGGGCCTGCGACAGGTGGCTGACCAACGGGGCGAGGCGGCCATCGAACAGCCGGTCCAGCAGGCCTTGGCTCTCCGCCTCCACATAGCCCGCGCGGGCCAGCAGCGGGCGGTAGAGGTAGCGGCGGCCGTCGCGCTCGGCGCCGATGGCGCCCTTGTTGAGCAGGCGGTTGATCAGGGTCTTCACCGTCGCCTCGGACCAGCCCTGGCCCTCGGCGACT
>DASRRU010000291.1:0-20842 GCA_035656795.1 Phenylobacterium sp. | reverse complement strand
TCTTGGAGGGCGACCGCGAGGAGGCCCCATGTTCGGACGCAAGACCCTTGAAATGCCCACGGAAGCCGACGCCCTGCCGGGCCGCGCCCATCCGATCCCGACGGCCCAGACCCACTTCGTCAACGGCCATCCGCTCAAAGGGCCCTATCCGGCCGGGATGGAGACGGCGATCTTCGCCATGGGTTGCTTCTGGGGCGAGGAACGCAAGTTCTGGGAGGTCCCCGGCGTCTGGGTGACGGCGGTGGGCTACATCGCCGGCCTCACGCCCAACCCGACCTATGAGGAGGTCTGCTCCGGCCGCACCGGCCATACCGAGGCGGTGCTGGTGGTCTACGATCCCAAGGTCGTCACCTACGCCGACCTATTGAAGGTGTTCTGGGAGGGCCACGATCCGACCCAGGGCATGCGGCAGGGCAACGACATCGGCACCCAGTACCGCTCGGGCCTCTATCCGCAGACCGACGCCCAGGCCGCCGCGGCCGAGGCCTCCAAGCTGGCCTACCAGAACGCGCTGGGGGCCAAGGGCTTCGGCCGGATCACCACCGAGATCCGGCCGGGCGGCGAGTTCTACTTCGCCGAGGACTACCACCAGCAATACCTGGCCAAGAACCCGAACGGCTACTGCGGCGTCGGCGGCACCGGCGTGGTCTGCCCGATCGGGCTCGGCGTCGAGGCCTGACCGGCATGACGCCCGCGGCGCTGGATAAGGCGGCGCTGGCTCTGCCGGGGACGGAGCTCTCCATCAAGTGGGGCGATGACCGCTGCTATGTGGTCGGCGGCAAAATGTTCGCCGCCACGGACGGGGCGGCCACCAGCCTGTCCGTGAAGGTGAGCGACATCGCCTTCGAGGTGCTTACCGAGACCGGCCGGGCCAGGCCCGCGCCCTACGCCGCGCGCTTCAAGTGGGTGATGTTCGACGACCTGTCGGCGTTGGACGACGCGGAGGTGCAGGACTGGCTGACGACGGCGCACAGTCTGGTGGCCGCCAAGCTGCCGCGCAAGCAGCGCGCGGCCCTTGGGCTCGCCGTTTGACCCGCGTTGAGGTCGAGGCCGTGGCCATGCGCCTGCCGGCCACGACCAAGGTCGTCCAGTGGGGTGGCTCCGACGTCTACAAAGTGGGCGGCAAGGTGTTCGCGATCTGCGGCCTGCGCGGCGGGCTGTCGTTCAAGGTCAGCGAGATCGGCTTTGTGGCGCTCACCGAAGGCGGCCCGGCGCGCCAGGCCCCCTATCTGCACAAGGGCTCCTGGGTGATCGTCGACCTGGACGCCGCCGACGCCGCCGACACGGCCGATTGGCTCACCAACGCCCACGCCCTGATCGCCGCCAAGCTGACCCGCTTGCAAAGGAAAGAACTTGGGCTGGCGTAGCGTCAGCGCAGAGGGGGCTCTGATGTTCGATAGCCGCAGTGTTTGCCTGGGGACGGCTGCAACGCTTGTCGCCGCCACCGCCACCGCCACCGCCACCGCCAGGGCCGCGCTGGATAGTCCGCTCTTCGTTTCCGGCCCGATGTCGCGGAACATGCTGGCGGGGATGTTCAAGGCCCCGACGCCGCCGCTCACCTTGCCGGGCGCGACTCTGCTTAGCGCGCATGGACCGCAGAAATTGTCGGATCTGCGCGGACGAACCTACCTGGTCAGCCTGTGGGCCGAGTGGTGCGCGCCGTGCCTGGAGGAGGCCCCCGACCTGGCGGCCATAGGCCGGAAGCACGGAGGCCCGAGCTTTGGGGTGATCTTCGTCCTGACCGGCAGCCACAAGAAGCTGGACCTGGCCGCCGCCCAGGCTTTGCTGGCCCAACGCGGCGCAGGGGATGCATCCCTGTTCGTCGAGCCTGACGGAGGCGAGGCGATTATGAACGCCCTCGCGAGCAAAGTGTACGACGCCCAATCGCGCACCATCCTGAAGAAGGACAGCGGTGTTAGCCTGCCCTGCAATCTGCTGGTCGATCGCCATGGCCGGGTGCGGGCGCGCTCGTTCGGGGCGATGCAAGCAACAGTCATGAAAGCTGAGGCGGCTCCGGTCCCCGTGCGGCCCCTGACCGACGCCGACAAGGCGCGCGTTCTGACCCAGCACACCGCCTGGGCTTCGCCCGTCGGTGATGAGTTCGCCGCGGCCCTGGCCGCGGGGTTGCTGGAAAAGGCCTAGGGAGCCGGTTGGCCTACGAAATGCGCCGGGTCGCCGCGAAGATCACGTGGCCGCCGGTATCGCCCATGTCGTCGGGGAGTTTCCGCCCAGGGTGGAAGCGGGTGATCAGGGCCCTCGGTCCCAGGTCCTCGATCTCGCTGAGCCCGAGGTTCCCCAGCTGGGCGTGCAGCTCCGCCGGCTCGAAATAGCTCAGGAAGGGCTCGCCGAGCGCGGCCACCCGCTTGGCCCGTTCGCGATGCGACGCCGCGGCGGCCTTCGACAGGGAGCCCGGCGGGTCGCTGTAGTCGAACACCACTTCCGCGCCGCCGGCGACAGCCGCGATCTGGCTCAGCGACTCTTGGATGGCAGGCTTGGTCAGGTAGGGCACGACCCCGAGCCAGGTGAAGAAGGTCCGGCGGGCGCGATCGAACCCCGCCACGGCCAGGGCGGCCATCAGGTCGTCGCGCTCGAAGTCCACCGGTGCGTAGTTCAGCGAGGCGGGGATAGGCACGCCGGTCTCGGCGAGGCGGCGGCGTTTCCAGGCCTGGGTTTCCGGGTGGTCGACTTCGAAGACGGCCAGGCGATCGGCGAAGGGATTGCGGTAGGCGAAGGTGTCGAGGCCGGCGCCAAGGACCACCAGCTGGCCGACCCCGCGCGCTTCGACGCCGGTCTTCAGTTGAGTTTCGGCGATTGCCGCGCGGGCGGCCACGAAGAAGCGCATGCCTCCGGTGGAGGGGTTGGCCCGGGAGGTCTCCACGGCGCGCTTGGCGTCCTCGCCCAGGATGGTGAGCGCCAGGGGGTCGGTGAAGACGCGGCCCTCATCCAGCACCTGGTGCGCCGCGCGGTGGCCGGCGACCGCCAGGGCCGTGCGGCTCGGTTGTCTCTCAAGCAAATGGCGTTCCCCCGGCAAGACCGCGAACATCGCGATCCCAGAGCTTGAGGGCAATCCACGATAAGTCGTTTTGCCGGTGAGCGAGGCTCATGGCTGGCTCGGAGCGTGTCGCGTCAGGCGACCAGCGTCTCCTGGAACCGGCACGGGTCGCCCAGGTGCGGGGCCACCACCTCGCCATCGCGCATGACCACGGTCCCGCGGATGATGGTCGCCATGGGCCAGCCCTTGGCCTCCATGCCGTCGAAGGGGGTCCAGCCGGAGCGGGTGGCCATCATGTCGTGGCGGATGGTCTTGCGCGCCTTCAGATCGACGATGGTCAGATCGGCGTCATAGCCCTCCGCCATGCGGCCCTTTTCGGCCAGCTGGAACAGGCGGTTGGCGCCGTGGCTGGTGAGGTCGACCAGCTGCTCCAAGCTGAGCCGGCCCTCGGCCACATGGGTCAGCATCACCGGCAGCAGGGTCTGCACGCCGGGCATGCCGGAGGGCGAAGCCGGGTAGGGCCGGGCCTTCTCCTCGCGGGTGTGCGGCGCGTGGTCGGAGCCCAGTACGTCGGGGACGCCGTTGGCCATCCCCGCCCACAAGGCCGCGCGGTGCTCGGCCGTGCGGATCGGCGGGTTCATCTGGGCGTAGCCCTTCAGGCGCTCATAGGCCTCCGGGCCTTCCAGCGTCAGGTGCTGGGGGGTAAACTCGACGCTCGCCACGTCCTTGTGGGCGGCGAGGTAGGCGACCTCCTGGGCGGTGGTGACGTGCAGCACATGGATGCGCTTGCCCAGCTGGGTGGCGATGCGCACCAGCCGCTCGGTGGACTGGATCGCCGACTGGGCGTCACGGACCTCGTAGTGGC
This sequence comes from Phenylobacterium sp., assembly GCA_035656795.1. GTDB lineage: Bacteria > Pseudomonadota > Alphaproteobacteria > Caulobacterales > Caulobacteraceae > Phenylobacterium. The sequence continues at coordinate 16,985 of DASRRU010000291.1, read as the reverse complement.
TGGTCCAGTCGCCGGCGCGGGCCAGCGGGCGGCGGTCGGCCAGGCGGTACTCGTCCTCGGAGTGGAAGGCCGCCCGGCGGTTCACGTGGCGCAGCACCTGCTCGATGCCCTCGTCGTCCTGCACCAGGAGGCTGCCGGTGGAGGCGCCCATGAACACCTTGATCCCGCAGCAACCGGGCAGGCGCTCCAGCTCGCCCAACCAGCGGGCGTTCTCATGGGTGCCGCCGACGTAGAAGGCGTGGTCGCAGTGCATGCGGCCCCTGGCGCGGGCGAGCTTGTCGGCCAGCGCGTCCGGGTCGGTGGTCGTGGGCTCGGTGTTGGGCATCTCGAAGACGGCCACCACCCCGCCCAGCACCGCGGCGCGGGAGCCGGTCTCGAGGTCTTCCTTCCACTCCAGGCCGGGTTCGCGGAAGTGCACCTGGGTGTCGATGACGCCGGGCATGACAGTCAGGCCGGAGGCGTCGAACACCTCGCCGGCGCTGGCCTGGCCCAGGTCGCCGATGGCGGCGATCTTGCCGCCGCGCACGCCGACGTCGGCCAGGCCTCGGCCCGTATGGTTGATCACATCGCCACCGCGGACGATCAGGTCGTAGGTCTCAGTCATGTCCCTCATCCGTGGCCGCGAGCAGTTCTTCGGCGGTTTCGTTTACCGTCTCGACGCTCAGGTCCATCATGTGACAGAGCGCCTGGCCGAAGCCAGGGTCAACGGCGCGGATCTGCTCATAGGTGCGTGGTCCGCGGGCCACGCGCGTCTCGGCGCCCCAGGGCCCGTAGAGCTGCTCGTCCGACGGTCCGAACAGGCCCAGCGTGGGTGTCCCCGCCGCCGCCGCCAGGTGCATGGTTCCGGAGTCGTTGCCGATGAACAGCCGCGCCCGCTTCAGGCAGGCATAGGCCGTAAGCAGGTCGGTGTCCTCGGTCAGGTTGATGAACTGATTGCGCATGACCACGTCGCGCAGGCCTCTGGCGAGCTTGGCGTCCCCAGGCCCGCCCAGCACCATCAGCCGCCCGCCTTTCATCGGCCCCTCGGGGTCCAATAGGCGCATGGCCACGCGCGAGAAACGCTCCAGCGGCCAGGTCTTGCCCAGCCAGTTGGCGGCCGGCGCCAGCGCCAGGATCGGCCCAGAGCCGGCCGTCAGCTCCGCGGCGCGGGCCTCTGTCTCCGGCGTGGTGAAGATGTAGGGTGGCGCGGGATCATCCTCGATCTTCAGGATGCGGGCCGCCTCTATCACCTTGTGCACCGGCGGCCCGGTGTTCTTGCGCCAGATGGCGCGACGGCGGGTCGAGACGAACCGCGACAGTCCCGAGCCCCGCAGGTCGACCACCAGGCCCCAGCGTGTGGCGCGCACCTGCCGCCACAGCTCTATCCAGTGGCCGCGGTTCTTCGCCTTGGCGAGCACGATCAGGCGATCGAGGGTCGGAACCTCCGCGAACAACGGCGCGGCGAAGGGGCCCGCGACGATCGTGAAACGCGCATTGGGGATCTCGTCGGACAGCCGCTTGACCAGGCCGGATGACAGCACCGCATCGCCGATCCGGTTGGACGTGACGAACAGGATCGGGAAGGCGCCGCGGGACATCGAGCCTCTATAGGATGCGCAACGCTGGCGCTCCACCGCTGCAGACCCCAAATTGGGCCAATGAGCGAAACCCTGACCTTTGCGCCACTGTCGAGCCGCGCCCTGATTGCGCTTTCGGGCCCGGACTGGCGAGATTTCCTGCAAGGATTGATCACCCAGAACGTGGAGACGCTGGGCGTCGGCGAGGCCCGGTTCGGGGCGCTGCTGACGCCGCAGGGGCGGCTGCTCTACGACCTCTTCGTGGTCGGCCGTGCGGACGGCGGCTGGCTGGACGTGCTGGCCGAGCATCGCGCGGCGATCATCCAGCGCCTGACGATGTATCGCCTGCGGGCGAAGGTGGAAATCGCGGCGGAGGAGACACCGGTCTCAATTCTCTACCCCGCTCATCCCGGCGGAAGCCGGGATTCAAACGGCGACTCGGCTTGGGCCCCGGCGTCCGCCGGGGCAGTCGGCGTTTGGGTCGTCGACCCCCGGCTCCCTACGCTCGGCTGGCGCGGCTACGGCGCCGAGCCACCTGCCGGCGCGCGCATCGCCGATGAGGCGGCCCGCGACGCCGCCAAGCTCCAGCTCGGTGTTCCCGGCCCGGCGGACTGGGGCTCGGACAAGACCTATCCCATCGAGGCCAACTTCGACCTGCTGCATGGCATCGATTTCCAGAAGGGCTGTTTCGTCGGCCAGGAGACCACTTCGCGGATGAAGCGCCGTGGTCAGATCAAGAGCCGAATGCTGCCGATCGCCTTTGAAGGCCCGGCGCCCGCGCCGGGCGCCGAGGTGCTGGCGGGCGAGTTGCGGGCGGGCGTGGTGACCTCCAGCGGCGAAGGCCGCGCCATCGCCCTCCTGCGGCTCGACCGAGCGGAGGGCCAAAGCCTGACTGTGAACGGCCAACCCGTGACCATCGAACGGCCAGCCTGGTTGCTAGAGGCCCTCGGCGTGGAAGCGGCTTAGGGCCGCAAGCGTCTCGGCGGGCTTCTCTTCGGGCAGGTAATGGCCACAGTCCAGGGCCTCGCCGCGGACGTCGCTCGCCCATTCGCGCCAGACCTCTATGGGATCGTACCAGGCGGCCACTGCGCCCCTGGCGCCCCAGAGCACCTGGACGGGCGCCGCGATCCGGTGGCGCCCGGCGGCCTTGTCCTCCCAGTCCAGCGTCCGGTCGAACCCGGCGCCGGCGCGATAGCACTCGCACATGCCGTGGATCACCTCGGTCCTGCGCGCGCTGGCCACGTAATCGGCATAGGCCGCGTCGGTCATGAACGGCGGCCGCATGCCACGGAACAGGAAATACTCGGGATCGTGCTCGATGAACGTCTCGGGGAAGGGCGCCGTCTGCGCCAGGAACGACCAGTGCCAGTAGCCGAGCGCGAAGCGATGATCGGCCCGCGACCAGACTTCGCCGGTGGGGATGATGTCGAGCACCGTCAGCCGGCGCACTGCGAGAGGATGGTCCAGCGCCAGCCGGTAGCCCACGCGGCCGCCCCGGTCGTGGCCGGCGACGTCAAACCGCTCGAACCCGAAGTGAGCCATCAAAGCGACGGCGTCGCGCGCCATGGCCCGTTTGGACGATGTCTCATGGTCGGCGCTGGAAGACGGCTTGGTGCTCAGGCCGTAGCCGCGCAGGTCCGGCGCCACGACGGTGAAGCGCTCGGCCAGCTCGCCGGCGATCTGCCCCCACATCATGTGCGTCTGCGGATAGCCATGCAGCAACAGGAGCGGCGGCCCTGATCCGCCGCGCCGGACCCGCAGCGAGACGTCAAGGCCCACCTCAATCTGCGACAACTGGAAGCTTTCGAAGTTCATCGAACGCCCTCGCCCTTGTCTCCGGCCGCCGGGTCGGCTGAGAGTGCCACCGATGGCTGAAACCCTGATCCGATGCGGCTGGCGCGGCATGGCCGGCGACCCGCTCTACGAGACGTACCATGACACCGAGTGGGGCGTACCGGAGTACGACTCGCGGGCGCTGTGGGAAAAGCTGGTGCTGGACGGCTTCCAGGCGGGGCTGGCCTGGATCACGATCCTGAGGAAACGCGAGGCCTTCCGCGCCGCCTTCGACGAGTTCGATCCAGAGAAGATCGCCCGCTATGGCGAGGCCGAGCGCGCGCGGCTGATGGCCGACGCCGGCATCATCCGCTCCAACGCCAAGATCGATGCGGCGATCAACTCAGCGAAGATCTTTCTGGCGATGCGGGACGCGGGCGAGGACTTCTCCGAGTTCTGCTGGGACTTCGTGGACGGCAAGCCACTACAGACGGGCGCGGCCAGTATTGCGGACGTGCCGGCCCAGACGCCGCTTGCGGTCGACGTTTCGAAGGCGCTGAAGGCCAAGGGCTTCAAGTTCGTGGGCCCGGTGATCGTCTACGCCTGGATGCAGGCGGTCGGCATGGTCAACGACCACCTGACCTGCTGCTTCCGGCACGACCAAGTCCAGACCGGGAGCCAGCGCGCATGACCTCTCGGCTGATAACGGCCCTGATCCTGGCGCTGAACCTCGCAGCCTGCCAGTCGGTGGGGCCTGTGCATATTGGCGAGATCAACCAGGGCCGCGCCACGGCCCTCGCCAAGACCGAACTGACCCGGCGGCACATGGAGGCGATCGAAGGCTGGCGCGCCGAGGTTGCTGACTACGCCACCATCTGGGTGGTCACCTTCTACCGCCCGGCGGGCAAGTCGGACGGGCCGCCGTTTGTGCGGGTCAGCCTCAACAAGCGCAACGAGCACGTCGTCGCCGTCACGACGGGGGAATAGCCTTGGCCAAAGGTCCGACCCTGTTCCTGGAACGGGCTTTCATCGGCGGGCCGGTCTGCGGCGTTGATGAGGCTGGGCGCGGGCCATGGGCGGGGCCGGTCAGCGCCGCGGCGGTGATCCTCGACCCCAAGCGGGTCCCCAAGGGCCTGGACGACTCCAAGAAGCTGTCGGCCAAGGTCCGCGAGACCCTGGAGGTGGAGATCAAGGCCAAGGCGGTGGCCTGGTGCGTGGCCTTCGCCAGCGTCGAGGAGATCGCCGCGCTCAACATCCTGCACGCCGCGGGCCTGGCCATGCGGCGCGCCGTCGAGGGCCTGTCAGTGGCGCCGGCCTTCGCCCTGGTGGATGGCAACTACCGCTTCGACCTGCCCTGCGAGGTCAAGACGGTGGTCGGCGGCGACGGCAAGTCGAAGTCGATCGCCGCGGCCTCGATCCTGGCCAAGGTCGCCCGCGACCGGCTGATGGTCGAGATGGACCAGCGATACCCCGGCTACGGCTTCGCCAGCCACAAGGGCTACCACGCCGAAGTCCACGTCGAGGCCCTGCGCACCCTTGGCCCGTGCGAGATCCACCGGATGGGCTGGGCGCCGGTGAAGCTGGCGCTCGTCGGCGGCCTCCCTTTGCAGGACCAGTTCGCGTTCGAGGACTGAGCGCCCGCCGCGCGGTCGCCAATCCGCACACCAAGGTTACCTTAATACCCGGCCCCTATGGTTTCCGGGCCCGCAGAATGCCGGGGAGGCGACGTTGTCGAACAACCATTACGACCTGATCGTCATCGGATCAGGCCCGGCGGGACGCCGTGGCGCAATCCAGGCGGCCAAGCTCAACAAGCGCGTCTTGGTGGTCGAGCGTGGCCGCCGCGTGGGCGGAGTCTCGGTGCACACGGGCACCATTCCGTCCAAGACTCTGCGCGAGACCGTGCTGAACCTTTCGGGCTGGCGGGAACGCGGCTTCTATGGCCGCGCCTATCGGGCCAAGCAGAACATCAGCGCCGAGGACCTGCGCCGCCGCCTCGACATCACGCTGGGCCACGAGGTCGACGTGCTGGAACACCAGTTCGCCCGCAACGGCGTGGACACGGTCGAGGGCGTCGCCAGCTTCACCGGTCCGCACAGCCTGGCGGTGCTGGGCGCGGGCGGCGTCGCCGACTATACGGCCGAGAAATTCCTGATTGCCTGCGGCACCCGCCCGTTCCGCCCGGCGCATATCGGCTTCGACGGCGAGAACATCGTCGATAGCGACGAGATCCTCGAAATCAGCCGCATCCCGCGTCAGCTCGTGGTGGTGGGCGCCAGCGTCATCGGCGTGGAATACGCCTCGATCTTCTCGGCGCTGGACGTGAAGGTGACCATCATCGAGCCGAACGCGGTTCTGATGCCATTCCTCGATCGCGAGCTGGCCGACGAATTCGTCCACGACCTGCGCGAGCGCGGGGTGATCATCCGGTTCGGGGCCAAGGTGGCCTCCGCCGATGTGGTGGGCCCGCAGGCCTGCCACCTTCGGCTCACCGACGACCGCGAGCTCAACGCCGACATGGTGCTGTTCTCGGCCGGCCGGGAGGGCGCGACCGACGGCCTGGATCTTGCCGCCTGCGGCCTGGAGACCGATGAGCGCGGCCGCCTTGCCGTCGACAAGGCGAGCTTCCAGACCGCCATCCCGCACATCTACGCGGCGGGCGACATCGTGGGCTTCCCGAGCCTGGCCTCGACCTCGATGGAGCAGGGCCGGATCGCCGCCTGCCACGCCTTCGACGCGCCGGCCCAGGCCGCGCCGGAGTTCTTCCCCTATGGCATCTATTCGGTGCCGGAGATCTCCACCATCGGCATGAACGAGGAGCAGGCGCGCGAGCGCGGCATTCCTTACGAGTGCGGCGTGGCGCGGTTCCGGGAGACCTCGCGCGGGCACATCATGGGCATTTCATCGGGCTTCATGAAGATGCTGTTCGCGCTGGAGACGCGGCGTCTGCTGGGCGTCCACATCGTCGGCGAGGGCGCCACCGAACTGATCCACATCGGCCAGGCGGTGCTGAACCTCGAGGGCACGCTCGACTATTTCGTGGAGAACACCTTCAACTATCCGACGCTGGCGGAAGCCTACAAGATCGCCGCGCTCGACGCCTGGAACCGCATGCCCAAACAGCAGCCGAGCCTACAGGCGAGGAAAGCCAAGCTGGAACTGGCCGCCAAGGCCGTGAACGGCTGATCGGCGACTGTTGCGGTAAGACCTCGTTCACTACGTTCGGCAACGGGTCCTTCACCATACGGGCCCACGATTCAGGCTTACGAATCCGCGAGGCGAGTATGGCCGTTTCCGTCGACACCATCATCCAGGGCGATTGTCTTGAGGAGCTGAGAAAGCTCCCGGACCGTTCCTGCGACCTGGTGCTCGCCGATCCACCCTACAATCTGCAGCTCGGCGGCGATCTGCTGCGGCCCGACAATTCCAAGGTCGACGCCGTCGATGACCATTGGGACCAGTTCGAAAGTTTCGCCGCCTACGACGCCTTCACCAAGGCCTGGATGTCCGAATGCCGCCGGATCCTGAAGGACGATGGCGCGCTGTGGGTGATCGGCAGCTACCACAACATCTTCCGGGTCGGCGCGACCCTCCAGGACCTGGGGTTCTGGATCCTCAACGACATCGTCTGGCGCAAGTCCAACCCGATGCCGAACTTCAAGGGTACGCGCTTCACCAACGCTCACGAGACCCTGATCTGGGCGACCAAGTCGCGCGGCGGCAAGCGCTACACCTTCAACTACGACGCCATGAAGATGGCCAATGACGAGCTGCAGATGCGCTCGGACTGGAGCCTTCCCCTTTGCACGGGCGACGAACGCCTGAAGGACGACGCCGGCGTCAAGGCCCACCCGACCCAGAAGCCCGAGGCCCTGCTGCACCGGCTGATCCTGGCATCGACCCGGCCGGGCGACGTGATCCTCGACCCCTTCTTCGGCACCGGCACGACCGGCGCGGCGGCCAAGCGGCTGGGCCGCCATTACATCGGCATCGAGCGCGAGGCAGCCTACGCCAAGCTCGCCAAGGACCGCATCGCCAAGGTGCTTCCGGTGACGGCGGAGGAGGTGATGGTCACCGGCTCCAAGAAGTCTGAGCCGCGCATCCCCTTCGGCCAGATCGTCGAAGCGGGCCTGCTGCGCGCCGGCGACGTGCTCTACGACGACAAGGGTCGGCATGCCGCGCGCGTCCGCGCCGACGGAAGCCTGGTGGTGGGCGAACTCTCCGGGTCGATCCACAAGGTCGGCGCCATGGTCCAGTCACAGCCCGCCTGCAACGGATGGACCTATTGGCATTTCAAGTCGGACAAGGGCCTGGCGCCCATCGACGTCCTCCGCGCCAAGGTTCGTCAGCAGCTGGCGGCCTAGATCCTGTCCCGGCTGACTTGGGTCAAGTCATCCCGGAAAGAACAGGGTCGCCGCCTTTATCTGGAGCCCTTCCCACTCAGGTTGAGTCAACCTGAGTGGGAAGGGCTCTGGCCATCAGCCGCTCGCCGGGCCTAGGCTCCGGCGGGAGCTGACATGGCCCGCAAGCAATTCCTGATTGTGCTGGGCATGCTGGCGGCGGTCGCCGTTGGCCTGTTTGTCGTGACACACGCTCTGGGACGCCATGACGCGGCGCAGGTTCCGACAGGAGATCGCCTGGCGCTCGCGTGGCGTTGGCTCCTGCTTCCCGGGCTTTGCCTGCTGGTCGGCATAGGGACCACGGCGAACCAGCGTTTCCTGCGCGCCGACGCCATCGACGGCGGGCCGGCGGCGAAGACCGGCTTCATGGAGATCAACCTTCGCTACAATCAGAACACCCTGGAACAGACCGTCATGGCCGCGATTGCCTGGACGGGGCTTTCACTTGTCCTGCCGGCGCGCGACCTCAGCCTGATTCCGGCGCTGGCGGTGCAGTTCGCCATCGGCCGCGCCGCCTTTTTCGCGGGCTACGTCTATGCGCCCTGGGCGCGGGCGTTTGGCATGGGCCTGACGGCCTATCCGACATTCGCCGCGCTGGTGTGGCTCGCCTGGCGGCTCTTCGCCTAGCGCGAGCTCAGCACGAATTCGTTGCCCTCCGGGTCCTTGAAGATCGCGAAGGTCCCCCAGGGCTGCTTCTCAGGCGGCCCGCGGAACTCGACCCCGCGCGCGCTGAGCTGGCGATGAGTCGCCTCCACGTCGTCGCAGGCGAAGGATCCGTTGAAAAAGGTCCCGATCCGGTCCTCGTGGCCTTCCGGCGTGAACAGCACCAGGCCCGTCTGACTGCCGGCGATGGCCAGTTCGATCCAGCGCTGGGCCACCATCGGCTGGTCGGTGACCACACGGAACCCCATCGTCTCTGTCCAGAACTTCAGTTGCAGGTCCTGGTCGCGGCACGCCACGCCGGCGAACTTCAGGTGGGTGATCATCGAAACCTCCGCTGGTTGCGCTCGAACTTGCCGGATTGCTCCCGAGGCGGGCAATTCATCCAATGAATGCTATAGCAATGAATATGACTCCAAGGATCGCCCTCGACCCCTATGTCGTCGATGTCTTGATGCGCGACCTGGTGGGCCATGACCACATGCCCTCGGCCTTCCTTGTCTATCTTTGGCTGTGGGCGCGAACCGACGGCGGCCAGCGACGATTCGCCGCCAGCCTCTCGGCCATCGCTCTGGAAACCGGCCTGTCGAAATCCTCTGTGCAGAACTCCGTGCGCCAGCTCACCCGGCGGAGGCTCCTGGCCGTGACCAGGACCGGGCCGACCACCCCGCCAGTCTACGAGGTGTTGACGCCCTGGACCCGCATCCAAGCTTAAGTGTTCGTCGCAATTTTGACGAGACCCATTGGTCTATCGCACGTTATGGGCGTACCACCGGGCGCACGGGATAATTGCATATGACCGCCAAAGCACATGCTACGCGGCTGATCCAAGCCAATCAGGCCGAGGTCTGGGAGACCCTCACGTCGCGCGGGGGGATGAAGACCTTTATGATGGACGCGGAGGTCGAGGCGGTATGGTGCGTCGGCGGCCCCATCGTCATGCGGGGCAAACACAATGGCCAACAATTCGTAGACCGTGGCGAAGTGCGCTCCTTCGAGCCCTGGCGACGGCTCAGCTACACCCACACCAGCTCGGCGGCGCCGGGCCGCACCCAGGTCGTGACCATTGAACTGGCGCACCAGGGTACGGGCACCGAAGTCTCCGTGACTCAGGAGAACGCCGACGGCTCGGTGTCCGAGGCCGACGAGGCCCATCGGCCCGACGACGAGAAGACGTGGTCGAAGATCCTGGAGAAGCTTGCAGAGGCGGTGGCCGACTAAAACCGGTCCGAAAGCCCGGCGAGCGCCGCCTTCAGGAAGACACTGGGCAGGGCGCTGAGGCCTCGGCGTGGGGTCCAGATCATACCGTCGGCCTCGCCCTCCGCCCGCAGCAGCTGGAGTGTCAGGGTAAAATGGGTGAACCCATGCTCTACCTCGCCGACGCCCCGCCAGGCCGCCGGCGCCGGCGCAGCCGCGCTGGCTTCGGCGTCGGTCCAAGGGGCTGCGCGCCAGTCGCTGGTCGGGAGCGCCAGCATGCCCCCCAGCAGGCCCTTGGGCGGGCGCCGGACGAGCGCCACCTCGTCCCCGCGGGTCAGCACATAGGCCACGCCATGGCGATGCGGTCGCTCAGCCTTGACGGTCCGGCGCGGGTAGGTCTCCGCCGCGCCTGTCCTGAACGCCGCGCAGTGCGCCGCCACCGGGCAGCGGTCGCACAACGGCGACTTGGGCCGGCAGATCGTTGCGCCCAGGTCCATCAGCGCCTGGGCCCAGTCGCCGGGGCGCCCGTCTCGGACGGGGGCGTCGTGGACCAGGTCGGCGGCCAGGCGCTTCAGCTCCGGCTTGGCGTCCGGCAAGGGCGCGTCGACCGCGAACAGTCGCGCCATCACCCGCTCGACATTGCCATCGACCACGTTGGTCGGCTCGTCAAAGGCGATCGCGGCGACGGCGGCGGCGGTGTAGGGGCCGAGGCCCGGCAGGGCGCGCAGACCCGCTTCGGTGTCAGGGAAAGTCCCGCCGTGGCCGCTCGCTACGGCGCGGGCGCAGGCCAGGAGGTTGCGGGCGCGGGCGTAGTAGCCGAGCCCCGCCCAAGCGGCCATCACCTCGGCGTCCGCCTCGGCGGCCAGATCGCCGACGGTCGGCCAGCGAGAGGTGAACCTCAGGAAATAGGGCGTCGCATGCGGCACGGTGGTCTGCTGCAGCATCACCTCCGACAGCCAGACCCGGTAGGGGTCGGCCCGGACCCCCGCGGCGCGCGCTCCAGGCCCCACGCGCCAGGGTAGGTCCCGGGCATTGGCGTCATACCATGCGAGCAGCTCGGCGCGGAGACGGGTGGCGTTCACGCCTCGTCTTATCGCCATCCTCCAGTCGCGCGCGAGCTTGATGCGCGTTAGATTGCCCCATGGCCCGCCGCGACCTGCCCAGCCCGCAAGAGGCGATCCGGATCCTGACCGCCCGGCGGCCGATTCCGCCGCGCCGACCGCCGCCGCCGCTTGGCCGGTCGCTGAACAAGACGTTGAAGGAGCTCGACGCCAAGTTCGGCCAGGGCTCAGGGGCGCTGGAAGCCCGCTGGCGCGAGGTGGTGGGAGCCGAGATCGCCAAACGGACCGAGCCGGTGAAGTTGACCCGTGGCCGCAACGGCGGTCCTTCGTCGCTGGAGATCCGGGTGGCCGGTCCGGCGGCGGCGATCATCCAGCACCAGGCCCACGAGATCCTTGCCCGCGTGAACCTCTTCCTCGGCGCCGACGCCGTGCAGAAGCTGCGCATCGTCCAGGGTCCGCTGCAGCACAAGTACGAACCCGCCGCCAAGCCCCGCCGCCGTCTGCCGCCGTTGGACGCCGCGGGGGAGGCCGGCTTGCAGAACGAACTCGCGGCCGCCCCCGACGGCAAGCTGAAGGCCGCCCTGTTGGCCTTGGGCAGAGGCGTGCTGCGACGGCGCCGGGCGTTGGACTAACTGGCGCCGCGATTCCCGGCGCCTGTTGCGCGGTTGGTGGCCCCGGATGGAATCGGGCTTTACTCGCCCTTCGCTAGGAGACGCTTGCTCGCCATGACCCTCGCCCGTCCCATCCTCGCCGCGGCCCTGGCGGCCGTCCTGGCGGCTGGCGGGCTGGGCTTGAGCGGCTGTGCAAAGAAGGGCCTGGACGCGGCGTCCGTGGCCCAGCCCGGGGACATGAGCCTCGGCAACCCGGCGGCGCGGGTGAAGGTGATTGAATACGCCTCGGCCAGCTGCCCGCATTGCGCGCGCTGGGACATGGAGGTCTTCCCGGCCTTCAAGGCCAAGTATGTCGACACCGGCAAGGTCAGCTACACGCTGAAGGAATACCTTACCGAGCCCCAGGCCCTCGCGGCGGCGGGGTTCCTCCTGGCGCGCTGCGCGGGCCCGGGCCGCTACTTCCCGGTGCTGGACGCGGTGTTCCGGGGGCAAGACGAGATGGTTCGCACCGGCGACCCGCGCACGGTGCTGGCCCGCATTGCCGCCGACCCCGGCGGAATGACGCCGGCGCAGCTCGATGCCTGCATGCGCGACGCCGCGGCGGAAAAGGACCTGGCCGCGCGGGCCGACCGTCACGTCCATGTGGATAAGGTCACCTCGACCCCCACCTTCATTGTCAACGGTGTGCGCATCGAAGGCGAGATGAGCCTGCCCGAGCTGGACGCCGCCATCGCCAAAGCCGCCGGATAGGAGCCCCCGAATGCTGAACCGCCGTTTCGCCCTTGCCGCCGTCGCCGGGCTCGCCATCGTGGGCGCCGGGCTGGGTGCGACCCAGGCGCTGGCGGCGGCTCCCCCCGCGTCGTTGCCGGACGACATGAGCCTGGGTAATCCGAAGGCCAAGGTGCAGGTCATCGAATACGCCTCCCTGTCCTGTCCGCATTGCGGCCATTTCAACGAGACGATCTTCGCCCCCTTCAAGGCCAAGTGGATCGACACCGGAAAGGCGCACTACACGCTGCGCGAGATGCTGACCGACCCGATGCAGGTGGCTGCGGCGGGGTTCATGGTCGCCCGCTGCGCCGGCCCGACCAAATACTTCGCCGTCGTCGATCAGGTATTCCGCAGCCAGCCTCGTTGGTCGCAGGGCAACATCAAGCCGATCTTCCAGGAGATCGCGGCCGCCAATGGCGTCGACGAGGCGCATTTCAATGCTTGCTTGCAGGACCAGGCGGCCTTCGACGCCATCAACGCGCGCGCGGCGCGGGCTTCCGACCAGGACGACGTCCACTCCACGCCGACGGTGTTCATCAACGGCAAGAAGCTGGACGCTATTCCGCAAACGCCGGCGGAGATGGACGCCGCCATCGCCGCGGCGCTGAAGGGAGGCGGCTAGACCTCCCTTGCACTTCCAGCGGCTCCGCCTTTCGGGCTTCAAGTCCTTCGTCGATCCGACCGAGTTCAGGATCGAGCCCGGAGTCACGGGGATCGTCGGGCCGAACGGCTGTGGCAAGTCGAACCTCCTGGAAGCGCTGCGCTGGGTGATGGGCGCCAATTCCGCCAGGGCCATGCGGGCCGGCGGCATGGACGATGTGATCTTCGCCGGTTCCGGCGCCCGGCCCTCGCGCAACCATGCCGAGGTGGCGCTGACCATCGACAATTCCGAGCGCCGCGCACCGGCCGCCTTCAACGACAACCCGGTGCTGGAAGTGGTCCGCCGCATCGACCGGGGCGAAGGCTCGACCTACCGGATCAATGGCCGCGAAGTGCGCGCGCGCGACGTCCAGCTGCTGTTCGCCGACGCCTCCACCGGCTCCAATTCGCCGGCGTTGGTTCGCCAGGGGCAGATCAGCGAGCTGATCGCCGCCAAGCCGCAGAACCGGCGGATGATCCTGGAAGAGGCCGCCGGCGTCAGCGGACTGCATTCGCGCCGCCATGAGGCGGAGCTGCGCCTGCGCGGCGCCGAGGCCAACCTCGCCCGGCTCGAGGACGTGGCCCGCGAACTCGAGACCACCCTGGGCCGGCTCAAGCGCGAGGCGCGCCAGGCCGAACGCTACAAGAGGCTGTCGGCCGAGATCCGCTCCCTGCAGGGAGCGGTGCTCTACGCCCGATGGGCGGAGGCCAGGGCCGCCGCCGAGCGCCTGAGCGCCGAGGCCGCCGCCGCTATCCGGGCGGTCGAGGACACGGCCGGGGCGGCCGCGGCGGCCACAACGCGCGCCGCAGCGGCGGAACAGGCGATCAAGCCGCTGCGCGAGGCCGAGACCATCGCTGCGGCGATCCTGCATAAGCTGGCCATAGACAAGGATCGGCTGGATCGCGAGCACGAAGCCCAGGCGGCCGAGCTGGAGCGCCTGACCGGCGACCTCAGCCGTATCGACACCGACCGCGCGCGCGAGGAGCACATCGTCGAGGACGCCGGCGCGGCCCTGGCCCGGCTGGCGGACGACCTCGCAGCCCTCGAAGCCGCGATCGAGGCCGCGCCCGAACGCATCCCCGAGTTGGAAGCCGCTGCAAAGGCCGCCGAGACCGCCCGCGCCGCCGCGGACGCCGATGTCGAGGCTCTGGCCGCGCAGATGGCCGCCCAGGAGGCTATCCGCGAAGCCGCCGCCCATCGCGTCGAGGAAGCCCAGGCCCGCCTCTCGCGCACCCGCCGCGCGCTCGATCAGGCCAAGTCCGAGCGCGCGGCCCTGGGCGAAGCGGCCAGCCCGCAGGCCGCCCAGGCCAAGGCCGACCTGGAGGCCGCCGAGGCGGCGCTCGCCGCGGCCCGCGCCGCCCTCGACAAGGCCGAGGAAGACCGCACGGCCGCCCAGGGCGCAGAGGCCGCCGCTCGCGAGGCCGCCCGCAAGCTGGACGAACAGCTGGGACGTCTGACCGCCGAGGCTCGGGCGCTTGCGGCCCTGGTGGCCCAGGCAAGGCGCGGTGGCTTCGCCCCGGCCCTGGACGCCGTTTCGCCGGACCGCGGCTATGAGAAGGCTGTGGCCGCCGCGCTCGGCGATGACCTGGACGCGGCCCTCGACAAGCAGGCTCCGGCCTTCTGGGGCGGTCGCGATGCGCAGGCGCCCGCCTGGCCTAAGGGCGCGACGCCGCTGAGCGGCCTGGTCAAGGCGCCGGCGGCGCTTGCCGCGCGCCTGGCCTTCACAGCCCTGGTCGACCGGGCCGACGGCGACGCGCTGCAGGCGGGTCTGGCGCCCGGCTGCCGGCTGGTTTCCAAGGAAGGCGACCTCTGGCGCTGGGACGGCTTCACCGCGCGCGCCGATGCGCCGAAGCCCGCGGCCGTGCGGCTCGAGCAGAAGACCCGGCTGGCCGAGGTCGAGTCCGAAATCGAGGCGCTTACGCCGAGGGCTGAGGCCGCGCGGTCCACCCAGAAGGCGGCCGCCGCAAGGCTCGCCGCCATCGAAGACGCGCTGCGAGCGGCGCGGCGCGAAACCCCGACTGCCGAGCAGAAGGCGTCGGCGGCGCGGACGGCCCTCGAACGCTTCGACCGCGAGGCCGCCCGGAAGGAAGCTCACGCCGCCTCCCTCGACGACGTCATCGCCCGCTTCGCCGCGGAAATGGCGGAACTGGAGCAGGCCCTGGCGATCGCCCAGGCCGCCGCCGACAATCAGACCGCTGGCGAGGATCTGGCCGAGCGCCTTTCCGCCGCTCGCGCCGCCGCCGGTCCGGCCCGCGAGGCCGCCGCCGAGGCCCGAGCGGCCCTGGACGTGGAAGTCCGCGAAAAGGGCGGCCGCGCCCGGCGCCTGGAGGCGCTCAGAGCCGACCGCGAGGACTGGGCCCGCCGCTCGACCGCCGCCGCCAAGCGGCTGGAGGCCCTGGCGGCCTCGCGCGCCAAGTCGCAGGCCGAGCTCGCCAAGGCCAAGGCCGCGCCAGAGACCCTGGAGACCCGGCGCGCGACCCTGCTGGACGAACTGTCGGTGGCCGAGGCGCGGCGCGGCAAGTCCTCTGATGCGCTCGCCGGCGCCGAGCACGAGCGCGCCGAGGCGGACCGGGCCTTGCGCGCGGCGGAAGCCGCCGCCTCCGAGGCTCGCGAGATCCGCGCCAGCCTTGCCGCTCACTCCGACGCCGCCAGCGCCCGTCTCGCTGAGGTCTCGGCCCAGATCCGCGAAGCCGCCGGCCTCGAGCCCGGGGCCCTGGCTCAGAAACTCGCCGACGAGGCCGTCGCCATCCCCACCGACGCCGGCGGCATCGAGGCCCACCTCCACAGCCTGGAACGCCAGCGCGACGGCATCGGCCCGGTGAACCTGCGCGCCGAGGATGAAGCCGCCGAGCACGCCACGCGGCTGGAGACCATGCAGGCCGAGCGCAGCGACCTGACCGGCGCCATCGCGCGCCTGCGCGAAGGCATAGCCGAACTGAACAGCGAGGGCCGCGAGCGCTTGCTGGCCGCCTTCGAGGTGATCAACGCGCACTTCCAGACGCTCTTCCAGGCCCTGTTCCAGGGCGGCCAAGCGGAACTTCGGCTGGTCGAATCGGACGACCCACTGGAAGCCGGCCTGGAGATCTACGCCTGCCCGCCCGGCAAGCGCATGGCCACCATGAGTTTGATGAGCGGCGGCGAGCAGGCGCTGACCGCCACGGCCCTGATCTTCGCCGTCTTCCTGGCTCAACCCGCGCCGATCTGCGTGCTGGACGAGGTGGACGCGCCGCTGGACGACGCCAACGTCGACCGTTTCTGCAATATGCTGGATGAGATGCGCCGGCGCACCGAGACCCGCTTCATCGCCATCACCCACAATCCGGTGACCATGGCCCGCATGGACCGCCTGTTCGGCGTCACCATGGCCGAACGCGGGGTCTCGCAACTGGTCAGCGTCGACCTTTGCCAGGCCGAGGCTATGGCGGCCCAGTGATGCAGCCTAACCCAACAGCAGGCTCCGCCCTGTGAGCCTGGGGCGCGGACCATGTGTCGCGACATCACGAATTACCTTTAAAAACAATGCGATAAAGGCGCGTAGCCCAGCCTTGACGCGTCGCGGCACGGTCTATAGGTTCCGCGCGACCAAAAAGCCCCGCCGTGGCGGCGACGTCGCGGTCATCAGGCCTTCCGACGTATGCCACACCCCCATGAGCCGCCAGATGAGGCCCTAGCCAGCCTCGATCAGCGCTTGGGAGCGGCGGAGGCGGCGCAGGCCCGCAAGGTGAGTCCCGAGACTCACACGGCCATGGCGCAGGGTTACCGCTTCGTGGGGGAAGTGGTTGGTGGGGTGCTCGGTGGCGTCGGCCTTGGCTGGCTCTTGGATCGCTTCGCCCATACGCAGCCCTGGGGCGTGGTCGGCGGATTGCTGATCGGCACGGGGTTCTCGATCTTCACTGCGGTCACGGCCGTGGGGAGGGCGAACAAGATTGCACTGGCTGCGCACGGGACGGCTCCCGGCGCGGCTGACGACGAGGACGAGGACTAAGGCCCTTATGTCGAACCAACCGGCCATCCAGCCGATGGAACAGTTCATGGTCCACAAGATCGTGGACCTGCCTGTCGTGCACATCGGCGGCATGGCTCTCGACCTGTCGATCACCAACTCCGTGGCCAGCATGATCGCCGGCGCGATCCTGCTGGTGCTGTTCTTCGCGCTCACCGCGCGGCGCGAGATCGTGCCGAACCGCGGCCAGGCGCTGGCTGAGAGCCTCTACAACATCATCGACCGGGTGCTGGTCGGGCCGATTCTCGGTCCTGACGGACGGCCGTATGTTCCCTATCTCTTCACCCTCTTCATGGTGATCCTGACGCTCAAC
>DASRRU010000290.1:0-20330 GCA_035656795.1 Phenylobacterium sp. | reverse complement strand
TAGGCCGCGGTGGGGTGAACTCAGGACCGCTTCTTGGTCGCCGGTCGCCGCCGGAAGGCAATCCGCCCCAAGGCATAGTTGATGGGTAAGTCGTCCAGGATCTCAGGATCATAATCTCCGAGCCATTCGAGGACTTCGGCGTGCTCGGGGTCGGCGGGATCGGCTCTGGCCGTTAGTAGGTCGTAGAAGCCTGGGATTCCGCCACAGTCTTCGGGAGGGCACGCGCGCTCGCCAGCGCGGAAGCGGGGATAGAAGAGGCCGGGTGCTGGGGCGCGGATATCGCTCACAATCAGCTTGTGCGCCCAGTCGTCCCCGAAGTCATAGGTGTAGCCGATGACGGTCCGGCCCGGCTTCAGGACCTCGCTCAAAATTACCTTCGCGGCATTCTGTCGAGGCTCAGTCCCCCAGTCCTCATCCATCGGCAGGCCATAGGTCTTGCCGCCTACCCGGAACTCCCAGAGGTGGTAGTCGAACCAGCCCATGGCGGCCTGAACGACGTCATGCAGGATCTTCAGGGTGATGGAGGTGGGGATCTCCACCTCGCGCCAGATCGGCGGGTCTGTGTCGACGAGTTCGATCCTGAGGGTGGCGATCTCGGGCGATGGCGCCGTCGTCAATTTGATCATGCGGCGAGCCTCGCAGCGGCTTCCTTCCAGTTCCACGGCAGCAGCTCATCGAGCCGATGGGCGGGATGGGCCGCGATGCGCGCGAGCACGTCGGCCAGCCAGGCCTGAGGATCCGCAAACGTCTCGATTCCCGGGATCGCTAGGCACTCCAGCAACCGATAGATCTCAACGGCGCCGTCGGCGAAGAATTCCGATTTCGACGCGTCGATGTCGTTCCAGAGCTCGATCCGCCGTCCAAAGTCGAGGTCTTGAACGTGAGCGCTCAGGCGATCGCGTGCGACGCGAAAATACTCGGCGAAAAACGCGGCGTAGTTCTCCTTGGTCTTGTGAAAAGCCCGCACATCGAAGCCGGCGGCGATCGGCGGCTTTCGGATCGCACGGGCGTGCTCGATGAAGCTTTCCGCACGGATGATCACATGCCGAACAAGCATGCGGGCATCCGCGTCGGTGGGGGCAAAAGTCGACATGCGATAGGCGAGCCGCATGTCGGCTGCCAGGAAGCGTAACTTATCGAGACGAGCTTTGAGGGTCATCGGGCGTGGCGCGCTGAAGCCTTATCCTGGTACGTGTTCCGGACCGCTCAGCGCGTGAAGGTGAACACCCGACTGCCTTTGAAGCTCACCGAGCACGCCAAAGAGATTGCGAGCGTTTGGATTCCCGCTCGGACCAAACATGCGCATCAGACTCTTCGGAGGAGTTCCGGTCGCTGTAGCCAGCTTCTCAAATCCAATCGTCGCGTTGATGTAGTCGCGCAGCACCGCTTTCCCCGTCTCAACGTCGCCGCCAAGAAAGGCATCCACGCTCTCAGCGAGGAGCGCCGCGGCAAATTCTGGGTCCTTCTGGACTCGGAGTTGAACGGTCTCTTTGAACGAACGGGTCAGTGGCATCTCACGCCTTACCTTTCTTTCGACTCTTGTAGTCATCCCAGCAGACCTTCGCGTCGTCGATGTCGCGCTGCTGCCGCTTCTTGGTGCCGCCTCCCAGCAGGATGACGAGCTGTTCGCCGTCCTTGCCGATGTAGATCCGGTAGCCAAGGTCCGAAGTCCAATACGTATTCGAAGACGCCTGAGCCCACGCCCTTGACCTTCGAAAAATTCCCCTGGCCGAGCCGCACCAGGACTATCGTCACCTTCGCGGCCGCCTGGGGGTCGAGGCCAGCGAACCAATCGCCAAATGGCGAGGTCCCGTCGACCTTCAGATATTCGCGAACGTCCATGGCTATTAGTGCCATATACGTTACCAATTGACAAGGAAATTGGCGTGGCGGCCCTACTCAACCCGCAAGCCCCTGATTGCTTTCGCCTCTTCGGATGATGGTGCGGGCGGCCGGAATTGAACCGGCACGGGGTTACCCCCAACGGATTTTCTTACCAGCTACGGCTTTCACCGCCGCCCCCTTCGGGGCGTTTGTGGTCTGGACTATACCTTCACCTTAGCGCGTTCGCGCCTTAGGTGCTGCCCGTCTAGTCTCTACACCTTCCCGCCAAAACCTTCGTTTTGTCGGGCTTGGCTCGGGATTGCCACGTGAGAGGTTTCCCCGAGTTTGAGCAGTTCTACTTCCTGGGTTTCCCCTGGAGCACTCAAGTTCGTTCAAGTCCGTTGCGTCTACCGATTCCGCCACGCCCGCGCACGAGGCGTTTATAGCGGGTACGGGGGCGCTCGCCAATGGCTATCGAAATGGCGGGAATGCTGGTTATTCTTCGTATCTGGTAGTTTTCTGCTTTTTGGCTTTAGTCTTCTTGGGCCTCCGAACGTTGATGGCGGACGCACCGAGAGTGCTCTTGAGGTGGGAAGCGTAATAGGTCTCGATCATCTCAAAACTTGTTCGGCAATTCTTTGCGACCTGATAAATGTCGGCCCCCTCCATGAGGCGCATGCAGATGTAGGCATGCCTGAGGGAATAGGCCGTGCGGCGCTGGCCGTCGCGATCCTCCTTTAGGTCCTCCTCGGCAAGAATGAGATTGAAAAGCTCTCGGTGAGTCTGAGGGAATAGCCGGTCAGTCGACTTCGGCTTGGCCCGGACAACCGTTTTGGCTTTGCCCTTCTCGGCGGGCTCGTCGACGGGTTTGTCTGCCGAAACCGAACGGCGGCCTTCAGCAAGGCCGGCCTCGTCCTTCGCGCGCAATCGATCGCGCAGGCGGTCGAACGGGAGAACAGCGCCGGGCATGCTCTTGCAGTAGCCGACGCCGCGCTTGCCGCGCACTTTGATCTCAAGGATCCGCTCGCCCGATGGATCGTCATCGACGATCTCAACGTCGCGGAATTCAAGCCGGGCGGCCTCGTCAGGCCTAAGTCTTCGGCAAAATCCTTCGCGTGAAAGAGGCTCTCCTCCTTTGTATTCCTCGGCGAAAACCAGGGCCAATGCGAAATCTTGCCGGACGCCCGGAACGGCGACGACAGGTCCGGCATATACGGAATCCAACCCTGACGGTTCGCCGCCTTCAGCACCTGGCGCAGAGTGACGATCTACCAGTTCCGGCAAGCCCCCTTGAGTGAAGAGGCTTGTCCGACGCCGGTGGCGGTCGATAGGCGGTGGGTTCAGACCGCTGCGGCGACCGCCCGCTGTCGCCGGCGCGAGCGCAGCGCCGCCCCGGCCCCGCCGAAGCCCACCAGCATCAGGGCCCACGCCTGCGGCTCCGGCACGCCGGGAGCGAGCGTGAAGCTCAACGGGTCACCGTCGATGCTGATCCCAAAGGTCATGATGGGGTCCACGCCGGGCGCGAAGTTGAAGGCTCCGCCCATCACGTCGCCGGGCGGTTCGGGCTGAGGATTGAAGCTCGCCCAGCTTCCGGGGAGCACCGAGCCAGGCCCGAAGTCGAGCGTGATGTCGACGGCATGGCCGTCGATCACGCCCCGGTAGGATGTGTGGTGCCCATCGCCCGGCGCGTCCGGCAGGGGGATCACAGAGCCGTCGCCGAGCCCCTCGAGCGCAAGCGTGAAGGTGAAGCCGCCGCCGGTGGACGGGTTGAACAGCTGCGGATCGGACGGATTAAGCAGGGCGATCAGCGCCCCGTTGTCGCCGTCGCCGGGCGGATCGGGTTGTGGGTTGAAGCCCACCACCACGCCGGGATTGATCGGCCCGCCGTGGCTCTCCAGCGAAAAGCCCATGTAGCCGTTCGGGAACATGTAGTTCGGCGCGAAGGTGGTGTCAGTCTGGGCCGCGCTTGCCGCGCCGGCCGCCGCCAGGACACTGATGCTGGCCGCGATAGCCGAACCCGCAAGTCGGTGCGCGCGTGGACTGAACATGTCGGAAACTCCCCCAAGGAACAATTGCTGCGCGCATCATGCGCAGCGCCCTGGCCGGGGCAAACGACCTCGCTTTTCAGGGGTTTACCTCGCATCCCTCGCGAAGACTTCGCGTCAGGCGCAAGCCCGCAGCGATCCGTGGGGCCGACGCCTCGCCACCTAGTTGTTTTTCTTTGGGTCAGACGATTCGCAGGCTGAGCGTCCCGGGCCGCCTCGCGTTGCGGGACACCACCGTCAGTGGTTTCACCCAAGGCCCCCAAATGGGCGGCGCCCTCGAAAGGGCGCTAGCCGTCCGCCACCGAACGCCATGGCGATCGGGATCCATGCACAGGGTTATCCACAGGCAGGCCAAACGTCTCCACAGGGCTTCCACACGGCCGGGACGCGACCGCGCGGAATCGCCGCCGTGAACTGATCAATGGTTCGACAGGGCCTGAATCCGCTCGAGGTTCTGGCGCTCGTCTTGTTGACGCTGCGCGAGGTCGTCGCTGTTGTAGCAGGTCTTTTTCGGCATCAGGCTACCGGTGACATTCTCGGTCTTGCAGATCAGCTTCGGCTTTTCAGTCTTCTTGGCCGCGGCGGCCGGGGCCTCAGCCGTCTTGGCCGTCGTCGCCGTGGCGGCGGTTGCGGCGGCTGGCGTGGTGTCGGCCATCAGGACGGTCGCGGCGAGCATCGCACTAAGGAACAAAGGGGATTCTCCCATAAGGACGTTTGACGCGAAGCCATAGCCGAACGACGGTCTTCCGACAAATCAAGTTGCAACTGCGGCGGGCTCAACCTCGCGGACGTTGGCCACGCCCTCGGCCTGCAGCGCGGCGATCAGCTCGGCGACGGTGGCCGCCAATTCCTCCGGATCGCGCCCCCGCAGCACCAGGTTCGAGCCATAGCCGCCCTCGCCGAAGAACGGGTAACTGCCCAGCGACATGGCCGGGTGCGCCCTGGCCACGGCCTCCAGCGGGGCCGCGATCACCCCCTCGCCGGAGCCCTCGACGCGCACGGTGCGTGAGACCGTCACGGCCCCGCCCCGCAGCCGCGGACCCACGTCCTCCAGCATGCCGCGCATGATCTGCGGCACGCCGGCCAGCACGAAGACGTTGCCGATGGTAAAGCCCGGCGGCCCCTGCACCGGGTTCTTCACCAGATCGCCGCCCACCGGCACGCGCGCCATGCGACGACGCGCCGCGTTCAGTTCGCCGCCCCAGCGGGCGCTCATCATGGCGATGATGTCCGGGTGCTCGTAGAGCTCGACGCCGAAAGCCGCGGCCACCGCGTCGGCGGTGATGTCGTCGTGCGTCGGCCCGATCCCGCCGGTGGTGATCACATAGTCATAGCGCGTGCGCAGGGCGTTCAGCGCCGCGACGATCTCCTCGTGCACGTCCGGCACCGTCCGCGCCTCGGCCAGGTCCACCCCGTGCACGCCCAGGTACTTCGCGATGTCGCGCAGGTTGGTGTCCTGCGTCCGCCCCGACAGGATCTCATCGCCGATGATCAGCACCGCGGCGGTAACCCGCCCGTCTTCGCCGCTCGCCATCCGCCGATCCCTCACCTAAGTCTCACGCCTACCGCTCGGACTATCCCCGCCCATGCGCCTTCCGCAACTGTTCCTCGCCGCCGTCCTGTTCGCGCTCGTCGCCCCGTCGACCGAGGCGGCGTCCAAGGCGCCCTATGGACGCGCGATGAACCCGTTCGTCGCCGCGCTGAACCGCCAGTGCCCCGGCCGCGACCTGCAGGACCTGTCGAATGGCGACCTCGAACTGATCATGGAAGGCTTCGTGGCGCGCCTGCCGCTCGCCCAGCGCCACAAGGTCGAGGACGCCGTCGGCTATCAGTGCGCCCGCGTCGAGGCCGGCCTCACCTGCGCCAATACGGCCTCGCTGGAGGCCTTCCACCGGCTGGGCGTCCTGCGCCATTTCGCGGCCGAGGCCTGTGCGACCAAGTGGACCTGCAAGGCCTTCGCCGACTGCACGCAGACGCAGCCCTGATGCGTTTCCCCTCGCCGCTCGCCCGCGGGATCCTGGTCAGCCGCTACAAGCGCTTCTTCGCCGACGTCGCCCTCGACGACGGGACCGAGCTCACCGCCCACTGCCCGAACCCCGGCGCCATGCTGGGCCTCAACACCCCGGGCCTCAGGGCCTGGGTCTCGGCGTCCTCCGACCCCAAGCGCAAACTCGCCCACACCCTGGAACTGGTCGAGGCCGACGGCGGCCTGGTCGGCATCAACACCATGCACCCCAACCGCCTGGTGGCCGAGGCGCTGGCCGCCGACCATTTCCCCGAACTCACCGGCTACGCCACCCATCGGCGGGAAGTTCGGTACGGCGAGAACTCCCGCGTGGATTTCCTGCTGGAGGCGCCGGGCCGCCCGCCCTGCTGGCTGGAGATCAAGAACTCTCCACCCTTATCGCAACGCGAACTGAGGCCCGATCACAGGCTTTGGCTCGAAGTGAAAAACTGTCACCTGATGAGGTCGCCGGGACTGGCCGAGTTTCCCGATTGTGTCGCCGCGCGGTCGCTGAAGCACCTTGGAGAACTTGAATCCATGGTGTCCGAAGGCGACCGCGCGGTTGTGCTGTTCGTCGTTCAGCGCACCGACTGCAAGGCGTTCGCTGCCTGCCACGAACTGGACCCGGCGTTTGCTCACGGGCTGGATCACGCGGCCGATGCCGGCGTTGAAGTGCTGATCTACGCCTGCGACGTCGCGGTTGATGGGGTTAGCATCACTTGCCGGATTCCATGGTCGCGCTAGAGACGCGGGCGACGTCTGCTGTGCGTGCAAGCGGACCTATGCTCCGGCTCTGCCTATCGCGGACGCGGCCGCTTTTCGTTGCATGAGCGGGATCGAGGCGACAGCGCAGCAAACCCCAAACGCCAAGGCCAGGTCCGCGAAATAGAGGACGCTGCCGTCACCGTCCGCGAATAGGAACAAGGTGGCCATGTTGAGGAGGAAGTGGAGGAGCGTCGCAATAAGGATCCGCTCCCTTATGGACCTGCCCACGGTCGCAAGGGCCAGGATCATCGACATCGCCATCGCCGAAATCAGGAAGAGGCCGAACGAAAGGGGCGCGACGCCGAACGCCAGGTAGAAGTGGCCAAGGCCGAAGAGCGCCCCCGTGACAAGCGATGCGATCACAGGGGCGACCTTGGTTTCAAGCAACGGCTGGACGAGGCCGCGCCAGCCTACCTCCTCCGCCGCCGCGCCGACCGTTTGGACGACCAGCACCAGCGCGAGCGGCGCCCCAAGCGACCCGGGCTTTGGAGGGCCCCAAGGCGCGCCCTGCAACCTTGCGAGGCCCAGCGCGATACCTGCAGCCGCCACGCAAGCCGCCAGGGCGAGGAAAAGTGAATCGTCGAAGCCGGATTTCATCACCGGGGGGTACGGCAGACGCTTGCGCCACATCGCCCACACGCCCAGCGCGCCGACCGCAGTGGAAAAGACTGTCAGCCTGATTATGTTGAGATCGAGGGCTACAGCCTCCTGAACCCTTGCAAGTAAAGGCGAGGCCACCGCCGAAACGAGAGCGAAGGCGACGATTGGAAGGGTGACGGGGCGGGTCATTGTCCGAGAATGACAGGCGGCAGCCGACGTGTCGTGGAACTTCCGTCGGCGGAAAGTGGTCGGTCAAGAACTGCCACCTGCGCCGCACCGGTACGCTGGCGGAGTTCCCCGACTGCGTCGCCGCCCGCTCTCTGAAGCACCTGCGCGAGCTCACCGCCATGGTCGAGGCCGGCCAGCGCGCGGTCATGCTGTTCGTGATCCAGCGCACCGACTGCGACGCCTTCTCAGCCTGCGCCGAGTTGGACCCCAACTACGCCCGCGGCCTGACCGAGGCCGCCGCGCGGGGCGTGGAGGTGCTGGCCTACGTCTGCGAGATCACTACGGAGGGCATGCGGATCGCCACGCCCGTGCCCTGGGTCGGCACAGCCTGAGCTTCGCCATTGAGACTTTCGCAGGGGCGGAACATCCTATCGTTCAGCGAACAACGGATCGAGGAATGCTCAGGTGCGCAACATCTTCAACATCGTCATGCGGATCGTCTCGAGCCTGCTCGGCGTCCTCATGGTCTGCATGGGCGGCGTCTGGGTGCTGCAAGGGCTGAACATCGCCTTCAAGGTCGGCTTCATGGTCGGCGACAAGCAATGGGTGGGCTGGGGCGCGCTCCTGGCCCTGGTCGGCGCGGCTCAGGTGGTCTGGAGCAATACCCGTCAAACTTGATTTGAACCGCCCGTCCCGGCGAAGGCCGAGATCAGAGGCAGTGGATACGGACGGATGTTCCCGCTCCTTAGGCCGGCGTTGAACTTTCGTGGTATCGTTGCGACATAGGGCCAACCCCTGGAACACGACACACCCGCCATGACCGACACCGCCTCCCTCAACCTCGGCGACGCCGATTTCCGCACCGGCCAGATCAAGCTCCACTCGGCGGCGGATTTCGAGGGCATGCGCGTGGCGGGCAAGCTGGCCGCCGAGTGCCTGGACATGCTGACCCCGCATGTGGTCCCGGGCGTGGTCACCGACCGTCTCGACACCCTGGCCCGCGAGTTCATCCTCGACCACGGCGCGCTTCCCGCCTGCCTGGGCTACCGCGGCTACACCAAGACCGTCTGCATCAGCGCCAACCATGTGGTCTGCCACGGCATCCCCGGTGAGCGGGTGCTGCGCGAGGGCGACATCGCCAACATCGACGTCACCGTCATCGTCGACGGCTGGCACGGCGACACCAGCCGCATGTACGGCGTCGGCCCCGTGGCCCCGCGCGCCAAGCGGCTGATCGATGTCACCTACGACGCCATGGAGCGCGGCCTGGCGGCGGTGCAGCCCGGCGCCCGCACCGGCGACATCGGCTTCGCCATCCAGTCCTATGTCGAAAGCATGCGCTGCTCGGTGGTCCGCGACTTCTGCGGCCACGGCCTGGGCAAGGTGTTCCACGATGCGCCGAACATCCTGCACTTCGGCCAGCGCGGGACGGGTGAGCTCCTGCGCCCCGGCATGTTCTTCACCATCGAGCCGATGGTGAACCTCGGCAAACATCAGGTGAAACTGCTGGCCGATGGCTGGACCGCGGTCACCCGCGACAAGTCGCTGTCCGCCCAGTGCGAGCACTCCATCGGCGTCACCGAGACCGGCTTCGAGATCTTCACCGGCTCGCCGACCGGCCAGTTCAAGCCGCCGGTTATCAGCGCCTAGGACCGGTTGTCCGCGTCCGGCAAATCGCCTTAGCTCCATCCGTGAGCTTCGATCCGCCCGAAATCGCCCCGCCCGAACACCGCCTCGGCGGCGGGCTGCCGCGCTGGCTGGAGTGGGTGACCTCGATCTCGGCCTTGGTGGTCTCGGTCTGCTCGATCTTCATCGCCGTCCACAACGGCCACGACGCGGACAAGGCGCTGCAGGCGCAGACCTATCCCTACATCGACCAGGACCGCAGCGACGCCACGCCCACCGGCGAGAAGCGGCTCTCCATCGGCTTCGTGAATAACGGCGTCGGGCCTGCCCACGAAGAAAGCTTCCGTGTCCGGATGCGCGACGGCCACTACGCCAAGTCGCTGGACGACCTCATCGCCGACGCGGTCGGCCGCGGCGCCGACCTCAAGACGATCCGCAGGGTGCTCTATCCCCTGACGAACACCACGCCGACCCGTTTCATACCGGCCAATTCCAGCCAGTTCATCTTCCAGATCACCCGCACCGACGCCAACGCCCGCTGGTGGGATCCGCTCGACGACGCCAGCAAGACCTGGCGGATGGAGGTCTGCTACTGCTCGGTCTTCCACGACTGCTGGACGCGTATCGACACGGCGCCTCCCGAGCCGGTCAAAGCCTGCAAACGCGACGAGGCGACCGAATACGACAACTGACGCCGCGGCGCCCTTGCCCTGCCGCCGCAAACGCCCGACCCTTGCCGCGAACATCTTGGGAGGGTCCGCCATGAAGGTCACAGCCGCCGCCCTCGCCGCCCTGGCCCTGGCCGTCCCCACCGCGGTGGGCGCCGACGCAACGGCCCTCGGCATCGGCTACATCTGCGGCGCCGAGCATCGCGGGCCGGTCGCCACCGCGGCCAGCGCGGTGATGCTGAAGGGCGTCGGCAACGGTGCGTCGCCCGCCGACACAGCCAACGCCCAGGCCCAGGCCTGGTACAACGAGGGCCTCAACCTCTACCACGCCTTCAACCACAACGAGGCCCGCGCCGCCTTCGCCAAGGCCGCGGAACTGGATCCAAGCTGCGCGCTCTGCGAATGGGGCGTGGCCCTGGGCCTCGGTCCGACGCTGAACTATGGCGTGACGCCGGATGAGACGACGCAGGCGCTGACCCACGCCGAGCACGCGGCCCGGCTGGTCAAGCCCGGCGACGCCCGCGCCAGGGGACTGATCGACGCTCTCACGATCCGCTACGCCAAGGACGATCCAGCCAAGCGCGATGTGGCCTTCGGCAAGGCCATGGACGACCTCGCCCGCCGCTATCCGGCCGACGACGAGATCGCTGACCTGGCGGCCCAGGCCCTGATGATCCCCGGACGCGGCGGCGACCCGACCGCCGTCGCCCGCGCCGAGGAGCTGATCAAGGGCGTGCTGGCCCGTCACCCCGACGACACCGCCGCCATCCACTATGAGATCCACGCCAGCGAGTTCGCCGGCCACCCAGCCGAGGCCCTGCCCTATGCGGAAAAGCTGGCTGGCCTGGCGCCCGGCGCCAGCCACCTTGTGCATATGGCCGCCCACACCCTGATGCACGTGGGCCAATACGAGCAGGTCGCCATCGTCGACGCCCAGGCGCTGAAGGTCGACGCCGACACCGAGAAGGCGCTGGCCTACCCGGGCCCGCTCAGCGCCCAGATGTACTATCTGCACAACTACAGCTTCGGCCTGGCAGGCGCGCTCATGGCCGGGGACTCGAGACTGGCCGTCAAATACGCCGACCACGCCGACGTGGCCTTCCCGGCCGCCTTCGACCACGGGACGGTCGCCCTGCCGGCCGGCCTGGCGCGCGCCGAGGTGACGGCCAGCCGCCGCACCATCGCCGACGCCCGCGCCTTCGTCGCCTACGGCCGCTATGCGCCGGCCCGCGCCCTGGCTCTGGCCGAAGCCCCCGGCGATCCGCGCATCATCAGGATCTACCGCCACTACGCCAAGGGCGAAGCCTGGGCCGCTGAGGCCAACGCGGCCGGTGTGCGTCTCGAGGCCGACAAGGTGCTGGGCCTGCTCGTGGAGTCGCTGAAGGCGGGCGAGAGCGGCAACGCCGACGTCGCCAGCATCGCCGCCGACGTGCTGAACGGCCGCGTATCCCTGCTCGCCCAGGACCCGGCCAAGGCCGCGACCTTCTTCGCCCGCGCGGCGGCCCGCCAGGAGAAGGTCTACCCCTTCGCCAAGAACTTCGATCCGCCGCCCTGGTGGTATCCGGTGCGCCGCAGCCTGGCCGCCGCCGACCTGGCCGCCGGCAAGCCCGACGACGCCGTCCGCGAAGCCAAAACCAGCCTCGCCGCCTGGCCACAGGATGCCCTGGCGCTCAAGGTGCTCTCGCAGGCCGAGGCCAGGCAGGGGCACGCCGCCGACGCCGCCCGGGATATGGCCGAGGCCAGGAAGGCCTGGCGCGGCGACCTGACCCGGACGCCCCTGGCCCTGACCTAGGGGCAAAGCTTGGCCTTGCCAAATCGGAACGCATGGGGAACATTGCTCCCTCATTGACACTCCGCTCTCGGTCGAGGACGCCGGCGCCCAGGGACTTCGGCGCGAACCACTGGTCAAGAAGGTCGCTCTTGGTGTGGCAATCCCACACGAGCTGACGGGCGCCGGCAAATTCCCTGATGACCGTGATCGTCCGCCGGCCTTAGTCGACCAAAAGCTCAAATCGCAGATCAGTGCTTAGGTTCGTCTCCATTGAGCTTTGCCAGCAAGGTGTCGAGGTTGTCGTATCGACTGGCCAATTGCGCGCGCAGTTCGTCGAACCAGCGCTCGGTCGCGACAAGGTTTTCGCGTTCGAGCCAACAGGTCCGAACCCGGCCCCGCTTTTGCGACCCGATAAGGCGCGATTGCTCCAGCACTGAGATGTGTTTGACGAAGGAAGGCAGAGCCATATCGAACGGCTGCGCCAGTTGGCTGACCGTCGCCTCGCCATGGCCGAGCCGCTGGATCACAGCCCTGCGCGTCGGATCTGCGAGCGCGTGAAAAACGGAATCGAGTTCCAAACCATAGTTAGCCATAACACTAACTATTATCGGCGCGATACTTAGGTCAATGGCTAATTTTTAGCGGCATCGCGCACCTGTTTCGCCCACCTGCGTCGCCGCTCGCGAGGGCGTCGCCAGCCTGAAGGCTTTGGGCCGGTTCTGAATGCCGAAATTCGGCCGCAAACAAACTCGCTCATCAGACCGGATGGCCCGCTGACAGCCGCCCCGCTATAGGGGGCGGCGACTGGGAATTCGTCACCCGCTACAAGGAGCTTCGATGCGAAAAAGCCTGCCCCTGATCGCGATTGCGACCCTGACTGCCACGGCTGCCCTGGCCCTCGCCAGCGCCGCACCGGGCCAGCCGGCGCCGGCGCCGGCTGCGACGCCCGACGCCGGCAATGCGGCGGTCGATCCGGGTCTCGCCATCATGCAGGCCAAGTGTGTGACCTGCCACGACGCGGGCTTCATCACCCAGGTCCGCCGGCCCAAGGGGGACTGGCGGGGGCTGATCAACCAGATGGTCAGCCGCGGCGCCGACGTGTCCGACGCCGAGGCCGACCAGATCCAGGCCTATCTCGAGAAGAACTTCTCCACCCCGCCGGCGCCCTGACTGCGCCGGCCGCCGGGGGATTCCAGTCGTCAGACCACCTGGTTGACGGTCTGGCCGAGCGTGATGCTGTTGGTCTGGGCCGGATTGCTGGAGCCTTGCGAGGAGGGATTCTGCGAGGAGTCCTTGCGGCTGCCGCCGGTCGACGTGGCCAAGGCCCCGCTCAGCACCACGGCAGGGCCGCGCGCGTCAGTGGTTTCATTGGCGGGCTTGTAGTCCGACTGCGACTTCGGCGGCTTCGGCGGATCGACGGGGCGTTGGGTCTGAACGGACGGCGGCGCGGTCACATTGCTCAGGTTCAGGTCGGACATTGGGAAGAGGCCCTTTCATGACGCTCGGCCGCCAGATACCCGCTTCAGCTTTAACTCCTCGTTCAGGAATAGAATGAAGTTCCGTTCACCTTATCTGCGCGACAAAGCCTGACCGGCATGGGGCGGCGCTGAATCCGATCGGTCGCGCCGGCCTTGCAGCGGGCGCCACAAGCCACCTAGGGTCCGCCCCCAGCCTTTGCCCCGGGATACTTCATGACCCTCGACCGCCGCCACCTGCTCGCCGCCGCCGGCGCCGCCGCCCTTGTCGCCGCCGCCAAGCCCAAGGGCGTCCAGCACGCAGGGGCGGCCGCCCCCGGCGACGCGGCGATCAATCGGTATTTCGACACGGTCAGCGAGCAGTATCTGGCCGCCTCACCGGAGACCGCCACGAGCCTCGGGCTCGATACGGGAAAGCGCGCGGCGTTGAAGTCGCAACTGTCCGACGTCTCGATGGCTCAACTCGCCCACGACCGCGAATGGTGCCGCACAGGGCTGGCCAAGCTTGCCGCCTTCCCGGACGCAACGCTCTCGCCCGCGGCGCGGCTGAACAAGGCCGTCGTCAAATATGCCTTCGAACTGGGCCGCGACGCCGCGCCCTTCGACTACGGCGAGAACACCATGTTCTCCGCGCTCGGCGAGAGCGCCGGCCCCTATGTGGTCAGCCAGCAGTCGGGCGCCTATTCCGGGGTCCCTGAGTTCCTCGACAGCCAGCATCAGGTCCACAGCAAGGCCGACGCGGAGGCTTACCTCGCCCGCGTCCACGCCATGGCCCGCCAACTGACCCAGGAACGGGAGCGGATCCGCAAGGACGCCGGCCTTGGCGTCGTCGCCCCGGATTTCATCCTCGCCAACGCCATCGGCCAGCAGGAGGGTCTGCTGGCCATCCCCGCCGACAAGGCCCGGCTGGCCACTGCGCTCGGCCGCAAGGTCAAGGAGGCGGGTCTGGCCGGCGACTACGAGGCCCGCTGCGCCGCCATTGTCGATAAGGAGGTCTACCCCGCGCTTGCCGCCCAACTCGCCACGCTCAAGGGCCTGCAGCCCAAGGCCGGCCATGACGCGGGTGTCTGGCGCCTGCCCAACGGCGAGGCCTACTACCGCTGGCTCCTGCGCCAGGGCACCACGACCACGCTCACGCCCGACGAGGTCCACAACATGGGTCTGGAGCAGAACAGGGCCATCGAGGCCAGGATGGACGGCCTGTTGCGCGCCCAGGGCCTGACCCAGGGCTCCGTGGGCGATCGCATGACCGCGCTCGGCAAGGACCCCAAGTACCTGTTCGCCAACACCGATGCAGGGCGCGAACAGCTGATCGCCTATCTGAACGGCCTGATCGCCGGCGTGCGGCCGAAGCTCGGCAAGGCCTTCAACCTGAAGCTCAAGGCCCCGGTGATCGTCAAGCGCGTGCCCATCGACATCCAGGACGGCGCCGGCCAGGGCTATATGAACTCCGGGTCCCTCGACGGCTCGCGGCCCTCGACCTACTACATCAACCTGAAGTCGACCGAGAACTGGCCGAAGTTCAGCCTGCCGTCGCTGACCTATCACGAGACCATTCCCGGCCACGCCTGGCAGGGCGCCTATCTCACCGAGACCGGCAAGCTGCCGCTCGTGCGCATCCTGATCTCGGGCTTCAACGCCTATGTCGAAGGCTACGCCCTCTACGCCGAGCAATTGGGCGACGAGATCGGCATGTACGACGACGACTGGGCCGGCCGCCTGGGCTACCTGCAAGCTCAGAAGTTCCGCGCGGTGCGCCTGGTGGTCGACACCGGCCTGCACGCCAAGCGCTGGAGCCGCGAACAGGCCGTGCAGTGGGCCATGGACAACTCAGGCCGCACGCGGGCCGCCATGACCAGCGAGATCGACCGCTACACCGGAACCCCCGGCCAGGCGTGCGGCTACAAGGTCGGCCATACCGAGATCAACCGCCTGCGCGACCGCGCCAAGGCGAGCCTCGGTCCCAAGTACGATCTGCGCACCTTCGACGATCTGCTGGTCATGACCGGCGCCGTGCCGCTCACTGTCCTGGGCCAGGTGGTCGACGAATACGTCAGGGCCGGCGGGGTCGTGAACCTCTGAGCGCAGGGGGGCAGTCGCCCCCCAGGCTTCCTGGTCTGCCGCAAGGACGTTGAAGGCGACGCGACACACGCGCCAATTGCGCTTGCAATGCTCCGACCTCGGATCATTTTGGTCGCCCTTGAGACCTGATTCCACGAGAGAGACCTTCGCCATCTCGCCACCATCCGCCCCCTGCGACCTTGCGTCCGCGCTGAACGGCGTTGCCGTGCCAGCGCTTGGGTCTATGTCAGCGGGATGAGGAAACCGGACAAGCCCTCCAGCCGCGAACCTGACCGCGAACCGCGTGTCCAGTTCGCCGCCCTGCCCTGGCGCCCCAGCGCCGCCGGCGGTGTGGAAGTGCTGCTGATCACCAGCCGCGAGACCCGGCGCTGGGTGATCCCCAAGGGCTGGCCGATCGCCGGCAAATCCGCAGCCAAGTCCGCCGCGTGGGAGGCCTTCGAGGAAGCTGGCGTGCAAGGCAAGATCGCCAAGCGCCCAATGGGAACCTACGCCTACGACAAGCGCCTCAAGAACGGGCGGCTGCAGCACGTGCGCGTCGCCGTCTTCCCACTGCAGGTGGACAGCGAGGCCGAGGCCTACCTGGAGCTGGGCCAGCGCGAAAAGCTCTGGCTGCCGCCCCCGGAAGCCGCTCGCCGCGTCGATGAACCGGAACTGATGGTGCTGCTGGCGACCTTCCGGCCCTGACCGCTGCGCCAACAGCCTGTGGATAAAATTTCGCGGTTAACCGGAATTCACCGCAAATATCAGTCTTACCGAAACCTTCGCAGGGCACGCTCCGCGCCTCAAAAGGGCGGCGTTTTCGTGTCACAGACCTATCCTACGTTCGAGCGCTCGCTCGTCGTCCTGCATGTGGACGACGACCCGATGAACCTGCGCGTCGTCGAGGAAATCCTGGTCGCGTTCCATCACACCGCGGTCAAGAGCGCCTCCGGCGCCGAGGCCCTGGCGCTGCTCGCGACCCAGAGCTTTGACGTCGTGCTGATGGATATCCACATGCCCGGCATGAGCGGCATCCAGGCTGTCGAGCAACTGCGGGCCAGCCCGGGCCCCGGGCGGAACACCCCGGTGATCGCCCTCACCGCCGACGTCTTCAGTCGCCGGCCGGATGAATATCGCGCGCTCGGCTTCACCGACTACGTGTCGAAGCCGATCCTGGTCTCGGGCTTGCTGGAGGCCATCAAGCGGGCCGCCGGGACGCGCAGGGGCAAACTCTCCGCCGCCAACGCAGCCTAGGCTTAAGCATCCTCCCCGCGCTAGGCTCCGCGACCGGCCGCTAAACGAGCCGGGACGGGAGACGCCAATGCCCACCCTCGCGCGCGACGGGGTCAAGATTCACTACGACGTCGCCGGCTCCGGCCCCGCGCTCATCCTCACCCATGGCTATTCCTCGACCGGGCGGATGTGGGACGGCCAGATCGCACCCCTGTCGCAGCACTTCACGGTCATCACCTGGGACATGCGCGGCCACGGCCGCTCCGACTATCCCGAGGACCCCGCTCAGTATTCCGAAGAGAAGACTGTCGCCGACATGGCTGGGCTGCTGGACGCAGTCGGCGCCAAGGATGCGATCGTCGGCGGCCTTTCGCTCGGCGGCTACATGAGCCTTGCCTTCCATCGGGCCCATCCGGACCGCACCCGCGCCCTGCTGATCATCGACACCGGCCCCGGCTACAAGAACGATCAGGCGCGCGACGCCTGGAACGAGAGCGCCCTCAAGCGCGCCGAACGCTATGAGGCCGAGGGGCTGCCGGACCTTTCCCGCGCCAGCGCCGAGGTGCGCCTGGCTCACCACCGCGACGCCACGGGCCTGGCCCGCTCAGCCCGCGGCATGCTCGCTCAGCGCGACTCCGCGGTCATCGAGAGCCTGCCGGGCGTCCGGGTCCCGGCCGTGGTGATCGTGGGCGCCAACGACACGCCGTTCCTCGCCGCCTCCGACTACATGGCCGCCAAGATCCCAGGCGCGAAGAAGGTGGTGATCCCCGATGCCGGCCACAGCGCCAACATCGATCAGCCCGCCGCCTTCAATGCCGCTCTGATGGCGTTTCTGGCCGACGCGGGGCTGGTCTAGGGGCGGCATAATGGCGGTGATCTTGGCGCCTCGCCTCGAAATGCGGCACAGGTTCAAGCGTGGCCGATGAACGTTGCCCTTCGCTGACCGACGACCCGCTGTTAGCCCTCTACCTGGAGCGCCGCGCCAACCTGCTGCGCTTCCTGGCGGCGCGGGCGGGTTCGCAGGTCGCGGCCGAGGATCTGGCGCAGGAGCTTTATCTGCGCCTGGCGGGGCGCGACCGGGCCGAGCCGGTGAGCAATCCCGTCGCCTTGCTCTACCGCATGGCCTTCAACCTGATGCTCGACCGGGCCCGTGGCGAGGCCCGTTCGGCCGCCCGCGACACCGCCTGGCGTCAGGTCGCCCGCACCGAAGTCGGCGGCGTCGAGATCGCCGATGCGCCGCCCGCCGACGAGGCGGCCGCCTCCGCCCAGCGCCTGCGCCAATTGATCGCCGCGGTCGCGGACCTGCCCCCCAAGGCGGGCCGCGCCTTCCGCCTGCACAAGCTGGAAGGGCTCAGCCACGCCGAGACGGCGCGGGCCATGGGCCTGTCCGTCAAGGCGGTGGAAAAGCACGTCAGCGCCACGCTGAAGGCGCTCACAATCAAGCTCGCGTGGCAGACCGATGCAACCTCACCCGGCGTCCGGTCGGCGGACCTGCCTGTGGCAGGCTGTCGCAGGACCCGGAAAACGACCAGTTCCCGGATCCGCCGAGCGGAGGGCAAGCTTGAGCAGCGGCGTCTTATTTTTGACGGCGGGTTAAATGCCGCGGGGGCTCTTGGACGGGGTGTCACCGGTGAAGCTTTCGGCTCTAGTGTGCGCGCACAACGACGAAGCGCGCCTGGCAAACTGCCTGCGGCGGCTCGACTTCTGCGACGAGATCGTGGTGGTCGCCGACCGCTGCACCGACCGCAGCCAGGAGATCGCCCGCCAGTTCGGCGCCCGCGTCATCGACGGGATCTTCCCGCTGGAGAGCCAACGCAAGGCCGCGGGCCTGGCGGCCTGCCTGGGTGAGTGGGTTCTCGAGGTCGAGCCAAACGAGCACGTGGAGGCCCCACTCGCCTATGAGGTGAGGGCCGCCATCCATGGCCGGCCGGGCGGCGACTGGTTCGACGTGCCGGTGGACAACTACCTCGGCGAAATCCTGGTGCGCCGCGGCTGGAACGCGAGCCTCGGCGAGGTCATGGCGCCGCGCCTGTATCGCCAGAGGGTCAAACGCTGGAAGCCGCGGTGCGTCGATGCCGCCATGGTGCTTGAAGGCCGCTTCGCCGGCGCTCTGGAAACGCCACTGCGCCGCCACGCCGAGGCCGACGTCGGTCAGATGATCGCCCGCCTGAACCGCCTGAGTGCGCTGCGGGCCCAGGACATCGCCGACGCCGGCGAGACCGGCGGCCTGCTGGGCGACGTGGGGCGCGGCCTGAGCCACTTTTGGACCAGCTATGTCTGGCGCTCGGGCCTGCGCGAGGGCGAACTGGGCTTCCTGATCGCGCTGATGGCCGGGCTGGACCCCGTGCTTTCCGGCGTGCGGGCCCGCGGCTTGGTCAAGGCCCGCGCCTCCCTCGCCGCCGAGCCGGCCCTGCAGCCCGCCCGCATCGGCCTCGCGGGCCGCCGCTAGACCGTCCCGCCGGCCTGAAAAGATCGTCGCGTGCGCCGAGTTCGATGGCGCGCTTGGCGTCGGCGCTGTGACATCTCGGTGAGGACGCACCCCTTTCGGGGGCTCAAGCCTCGGCGTGGCGCAACACCTCATCCATCGGGACGTCCTCGTCCGCGAGCGCCAGCCGCAGCGCATTGAGCAGTTCAGCGGGCTGCAGCGGCTTGCGAACCTGCCCGCTGAATATCAGGGCCCCCTCTGGGCCCGACGGGGAGTTCACATCTTCAGCCGAGAACGACAGGATCGGTACATCTCGATTAGGGCCCTCGCCGGTGCGGATCTCCATGGCTGCGGCGTGGCCGTCGAGGCGCGGCATCCTCTGGTCCATCAGGATCAGGTCGACCGGCGCCTTGGCCGCGAACTCGACGGCTTCGCGGCCATCCCGCGCCGCACTCACCTCGACGCCATGCGGCTCCAGTATGGCCCGGACAAGCTCCCGGTTCACCGGATGGTCGTCGACGACGAGCAGCCGCACGCCTTCGAGGCTTCCACGGGATGTCGCCGTGTCATCGTGCGCCGGCCGCGGCGCGATCGCCGCCGGCAGTTCAAATCGGAAGGTCGATCCCCTGCCCACCCGGCTGCGCAAGGAAATCGACCCGCCCATGGCCTCGGCAAGACCCTGGCAGATCGCCAGGCCCAGGCCGCTGCCGCCCTTGGCGCTCGTCAATGAGCCTTCCACCTGGGAGAAGCGCTTGAAGAGCTTCTCCTGAGCCCGCGCCGTAATGCCAGGACCGGTGTCGCGAACTTCGATGGCCAGCCGACCGGAGGCGGCGGCGTAGCGGAGGGACATCCTCACCGACCCCGCGTCGGTGAACTTCACCGCATTGCCCACCAGGTTGACCAACACCTGGCGCAGGCGGTCTCCGTCCAGGAAGACGAAGTCCGGCACATCGGGCGCGGCGTCGAACCTCAGGGCCAGCGACTTCGCTTGCGCCGCAAAGGCGAACATTTCCAGCACCTCGCGCGCCAGGGTGGCGGCGGCGGTCGGGCGCGGCGTGATCGTCGTCTGACCCGCCTCAAGCTTGGAGAAGTCCAGCACGTCGTTGACGATCGCCAGCAGGCCCCGACCGGCGGCGTCGATCCGCTCGACCTGCGCGCGCGCCAGTGGGTCGAGGTCACCGCGTTCGGCCAGCAGGCTGGAGTAGCCCAGCACCGCGGTCAGCGGCGTGCGGATCTCATGGCTCATATTGGCCAGAAACTCGGACTTCACCTGCGTCGCCTGCTCTGCCTCCGCCAGGGCCTCCTGCAAGCGGTCCTTCATGCGCTGCTGCTCAGTCACGTCGCGGCTCACGTCGACGATCTCGTCCGGCTGGCCCAGGGTCGCCGACTTGGCCATCCGCGGATTGCTCTCGAGCCAGATCCAGGCGCCGTCACTGCGCTGGACCCGATAGCGGATCGCCTGTCCGCCTTGGTGTCGGCCGCTGATGAGCTCGCCATAGAAGGCGATGAAGCCGTCCAGATCGTCGGGATGGACGAATTCCCGCATCCGCCGGGGCATCAGTTCGGCGATGGTATAGCCCGTCATCCTCGCGACCGAGGGCGACAGGTAGAGGTGACGCCCGTCGCTGGCCGTCAGCGAGATCATATCCGTGGTGTCCTCGGTG
>DASRRU010000289.1:0-11523 GCA_035656795.1 Phenylobacterium sp. | reverse complement strand
CGTGCAGAGCCGCGTCGATCGACTTGACCACGACATAGTACATCAGCTGGCGATAGCCGAACCGCTGCACCGGCATCCAGACCAGGTCTTCCCACGGCGCACGTCGCTCCAGAGCCATGCCCAGAGCGCCGGCGGAGAGGTCAAGGAAGATGAAGGCCGCCCAATAGAACAGCGGGCGCATCAGGTCGTCCGGCGACCATTCGGTGGAGTGGTTTGTGAAACCGTAGATCGCCGAGATCAGGCTCCAGATCACCGCCAGGTCGATCAGCGGCGCCACCGCCGTGAGCAGGATCTGGAAGAGCCAGATTTGTGGCAGGGCGATGAAGCCCAGCACCGGATGCTTTACGTCGAACGTGGCTTTACGGTGCTTGTAGATGCATTGCAGGGTCCCGAACGACCACCGGAACCGCTGCTTGAGCAGGCCGCTCACGGTCTCCGGCGCCTCGGTGTAGGCCCGCGCATCGGGATCGAACTCGACGCGCCAGCCGGCGCGCTGGATGGCGATGGTCAGGTCCTGGTCCTCGGCCAGAGTGTCGTCCGGATAGCCGTTGAGCTGCTCCAGGGCGGCCCGCCGCCAAGCCCCGACCGCCCCCGGAACCACCGTCACCGCGCCCAGGGCCGCCAGCGCCCGGCGCTCCAGGTTCTGGGCGGTGATGTATTCGAGCGCCTGCCAGCGGGTGATCAGATTGCGGCGGTTGCCGACGAGGGCGTTGCCGGCCACGGCCCCGACCCGCGGATCGCCAAACCAGCGCGCCAGCTTGGCCAGGGTGTCGGAGGGGAACAGGGTGTCGGCGTCCAGCGCCACCACCACATCACCCTGAGCCTTGGCGAGACCGCGGTTCAGCGCGCGCGCCTTGCCACCGTTTTCGAAGCTCATCAGCGTCACCCGAGGCTCGTCGGCGAAGGCCTTGCGCACGACCTCGGCGGTATGGTCCGCGGAGCCGTCATCGAGCACCAGGATCTCAAGCCGCGACCAGTTGGACGCCAGGATCCGGCGTACCGAACTTTCGATCACCTTCTCCTCGTTGAAGCATGGGATCAGCACGCTGATCAGCGGCCCAGTCGCGGGATCGGGCATCGGCGGCGTTCGCTTCACGATGGTGAAGCGGTGCACCAGAGCCAGGACGCCCAGCACCAGCAGCCGCGCCACGCCCAGGACGATCGCGGTGATGAACAGCCATTGCAGCGCCAGCTGCACGCCATGGAAGAAACCGAAGCCCATGCGGTCCAGCAGGAGCTCCACCGAGTTGCGGCTGGTGGGCGGCATGGCCTCGGCGTTGGTCATGCCGGCGAGCTCGGCGACAGTCACCAGCCTGTAGCCGTGGGCGCGCAGCGCATCGATCAGGTCGGGCAGCGCCTTGACGGTCCAGCTGCGGTCGCCGCCCGAGTCGTGCAGCAGGATCACCTGGCCGGGCCGCGAGGTGTCCTTCAGCCGGGTTAGCGCGGTGTCGATGATGCGGGCCGGGGTCGAGGCGTCGGGCGAGCGCCAATCGTCCGGATCGATGCGCAGGCCGACCGTAAGATAGCCCTGCGTCTGGCCCAGCATGACCCGCGACACCTCGCGCGGAGTCGACGGCTCGGCGTCGCCGAAGAACGGCGGCCGGAACAGGCGCATGGATCGCCCGGTGATGGTCTCGAACAGCCGCTGGGTCGCCGACAGCTCCACCGCCGTCTGGGCGGCCGGCACGAAGGCGATGTCCGGGTGTGTCCAGGTGTGGTTGCCCACGTCATGGCCCTCGCGCACCTCGCGGGCCACCAGGCCCGGCTTGGCGGCCATGTTCTTGCCGATCACGAAGAAGGTCGCCGACGCGTGCTTGGCCTTGAGGATGTCGAGGATCTTCGGCGTCCAGCGTCCGTCTGGGCCGTCGTCGAAGGTGATCGCCACCAGTCCGGGGTGGAAGCCGTAGCGCTGGATCACGTAGGAGGTGGGCATCACCTCATAGGTCTCGCCCGAGATCAGGCCGGTGTCGGAATCGATCTCCAGCGAGCGGCGTCCGGGCGTCGGGATCGACTCGACGTGCAGCACCTCGCCTTCCCCGTCGAAGTCGACGTCAACGCCGGGCTTCAGGATTTCCAGGCCATCGGATTTGCCCTGGCCGTACTCGTGGCGCAGCACCTGCCAGTCCAGCTGGTCCTCACCGCCCATACGCCACAGCGCGTAGCCGAGCGGGCGAAAGCCGTCTGCGACCTTGATCTGGTTGAACAGGGTCGGCGCGTCGAGG
The DNA here is from genome assembly GCA_035656795.1 of Phenylobacterium sp. GTDB lineage: Bacteria > Pseudomonadota > Alphaproteobacteria > Caulobacterales > Caulobacteraceae > Phenylobacterium. The sequence goes on along the minus strand of DASRRU010000289.1, from coordinate 9,301 downwards.
AACCAGACCTGGTGCTTGCGGCCCAGCTCGTCCTGATAGCCGAAGGTCGGATTGAGCGAATTCTCGTCCATCTCGACCTGGGCGTCGGCATCGTGTGCGCGCTGGGTCGCCTCGTTGAACAGCACCGTGTGCGACTCGGCCTTGTTCTTCGGCCCCGGCAGCGTCCAGTCGTAGCCATAGTCGCCCAGGGCCACGATGGTCTTGGCCGGGTCCAGGGTCTCCATCCGCTTGGCGATGTTGGATTCGAACCAGTCCTGCGCGGCGTCCGGCCCAGGATCGCCGCCCCCCCAGTGCTGGTCGTAGGCCATCAGCACCACCGCATCGGCGGCGTCCTGCAGGGCGCGGACCGGGTGGTCGTCATCGGCGAAGGGCGTTGTCACCCAGACTTCCCGGCCCAGCGGCTTCAGGGCCGCGCGGGCTTCGGCGATGAAGCCGGGATAGTTTCGCAGGGCGGCGACCGGCATGTCCTCGAAGTCGAAGACGTAGCCGGCGTAGCCGCGCTTCTGCGCCTGTACGACCAGGTTGGCGATCAGCCCCGCGCGAGCCTTTGGATTGGCCAACAGGGCGGCTGCCATGGGCCCATTCCACTGTTGCGTGGCCGTGTTGAAGTTAAAGATCTGCGGCAGGATCGACGGCGGCCGCTTGGCCGAAGCGATGATCGCCCGCGCCTGGGGATCGGACGTGATGTTGAGCGCGCCATCCGGGGACGCCAGGGAGATCCACTGCGGCGAAACCACGTCCAGCTGGTCGATGTGGTCGGCGAGCGATTCCCGCGAGCTCTCGTCCCACGACACATAGAAACCCACCGACAACGGCCGCGCCGGGCCGCCGGTCGCCGCGCCGCCCTTGGGGTGCGGGATGCGATTCCACTGCTGGCGGCCCTTCAGCTTGTGCGCGGTGGCGTCGTGCAGGGCCGAGAGCGCAGCCGGGTCCTTCAGGCTGATGGTCGGCAGGCGCGGCGCAAAAGCGAGGGTCGCGAAGAAGGCGGCGACCAGCAGGGCCAGGAAGGAGGCCACGAGACCGCCCAGGAAACGCACGCGCCGAGCCCTGCGCCCTGTTGGATCGTGAAAGACGAGATCGGCCATGAAGTGCGGGCGGCGCCAGGGTGAATCGGTGGTTGTTATGCCTCGCCACGATGGCTGAAGCTAGGCGGCCTCCAATGGCGCACCGGCGATGCGTTTGCGAAACCGCCGACATCCTCTATCTGCCACCCGAGCGCACGGAGCGACCGGCGGATGGCCTCGAGGCCGAAGATCCTGGGCTGGGGGCCTTACGAGGACTTCCGAGGCTGGCTTCGCGGCCTGGCCATCACCCTTGTCGCGGCCAGCTTCCTGGCGTTCGCGGGCGCCTTCACCTCGTCGCGCGCCACCCTGCCGGTGCGGTTCGGCTACTGGCTGGGCCTGATGGTGGTGGGCTGGCTGTGGGGCGGCTTCGTGTCGCGCGCCGTCTTCAACCGTATCGGCGGGCCCGGCGCCCTTTGGGTGCAGATCCTGGTCTCGTCCCTGGCCCTGGCGGTTCCCTATTCCGTGGTGGTGGGGATCACCACCCGCCTGGTGCTGCACGGGACCCTCAAGACGCCGCAGGACTTCGCCTATCTCGTCACCGCAGTCGTCATGGTGACCATCGTCATGGTCACCCTCAATGTGCTGGTGGCGCGGCGCACCGAGGGCCTCACCCAGGCCTCCTCGGCGCCGGCGAAGTTCCTCGATCGCCTGCCGCTGAAGCTGCGCGGCGCCGAGATCTGGGCGGTGGAGGCGGAGGACCACTATCTGCGCCTACACACCTCCAAGGGCCAGGACCTGATCCTGATGCGGCTGTCGGACGCTATCGCCGAGCTGGAGGGCATCGAGGGCGCCCAGGTGCATCGCTCATGGTGGGTGGCGCGCGAGGCGATCGTCGAGGCCGTCCGTGGCGACGGGCGCGCGACCCTCACCCTGACGGACGGCGCCGAGGTTCCCGTCAGCCGCACCTATGCGCGACTGTTGCGCGAACGGGGTTGGATCTAACGCCGAGCGCCACGCCGGGCGAGCCACTGCTCGCGGGTCTGGCCCCAGGCCTCGACCTTGGTCTCCTGATAGGGCGCGGGCATGGCGACCGGGCCCCAGAGCGTCGAGCCCAGCCGCTTGGCGACGGCCTGCGAGGCCACATTGCCCGGCTCGATGGTGTGGATCGCCTCGCTCCACCCGAGCACGTCGAAGACATAGTCCATGCAGGCCGCCGCGCCCTCGGTAGCGTAGCCCTTGCCCCAACTGTCGCGCACCACGCCCCAGCCGACCTCGGTCCCTGGCCAGTCTTCCGGCTGCCAAGGGCCCAACCGCCCGACCCAGCGGCCCGTCGACTTCTCGATCACTGAGAACATGGAGAAGCCGCGGATCGTCCACGCGCCCAGCACCGTGCAGAGGCCGCGCCAGGCGATCGAGCGGGCCTGGACGCCGCCCAGATGCCGCATCGTCTCGGCATCGCCGGCGAATTCCGCCCAGGGCTCGAAATCCTCGGCGGTGGGCGCGCGCAGGATGAGGCGTTGTGTCTCAAGGATTGGCGCTGGCGCAAATGTCATATTTCAGGCTCAATGTTCCTTCGGGAGAGAAGTCGGAGCGGGGTTGGGACCTTAGCCGTGGGCGCGGCGGTCCGACCAGCGCTTCGTTTGTCGAGGGATCCGCTAGGGGCTGGATCTCTGATGAAACCTTACGACCCACGACAGGACACCCACACCGCCGACGAGGACTTCGGCGCAGTCATGGCGCCGCGCGTGCGGCGGCCGCGGCTGGGCGCGCGGCGCATCCTGTTCGCGGGCGTGGCCGGCGCCTGCGTCCTGGGCGTGGGCCTGGGCCTATGGGCGCGGCCGGCGATGAACGAGCGCCGGGTCGCGACCGCCGCGCCGGAACCGGACGCCCTATCGGCTGATCCGGCCGCGCGCCAGCTGCGGATCGTGCTCGACGACCGCCTGGCCGGGGCCAACGCTCTTGTTACATCGCCGTCCACGGCTGCGAGCCCGCCAGGACCGATCGCGACCCCAGTGGCGGCGGCCTTCGCCACGCCCGCGCCGCAGCCGATATCTCCGCCGGCTCCGGCGCTCCCGCAGGCTCCAACGCCGACGCCGGCGCCGATCATTCGGGTGCAGGCTCCGCTTCCGGTTCCGTCGCCCGCCGGGCCCGCGCCGGTCAACCACTTTACCCTGCCGAAGCTCAGCCCTCTGATGGTCGCCGCTCTTGCCCAGGCCCGGACCATCGAGGCCAAGCTTTCGAAGCCGATTCCGCCGCTGGTCCGCCTGTCGCCAGCGCCGCCGACGCAGGTCGCCAGGGCCGAACCCCCGCCGGCGACCAAGCCCAAGGCCCCGGCCAGGCCCAAAGCCGCGGCCAAGGCGGCGAACACGGTGCAACTGGCCCAGTCGGCCACGGCGAAAGCTGTCGCTACGAGGACCGCGGCTGACCGGGCGCACGCCCAGAAGCTCGCCGCCGCGAAGGCCGCCGCCGCGCACCGCATCCAGCTCGCCCGGGCCGCTGAGGCGCATCGCGTCGAGATGGCCCAGAAAGCGGAAATTCAGAAGGCGCAAGTCCAGAAAGCGAAGGTCGAGCAGGCCAAGGCCGACCGCCTGGAGCGGGCGCGTCTCGCAAAGGCCCAACAGGCCGAGCAGATCAAGCTCGCCAAGGCCGAGGCCCGAGGTCGCGCCGAGGCCAAGGCCGAAGTCCGCGCCGAAGCCGTGGCCGAGGCCCGAGAGGAGGCGCGCAAGCAGATCCGCCTCGCCAGCCTGGCACGGGTCGTGCGCCAGGTCGCGCCGCATCCCGCCCGGCCCGCGCCGCCCGTGCAGGTCGCCAAGCTGGACCGCAAGCACACCCACAAGGGCCGCCAGGCGCCGGTGGTGCAACAGGCCTCACTGAAGGCCCGCAAGTCGCCGCACGCCGCTCCGCCGCCGGTTCGCAGCCGCCCGGCGCCGCTTGCGGTCCAGCCGCATGCCTCTGGCCTGATGAGGGTCTCGGCGCAGCGTTGCGCACTACGCGATCCCGGCGAGGCCCTGGTCTGCGCGGATCCCACCCTGGGCGCCGCCGACCGCCAGCTGTCGCGCGCCTACCAGGGCGCACGCGCCGCCGGCGTGCCGGAAGTCCAGCTGCAACGCCAGCAGCAGCGGTGGCTGTCCGCCCGCTCCGCCGCGGCGCGCGAGGCTCCATGGGCGGTGCATGACGTCTACCTGGCGCGCATCGCCGAGCTGAACAGCCAGGCCCACGATGCTCGCCCGGACGGGTACTAGTTTGGCACCGGCCTTTGGCCGCGCCCTCGGTGTCATCCCGGAAAGCGCGCACCGCGTGCCCGGGACCCATAGACACGCTGAGGCCGATTGATCGCTGCGGGGCGCCTCGAATGTTCGGCGTCGACGGTGATCCCGGGTCCCGGTCTTGCCGTCGCAAAACCGGGATGACAGTTATTGAGCGGGCGACGCCCGCGCCTAGGCCAGCATATCCTTGACGGTGTCGCGTTCGCCGACCAGCTCATCGTTGGTCAGGGCGATCTTCGACTTGGCGAAATCGTCCATCTCGTAGCTGGCGATCACGTCGTAGCCGGCCGCTGTCGTCTTCACCGGCATGCCGGCCCAGACCCCGTCGGCGAAGCCGTAGCGGCCCTGGCTCTCGACGGCGACCGAGTGGATTTTGCCCACCGTGGTCAGGTCGCGGACGTGGTCGACCAGAGCGTTGGCCGCCGACGCCGCCGAGCTCAGGCCGCGAGCCTCGATGATCGCCGCGCCGCGCTTGCCCACCGCCGGGAGGAAATCGGTCTTCAGCCAGGCTTCGTCGCCAATCACCTGGGCGGCGTCCTTGCCGCCGATCTTGGCGTGGGTGAAGTCGGCGAACATGGTCGGCGAGTGGTTGCCGTAGATGAACAGGTCGCTGACCTCGTCGATCGAGACACCGGCTTTCTTGGCCAGCTGGGCGCGGCCTCGGTTCTCGTCCAGGCGCACCATGGCGGTGAAGCGGTCCTTCGGCAGGCGCCTGGCCTGGCTGGCGGCGATCATCACGTTGGTGTTGCAGGGGTTTCCCACCACCGCCACGCGGCAGTCGTCGGCGGCCACCTTGTCGATCGACTGGCCCTGGGCGATGAAGATCTTGCCGTTGTCCTTAAGGAGGTCGGCGCGCTCCATGCCCGGCCCGCGCGGCTTGGAGCCGACCAGCAGGGCCCAGTTCACATCCTTGAACGCCACGTCGGCGTCGCCGGTCAGCACCATGTCCTGCAGCAGCGGGAAGGCGCAGTCCTCCAGCTCCATGGCGACGCCCTTCAGCGCCTTCTGCGGCCCTTCGACGGGGATTTCCAGGAGTTGCAGGATCAGCGGCTGGTCGGCGCCGAACATCTGGCCGGACGCGATGCGGAACAGGAGAGCGTAGCCGATGTTGCCCGCCGCGCCGGTGACCGCTACGCGGATCGCTGTCTTCGCCATGTTCTCGCTCCTTCAGCTCTGTTGCGGCGGGTCCGTAGCTCACCGGCGGACGGGCCGCAATGGCGTGCGACGGAGGAGGCGACAGGAAACCGGCTTGGCAATCGCACGTTGGGCTGGTGAAGCTTGAGCATGTTCGAAATCGACCCCGCGTTCCACGCCACCTCCCACGCCCTCGGCGACCTGGCCCTGAGCCATGTGCGCCTGCACGGCGACGCGCGTTTTCCATGGATCGTGCTGATCCCGAAGATCCCGGGCGCGCGCGAACTGGAGGACCTGGCCCCGGGCGAGCGCGACGTGCTGATGGACGAGATCCTGCAGGCCGGCGGCGCCGTCCGCGCCGTGGCCGAGGCGCTGGGCCGGCCGGCGCCAAAGCTGAACGTGGGCCAGCTGGGCAACGTCACCGCGCAGCTGCATGTGCATGTCATCGGCCGGCGCAGCGACGATGTCGCCTGGCCCGCACCGGTCTGGGGCTTCGGCGCGTCCGAGGCCTATGAGCCCAAGGCCCTGGAGACCGCCCAGGCCGCCGCCCGGATGGCGCTCGGCCTCTAGGGGCCCGTCCGGCGCATGGTCACGGCGATGACCCGATCACCGCGCGCCAGCTTGCCGGTCCAGCGACCGTCGGCGCCTTCCCGCAGGGTGATCACGGAGGCCGGCTCGGAGTTCTCCGTGAAGCGCAGAGTCAGCTCGCCGCCCTGATGCTGGACCGCGTCGACCAGCCCCGAGGCGTTGAGGGAGCCCGCGCGTCGCACGTTGCGCCACACCGCTTCCAGCCGGTCGCGGCGATCGACGATCTGGAAAGCGTAGGAGTCGCCCTGCGGCTCGGCCAGGGTCCAGCCGCCGTCCAGCGGCCCCTGAAAGCTCTGCGCCGAGGCGGAGGAGGCGCGGATCCGCGCGTCATAGACCAGGTCGCGGACGGCCGGCGGACCGTCCGGCGTCTTGCCGAGCTCGTCGATCTGCACCGGCGCTGCGAGCTGGGAGCGCGGGGCCGGGACGAAGACTTTGGGCGCGGGACCGCCCGGCATGACGCTGGGCTCCGGATCGGGCGCCGTGCGGGACTGGCCGGCGGTGTCGGGTTCGTCCTCGTCGCGCGGCGGCGGGGCGTTGGGGTTGAGCAGGGCGCCGATCGGGTCACGCACATGTAGCGGCGGCGTCTGGGCGGCCACCGGCGCGGGCTCGGCCTGGGCGCCGGGCGCAGCGAGGGCCGCCAACAGCAGGGACAGCAAACCGATCCGCATCGATCCCTCAGTCTTCGTGGGCGGCGATGGCTTCGGCGACCGCGATCAGCCGGCGCGCCTCAGCCAAATGCAGACGCTCCACCATACGCCCGTCAACCTTTAGAACACCCTTGCCGGTGTTTTCCGGCAAATCGAAGGCTTCGGCCACCTTGTGCGCCCAGGCCACGGCCTGCGGCTCGGGCGAGAAGGCGCGGTCGGCGATCTCGAGATGGGTCGGGTGGATCAGGCTCTTGCCATCGAATCCCAGGTCGCAGCCTTGCGCGCACTCCCGCGCCAGGCCCTCCAGGTCGGGGATGTCGTTGTAGACCCCGTCGAGGATGGCGATCCCGTGGGCGCGAGCGGCCATGACGCTCAGCGACAGGGCGGCCAGCAAGGGCTGCCGGTCGACGCCCGGCCGGCAGCGCATCTCCTTCACCAGGTCGTTGGTCCCGATCACCCAGGCCTCGACACCGGCCTCGGCGCAGGCGGCGCCCAGCGCATTGAGCGCAAACACGGCCTGGCAGGTCTCGATCATCGCCCACAGCGGGACGGATGGGCCCAACGCCGCGCGATAGGCGGTCAAATCCTCAGGCGAGCCCACCTTGGGAACCAGCACGGCGTCCGGGCGGGCCGCGGCGGCCGCGGCCAGGTCGTCCGCGCCCCAGGGCGTATCCAGGCCGTTGGCGCGGATCACCATTTCGCGGGCGCCGAAGCCGCCCATCTTGACCGCCTCGCAGGCCAGGACCCGGGCCGCGACCTTGGCCTCCGGTGCGACGGAGTCCTCCAGGTCGAGGATCACCACGTCGCAAGGCAGCGTGCGGGCCTTTTCGATGGCGCGCGCGTTGGAGCCGGGCAGGTAGAGGGCGCTGCGGCGCGGCCGGGCTGCGACGGTGATCGCCATTTGTGCTCCTTCGCGCATGGATATCGCCCCGTCATAGCGGTTAGGGTGGCGGCATGACCACACGCTACGATCCGGGCGCGCGCAATGTTCTGGGCGGGGAGCTCAAGCCCTGCTCGACCGACCCCGTCACCGGTTTCTTCCGCAACGGCTGCTGCGAGACCAGCCACGAGGACCTAGGCATGCACACCGTCTGCGCGGTGATGACGGCCGAGTTCCTGGCCTTCAGCCGCGCCGCCGGCAACGACCTGTCGACCCCGGTGATGGAGGCTCATTTTCCCGGCCTACAGCCCGGCGACCGCTGGTGCCTCTGCGCGCCGCGCTGGAAGGAAGCCTTGGACGCCGGCGCCGCCCCAAAGCTCGTGCTGGAGTCCACCCATGAGGAGACCTTGGCGATCGTGCCGCTGGGCGTGCTCAAGGACTACGCGGTCTAGCCTGCCGCCCCTCTGCCTCCCCCGCGAAGCGGCGGGAAGGGAGCCAGAAGCGGGTACTCGGCCTCCAGACGATAGTGCGCCTGCTCGGAGCCCAGAAAACTGGAATAGAGGCCGAAGCTCTCCACCCGGATCGGCGGCGATTTCATGAGGTTATGCGCCTGGATCCAGGCGGCGACCTCGGCGGGATCGGGGTGGCGCGGGTAGGCGAGCGTCACGTGGGGCCGATAGATCCGGGTGTCGGGCCTCAGGCCGACGCGGCGCGCCGCAGTTTCGCAGGCCTTGGCCAGGCGGCTGAGCGGCTCGCTCGCCTCGACGCCGGCCCACAGGACATGGATATCGGGGCCCTCGCCAAACGCGCCGACGCCCGAGAGCGTGATCTCGAAGGGCTGCGCGTGCAGGGCGGTGAGTTCGGCGTCCAGGTCGCGGGCGATGTCCTCGCGGATCTCGCCAAAGAAACGCAAGGTCACGTGCAGCGCCTCGCGCGGCCGCCAGCGCGCGGCCTCGACGCCGGTCTGCCGGCGAGCGAGCGCCGCGGCGATCTCCTCGGGCATTGAAAGCGCGGCGAAGAGCCGGATCATGCCACCTACCTACCGCAGGCAAAGGCTCCGGCAAACGTCCGCCGAAACCTTAACGAGAGCTTGACCAACAAGGCCTTGCTTCCGCCCCACGGGAGCCCGATATTTCGCTCGCGTCCAATCGTGGACGCTTAAACAAGGGTTTTGCTCAAATGAGCGACTTCAACCGCGGCTACGCGCGCTCGATCCCCGCGGATCGCGCCGACATGTCGGTGGACGCGGGCCTGCGCAGCTTCATGCTCGGGGTCTACAACAAGGTGGCCCTGGGCCTCGTGCTTTCCGCAGCCCTCGCCTGGCTCACCGCCGACTTCGCGCCCGTCCAGCAACTGCTTTACGTGGTGACCGCCGACGGCCGTCTGGCCGGGTTCACACCGCTCGGCATGATCATCCGCTTCCTGCCCCTGGTGGTGCTGATCGGGGCGATGTTCATCCGCAACCCCAGCCCCCGCGCGGCGGGCATCGTCTACTGGTCGGTGGTCTCAGGCATCGGCGCCGGTCTCGGCGTCTGGCTCCTGGCCTACACTGGATCGTCGGTCGCCCTGACCTTCATGATCACGGCGGCGGCCTTCGGCGGCCTGTCGCTATTCGGCTACACGACCAAGCGCGACCTGACCGGTTTCGGCAGCTTCCTGATGGTGGGCCTGATCGGCTTGGTGCTGGCTTCCCTGGTCGGCATGTTCTGGCATCCCGCCGGCTTCTCGATGATCATCAGCGTGCTTGGCGTGCTGATCTTCGCCGGCCTGATCGCCTGGGAC
>DASRRU010000288.1:0-16027 GCA_035656795.1 Phenylobacterium sp. | reverse complement strand
TTCGCCAGGGGAACGCTTTCGAGCGCCCGAAGCTTGAGTTGAGGCCGCCGCGTCCAATGCCAATGGGAGGGGTCAACCCTTGAGTCTGCTAGCTCGTCTTGCGCCGCACCTGCCCTACGTCCGCCGCTACGCCCGTGCGTTGACCGGCGACCAGACCACGGGCGACCACTATGTCCGCGTGGCCCTGGAGGCGCTGGCCGCCGGCGAGCGCACCCTGGAGGCCAACCTGACGCCGCGGGTCGCGCTCTATCACGTGTTCCACGCCATCTGGTGCTCCTCGGGCGCCCAGCTCGAAGGGCCGCAGGAGGACGACTATCAGGGCGACGACACCACGCGCCGCCTGATGCGCATCGCGCCGCGCTCGCGCCAGGCGTTCCTGCTCACCGCGCTGGAAGGCTTCACGCCGTCGGAAGCCGCGCAGATCCTCGACACCGACTTCGCCGAGGTCGAGCAACTGATCGCCGAGGCCCAGTCGGAGATCGACGCGGAACTCGCCACCGACGTCCTGATCATCGAGGACGAGCCGGTGATCGCCGCCGACATCGAGGCGCTGGTCAAGGAACTGGGCCACACGGTGGTCGACATCGCCGCCACCCGCACCGAGGCGGTGGACGCGGTCGCCCGCAAGACGCCGGGCCTGGTGCTGGCCGACATCCAGTTGGCCGACGGCTCTTCCGGCATCGATGCGGTGAAGGACATCCTGGCGCGTTACGACGTGCCGGTGATCTTCATCACCGCCTTCCCCGAGCGCCTGCTGACGGGTGAGCGTCCGGAGCCCACCTTCCTGATCACCAAGCCCTTCCAACCGGAGACGGTGAAAGCCGCCATCGGCCAGGCGCTGTTCTTCCATCCGCGCAAGGCCTCCAAACAGGCGGCCTGACGCGAGAGCGGAACGCTCCACCAAGCTCAACGTTGAACAGGGGCGTCGCGGCCATCGCGGCGCCCTTTTTCGTTCGAGGAGAAACACCAATGCTCGGTTGGGCGCTCGTATTCGCCGTCCTGGCCATCATCGCCGGTGTGCTGGGGTTCGCCGGCCTTGCGGGCCTGGCGGCGACCATCGCCAAGGTGCTGTTCGTAGTCTTCCTGGTGCTGCTGGTGGCGAGCTTCGTCATCCGCGCCATTCGGGGTCAGTCGGTGGTCTAGCCGGCGCCAATCTCCCTCTCGACCCCGCGGGGGGGGGGGGCGAGGAATCACGAAAAGGCCGCCCAGCAATGGGCGGCTTTTGTCGATCGGCCGGACGCGCCGGCTCAAGGTTTCTGTTGGGTCGCCGTCGTGGGGTTGGGGGCGTCGTAGGCTGCGCTGGCGGCGGCTCGGGTGTTCGCGAGCTTGTCGTCGGCGCGCGACAAGGCCGGCGCCTTCCAGGTCCAGGCCAGGAACAGGCCGATGGCGGCCAGCAGGACGCCGAACACCAACACCCAGAACATATGCTTGCCCAAGCGACCCTGACGCGCGGGCGTGGCCGCCAGGGTGGTGTGGCCAGCGTCGGTGGTTCGCGAGGTGTTAGCCATGACAGACTCCTTGTCGTTCTGAGGCGTCACTCAGAGGGGATGTAGCTGAACGGGCCAGTGGCCGGCCGGCTGGAAACGGCGTGGACCGGGCGGATCAACGTGCCGATCAGGCCGCTGGCGAGCGCCAGCGCCAGGACCGCCAGCACCACGGCGAGACGCCGGCGTCCCGCCTGCTGGCGCCAGTTCGGCGTTTTGATCAGGAGTGGACCGCGGCCAAGAGCATGGACTGACGGCATAGCGCACCCTTCCGCGGGCGGATCGGCGGGCGGTTACGCCCGTCGGTGTGGCTAACGTCTGCCGGGCTCCGGTGTTCCGCAGGGAGTCTCGAGCGGCGGTTATCGTTCCAGAAAAGTGAGCTAAAACAGATGCATAAATGCAACCAACTGCTGTGGCAAAAAAAGTCGAAAAAAGTTTCGGCATGCGCGGAACGCATTCCCGGCCCGTGAGTTTTTAGGGTTGCGGAGGCGGCGACGCCCCCCCCGACTTGAGACCGGCGACCATGCCGGTCTGCCGTCTCCGCACCCCATTTCTCGATGACGCTTATTGGGCGGGTCCTTCGATTGGACTCGCCCTTTCTTTTTGCGGATCAACTGGGGGCCAGGTGCACGACGATGTCGGCGCGCCGACGAAGCGGGCGGCTGCGGCCATCGGCGGTGGTCGAGCCGGTCTCGCCGACGGCGGTGATCTTGAATTCAGCGGCCGGCAGGCCGGCGCCGGCCAGGGCCGCTGTAACCGCCTGCGCCCGGCGCTTGGAAAGTTCGAGGTTGCTGTCGGGGCCGCCGCCCGCCGCGTCGGCGAGGCCCAGCACGTCGACCCCGGTGACCTTGCAGGACTTGGCCTGCTGGGCGGCGGCGGCGATGACTGCGCGCCCCTCCTTGGTCACCTCGGCCGAGAAACTGTCGAAATAGATCTGGGCTGTCTGGTCCCCGCAGCGCGGGTTGGCCCTCACGATCCGGTCGCGTGCGCTCCCCGTCGAGGCGCAGCCTCCGAGCCCGAGCGCGAAGCTCAGTCCCAGGATCGCAGCGCCGTTCGCCGTCGTGCGGATCGTCATCTCAAAGCCCCTCTTCAGGACGACGAGGGGCGGCCGGACCGTTCCGACCGGCCCTTGCCGAACCAGGTCGTCGCATCATGTTAAAAGCCCCTCCTGCCCGCTCCTAACTCAACGTGAGCGGGAAGGACCCTGCCGGGGCAAACGCCGTGCGGTTGCGTCAGTTCCGTCCGACGGCCAGCGATCGGCGACCTGTGGCTTTCGGAACCTGCGCCGCGCCCTGCCGTTGAGAGGGAGACAGCACCTCGGACCAGAGCGCGTCGGGGTTAAGTAGAGGCCGGTTGGCCCGTTGGGCGCGCTCCAACTTCTTGAACAGGAGCCCCTTCGATGATTGGCGCACGCCTCGATCCCGACGACCGCACTGCGCGGTCGATCGATCCGTTGGACGCTAAGACGGTCCAGGCCGACGTGCGTGAAGCCTATGAACGCGGTCGTATCGACGAGCGGGCCAGCCGCCGCCGGCATCCGATCTTCATGACGCTCACCTTCGCCGCGGCGATCTGCGGTGTGGCCCTTCTGGTCCTGGCCGCGGTCAACGGCTCGTTCAGCCGCGGCGGCAGCGTGGCCGACGACAATCTCCAGGCCGCGGTGAACAGGGCCGAGCCACAGGTCCGCAGCGCCGCCAGCGAGGCCGGCCAGTCCTTGCACGACGCCGGGCAGGCTGCGAAAGCCAAGGCTGCGGGTGTTCCAAACTAGGCGGGGTTTCTTGGGGGCGAACATCAAGACGGTCGAGGTGGTGGCGAATGTCGCGTCCGGCAGCGTGGGCCGCGGCGCGCCCGCACAGGTCGAGAAGATCCTGTCGGACCTCGGCCTTTCCCATCACATCTCGACGCCAGAGCCCGACCGCCTGATCGCTTGCCTGCGCGCCGCCGTCGACAAGGCGCCCGACCTGCTGGTGGTGCTGGCCGGCGACGGGACGGCGAGGGCGGCGGCCGAGCTCTGCGGCCCTGCCGGGCCGCTGATTGCGCCGCTGCCGGGCGGGACCATGAACATGCTGGCCCATTCGGTCTATGGCGTGCGGCCCTGGCCCGACGCCCTGACCCTGGCGCTTGAGCAAGGCTATGAGCAACTGATCGGGGGCGGCACGGTCGAGGGGCGCAGCTTCCTGGTGGCCGCCATTCTGGGCTCGCCCGCCCTTTGGGCTCCGGCCCGCGAGGCCGCCCGCTTCGGAAAGCCCAGGTTGGCTTGGATGCGCGCGCGGCGCGCCCTGCGCCGCACGTTCCAGGGCCGCCTGCGATATATCCTGGATGGCTCCGAGCGCCGGAAGGCCGAGGCGCTGGTGTTCATCTGCCCGCTCACCTCGCGGGTCTTGGACAGCGACGCCAAGTCGCTGGAGGCTGCGGCCCTGGACGTGCACGGCGCCGCCGACCTGCTACGATTGGGGTTCCACGCGGTGACCGGCGACTGGCGTAACTCGCCCGAGGTCGCGGCGGCCCCTTGTAAGGTGGCTCGTGTCTGGGCCTCGCGCAGCATACCGGCGATCCTCGACGGCGAACCGGTCCAGCTGAAAACCCTTGCCGAGGTGCGCTATGTGGCCTGCGTGGCCCGTGTCCTGGCGATCCCGAAGGATATGTGAGTCGTGACTGTCCGCCTGGCGCACATCTCCGACATCCACTTTGGCGGCGAGAACACCCACGCCGTCATGGCCGCAACGGAGCGCGTCAACGCCGGCGACATCGATCTGGTGGTGGTGACCGGCGACCTGACGCGGTTCGCCGAGGTCGAAGAGTTCGCCCGCGCTGCCGCCTGGCTGAAGGAAATCACCCCCCCCAAGCTGGTGACGCCGGGCAACCACGATGCGCCTTACCTCGCCTGGGGCGAAAGGGTCTTCACGCCCTTCCGCCGCTATGAACGCGCCATAGGTCCGGCGGCGGCCCAGGTGCATCGGGGCGGCGGGTTCGCGGTGCGGGGCCTCAACACCGCGCGCGGGGCGCAGCCGCGGCTCAACTGGTCGAAGGGGCAGATTTCGCGGCGCCAGGTGGCCGCCGCGGTCGATTGGTTCGGGGGCGCCGACCCGGCTTGCGTGCGCATCGTCGCCTGCCACCATCCGCTGACCGAGATGATCGGCGGACCAATGACGGGGCGGGTCTGGGGCGGGCCAGCCGCGGCCTGCGATTTCGCGCAGGCGCGCGTCGACCTGGTGCTCTCCGGCCACATCCACACGCCGTTCACCTGGCCCTATCCGTTCGGCGACCGGAAGACCTACGCGGTGGGCGCCGGTACGCTATCGGTCCGCGAACGCGGCACGCCGGCCGGCTTCAATGTACTGGAGATCGACGAGGCGGAGATCCGCGTCGCCGCGATGGGGTGGACCGGCTCGCACTACGAGCCGTATCGCACCTGGTCGTTGGACCGCCGTCCGATGGGCTAGAGCATTGTGCCCCGCCCGCGCACGAAGTTCATGATCAGCGAGACCACAAACAGAACAAGGAAGACGTAAAACGCGATCTTGGCGATACCGATCGCCGCGCCGGCGATCGTCGTGAAGCCAAGTACGCCCGCGATGAGGGCGACCACCAGGAAAGTCAGAGCCCAGCCAAGCATTGCGGTTTCTCCGTTCGCGCCCTAATGGCGCCGTGCCAATTCAACGCCCGGGTGGCGCCACTGTTCCTCATGGCGGCCGGACCCTCGGCGTAGCCAAGGCGACAGATCGGCCGGGAGGAGCGTCAGCCCTTTGGCGGGGACGGGCGGGACGCGAAGGCCGCGGCGATGATGGCGGTCAGGACGCGCGGGTTCTTCAGCATCACCGTGGCGGCGGCGGCCACAGCGGCGAGGGCCACCAGCGGGCGCTCGCGGGCCAGTTCGATCAGCTTGGCGGTGAGGTTTTGGGAGTCCCCTCTCACTGGCTTCGGCTGCGCCTTGCGAGTGATCAGCAAGGCCATCACCAGGGCGATGAACGCCACGATGCCGGCGACGGCCGCGGCCGCCCAGGCCGGACCGATCATGTCGCGCAGCCCCGCATAGATCGCGAAGGCGAGCGCGACCATGCAGATAGCCGCCGCGGCTGCGATGGCGGCGAAAGCGGCGATCAGCCCGACGAACTTCCTGAAAACCATGCCCCCGACGTCAGTTGCGCGCGTCTAGCGGCGCGACGAAGAGGCCGTGGCCAGCAACAGGCCGATCAGCACCCCGATGCCGAGCGCCGCGCCGGTGGCGGCCAGAGGCCGTTCGCGCACCCGCTCGGTCATGTACTGCTGCGCCTCGTCCAGCTGCTGGCCAGCGGTGTCGCTGTAGGCGCGGGTCTGGGCGCGTAACTGCTCCACGCCTTCGGTGACGGCGCGTTCGATGCGCTTGGCCGCCTCGGCGAAGGAGCGCTGCGCTTCAGCGGAAAGCTTGGAGGCCTTGTCGGCGGCGGCGTTGACCGCGGACGTGGCCTCTTCGGCGGTATGGTCGACGCTGTTCGCGGGCATGTTGACGTCTCCGAAGGGATGGCCCCGGCGGACGAGGGGCGATGGAACGCTGAACGTTGGACACCCTAGCCGGTTCCCGCCCTTGCCGCAAAGGCGAGCCCTCCCCCTCAGCGATGCGAAACGCCGGCGCTGGCGCACGGTTCCTGTCGCGATCCGGCCTGCGCCGTCCTATGTTCAAGCCATGACGCGAGATGACCTTGGCCATAGCGAGGCGCATCGCCGCCTGGAACTGGCCCTGGACGCAGCGGGCCTGGGAGCGTTCGAGTGGGACATGGCGGCCGACCGCTTCCTGGTCAGTGCGCGGATGGCGTCGATCACCGGCTTCCCGTCTGGCCCGATGCCGGCCAGGGGGTCCAAGGCGCTGGGGCCCTTTGCTCCCCCTCACGATCGCGAGGCGCTCCAGGCCATTAAGGACAGCCAACGTCCGGCCGGCGCCTATGAGATCGAATTCCGGCACGTGCGGCCCGACGACGGGCGTAGCGTTTGGCTCCGCGTGGCGGGCGTGCTGGCTCGCAGCCCCGATGGTCGGCCGCTCAATGTCACGGGCATCGTCGAGGACATCACCCACCGCAAGGTCGAAGAAGACCAGCGCCAGACCCTGTTGGCTGAACTCGACCACCGCGTGAAGAACGTCCTGGCCACGGTCCTGGCGCTCGCCCAGCAGACGGCCAAACGGACCACGTCGCTGGACGCCTTCCTGGCCACCTTCGGCGGCCGGTTGAAAGCCATGAGTTCGGCCAACGAGCTGCTCACCGCCGCACGCTGGCGCGGCGCCGCAATCGACCACCTGGCCGCCGCCGAGCTCGGAGCGCTGGCCCCCGGCCAGACCGCCTGGGAGGGTCCCGAACTCTTCCTGACCCCTCGGGCCGCCAACGCCCTGGCGCTTGGCTTGCACGAGCTGGCGGCCAATGCCGTGAAATTCGGGGCGCTGTCGGTCGAGACCGGGCGGGTCAACCTGCGCTGGAGCCGGCAGCCGGGCGGCGGTTTTGAGCTCACCTGGACTGAAAGCGGCGGGCCCACTGTCAGCCGACCGGCGCGCCGTGGGTTCGGCTCGACCCTGCTGGAGCAGGTGACGGCGCGCGAGCTTAATGGCGAGGCGGCCATCGACTACCGGCCATCCGGCGTGTTTGTGCGGCTGCGGGCCGGTCCCGCCGCCGTGGCGCCGCGTCCGGAGACGGTGCCTGACGCCCCGGCCGCCCGCCCCGCCGAAGCGATCGCGGCCGTCGCCGGTCCGACGAATCTGCGAGGCGCGCGGGTGCTGATCGTCGAAGACGCGGTTCTGCTCGCCATGGAGCTGGAAACCGGCCTATCCGACGCTGGCGCGACGGTGATCGGCCCGGCCTACGAGCTGGAGGAGGCGCTGGCCCTGTTGGACCAGCCGATCGACGCCGCCGTGCTCGACGCCAACCTGAACGGCCATTCGGTGAGCCCCGTCGCCGAGGCGCTGGCCGCGCGCAGTGTGCCCTTCGTCTTTGCGACCGGCTATGGCGAGACCGGCGGGGCGCCCGGCGGCTTCAATGCGCCGGTGATCCGCAAGCCCTATGACGTGACTCAGGTGGCCTGGGCGGTCGCGGAACTGCTGCGGGCCAACAAGTCGCACCCCTGAGACAAGGCGCCGCCTCGGCTCAGCTTCGCAGGAGGGCTAGACAGGGTTGCAGGGGGGCCTGCGGTGTCATCGCAGGGGCTGGACCGGCGGCCTAAAGGACTTCGCCCGATTCAAGCGACCGGAACTCCCTCGTACGGTCCGCGGCACAGGTCGCGGACCGGCGATTTCCGCTTCAGATGATCCCTGATCTGCGCAGCTCGGCCAGCCGTTCCGGCGAGCAGCCAGCGTGCGCGGCCAACACCTCGTCCGTGTGCTGCCCCAGCGCCGGACCTGGCCAGCGGACCGAGCCCGGTGTCCGCGAAAGCTTCGGGAAGGCGTTCTGCATGCGGATCTTGCCGAACACCGGATGATCGGTAGTGACGATGGCCTCGCGGGCGGCGAACTGCGGATCCTCCAGCATGTCGGGCGCGCGGAACACACGGCTGGCCGGCACGCCCCTGGATTCGAGCAGGGCCAGCAGGTCGGGCAGGGCGAAGGTCGAGGTCCAGGCCGCCACGATCGCGTCCAGCTCGTGCTGGTTCGCGCCGCGGCTGGCGTGGTCGACGAACCTGGGGTCGCCCTTCAGGTCGGGCCGGCCCATGGCGTCGGTCAGGCGGGCGTAGACCGTGTCGCCATTGCCGCCGATCAGAATCAGGTCGCCGCCGGCGCAGGGATAGGCGTTGGAGGGCGCGATACCGGGGAGGATCGAGCCGGACCGCTCGCGCACATAGCCGGTGAGGTCGTATTCGGTGACCAGGTTCTCCATCACCGCCAGCACGCTCTCGTAGAGGGCCGCGTCGACGACCTGGCCGTGGCCCGTCCGCGTTCGCTCATGCAGAGCCATGGTGATCCCCATCACCGCATGCATAGCCGCCAGGCTGTCGCCGATGGAGATGCCGGCCCGCGCCGGCGGCCGGTCCGGCTCGCCGGTGACGTAGCGCAAGCCCCCCATGGCCTCGCCGATCAGGCCGTAGCCGGCGCGCTCCGCATAGGGCCCGGTCTGGCCGAACCCGGACACGCGCGCCATCACCAGCTTCGGATTGTCGGCCGACAGCGCCTCGTAGGAGAGACCCCACTTCTCCATGGCCCCGGGCCGGAAGTTCTCGATCACCACGTCCGCGCCGCGGATCAGGTCTCGGGCGATCGCCTGGCCCTCGGGCTTTCGCAGGTCCAGGCCTACTGATTTCTTGTTGCGCCCGATCACCGGCCACCAGGGCGAATGACCCTTTGGCATGCTGCGGCCCCACTGGCGCATGGGATCCCCGACCTTGGGGTCCTCCAGCTTGATCACCTCGGCCCCGAAGTCGCCAAGGATCTGGCCGGCGAATGGCCCGGCGATCAGCGAGCCCATCTCGATCACCACCAGGTCGGAAAGCGGGCCTTGGTTGGGGGCAGTCATGAACGCTCCGGGGCAGACTTGTCGTCGGTTCCGCGAGCCAAAGCCGGCCAGGGGCGCACTTGTCAATTGGCTGAGGAGGGTCCCATCTCGGCGCCCCGACGCCTACGGAGCATGCCCTTGCGGATCTTCAGCCTTATAGCGACGCTGCTATTCGCGGGTGGCGTGGTCGCCCAGCCCGCCTTGGCCGCGACCCCGCGCACGCTCTCCGCCGGCGCCGTCGCCGCGCCGGATCGCTATGGCGCACTGGCGGCGCAGGAGGTGCTGAAGGCGGGCGGCAATGCGGTGGACGCGGCCGTGGCGACCGCCTTCGTCCTGGCGGTCACCTATCCAGAGGCCGGCAATCTGGGCGGCGGCGGGTTCATGACCCTCTATGTCGCCGGAAAGCCCTACTTCCTCGACTACCGCGAGACCGCGCCCGCCAAGGCCAGCGCCGGCATGTACCTGGACGCCAGGGGTCAGCCGATCGTCGAGGCGAGCCTGGTGGGGCCCCTGGCCGCCGGTGTGCCCGGCACGGTGCGCGGCATGGCGGACGCGCATCGACGGTTCGGCAAGCTGCCCTGGGCGCGGGACCTGGCGCCCGCCATCCGTCTGGCGCGACAGGGCTTCACGGTCCCGGCCAACGAAATCAGGGAGCGCCAGGAAGACCGCGCGGCCTTCGCCAAGACCAACTTCGACCGCTACTTCGCCGGCATGGCCGCGGGGCGCGCCTTCCGCCAGCCGGAGCTCGCCGCCACCCTGGAGACTATCGCGAAGCAGGGCGCCAAGGGTTTCTACGAGGGTCGTGTCGCCGAGCTGATCGTCGCCCAGATGGGTCGCGGGCCGGGCCGGGGCCTGATCAGCAAGGCCGACCTCGCCGGCTACAAGGCCGTCTGGCGGCCGCCCGTCGAGGGCGAATGGCGCGGCTATCATGTGATCACCGCCCCGCCGCCCAGCTCCGGCGGCATCGCCCTCTTGCAGCTCCTGGGGATGAAGGCCGACGACGCCGCCCTGTTCAAAGGCGTCGATCTCAACAGCGCCCAGTATATCCATCTGGTCTCGGAGATCGAAAAGCGGGCGTTCGCCGACCGGGCGGAGTACCTCGGCGACCCGGACTTCTGGAAGGTCCCGGTGGCGGCCCTGACCGACCCGGCCTACATCGCCCGCCGCGCCCGTGAGGTCGATCCCGCTAAGCCTTCGGCGCTTGCGGCGGTGAAGCCGGGTCTCGGGCCGGAGAAACCGCAGACAACCCATTTCTCCATCGTCGACCGCTGGGGCAACGCCGCCTCCAACACCTACACCCTGAACGGCTCCTTTGGCTCCGGCGTGGTGGTCGAGGGCGCGGGGTTCCTGCTGAACGACGAGATGGACGATTTCTCGGTGAAGCCCGGGGCGCCCAACCAGTTCGGCGTGGTCGGCGGCGACGCCAACGCCATCGCCCCGTTCAAGCGGCCTCTGTCGTCGATGACACCGACGATCCTGACCCGCGACGGCAGGCCCGCCATGGTGATCGGAACCCCCGGCGGCTCGCGCATCTTCACTTCGGTGTTCCAGGTGCTGGCTGATGTTTATGACTTCGGTCTGCCGCTGCCGAAGGCCATGGCGGCGTTGCGCTTCCATCACCAGCTGCTGCCGGAGAACACCATCTTCACGGAGCCCTTTGCGCCGATGCCGGCGGCTTTGGCGGCGCAGGTGAAGGCGCGCGGCTACCGGATCGAGGCGCAGAGCTTCAACGGCGACATGGCGGCGATTCAGATCGTGGGCGGCTCGCCCCACGCCGCGTCCGACCCGCGTGCCCGCGGCGTCTCGCTGGTGGTGGCGCGCTGAACGGCTTCACTTCGGCGAGACGCAGGCGTAAGGCGCGTCTGCATGAGCCAGTACATCATTGACCCGCCCGCCGTCGTCACTGTTCCCGTCGAGGGTGGCGCGGCCTTCCCCGTTCGCCGGATCCTCTGTGTGGGCCGCAACTACGCTGCGCACCGGCGCGAGATGGGCGGCGACGACCGTGACCCACCGTTCTTCTTCGCCAAGCCGGCCGACGCCATCGTGACCCCCGGCGGCGACGTGGCCTATCCGCCGAAGACCGCCAACCTGCACCACGAGATCGAGCTGGTGGTGGCGCTGAAGGCCGGCGGCGCGGACGTGCCCGCCGAAAAGGCGCTGGATCTGATCCTGGGATACGCCGTGGGCGTCGACATGACGCGCCGGGACCTGCAGAACGCGGCCAAGGACAAGGGCCAGCCGTGGGACGCCTCCAAGGGCTTCGACCAGTCCGCGCCGATATCGGTGATCAAGCCCTGGACGGGCGCGCCGCCGCAGGGCCGCATTACGCTTTCGGTCAACGGCCAGGTCCGCCAGGATGCCGTCGTCGCCGACATGCTCTGGGCGACCGCCGAGATCGTCTCGGAGGCCTCCAAGCTGTGGACGCTCGCTGCGGGCGACCTGATCTACACCGGCACGCCCGAGGGTGTCGGGCCGCTGGTCAGAGGCGACACGGTCACAGGCGAAGTTGAGGGCGTCGGCCAGCTCAGCTTCAAGGTCGTCTAGGCGGGGGTCGGATGAGTTTCACCCTCTATAGCGCCTGGCGCGCCACCGCGCCCTACCGGGTCCGGATCGGCCTGGCCCTGAAGGGCGTGGCCTATGACTATTCGGCGCTCGACCTGATCAAGGGCGAGCAGCGCGCCCCGGAGTACGAGGCTGTGAACCGCCAGAAGCTGACGCCTGCCCTGGACCTTGGCGGTGGCCGGGTGCTGACCCAGAGCCTGTCGATCCTGGAATGGCTGGAGGAGGAATATCCCGATCCGCCGCTGCTGCCGAAGACCTCGCTTGACCGCCAGGCGGTGCGCGCCATGGCCCTGATCGTCGCCTGCGACATCCACCCACTGAACAACACCCGCGTCGGCCGCAAGCTGCATCAGATGGGGATCGACCAGGCCGGCATCCTGGCGTGGACCCAGGGCTGGATCCGCGACGGCTTCGATGCGCTCGAGCCGATGATCGCCAGCTGCGGTGGCGGCTACGCGTTTGGCGACACGCCGAGCCTGGCCGACTGCTGCCTGATCCCGCAGGTCTATTCCGCCAACCGATACGAGGTCGACCTGACGCCCTGGCCGGCGATCCAGGCTGTCAACGATCGCGCCCTGGCGCATCCGGCCTTCCAGGCCGCGCACCCGAACCAGCAACCCGACGCGGTCCCGCAGTAGATGCTTGATGACCTGAAAGCCAACAACCGCGCCTGGGCCGCGCGAAAGGTCGCCGCCGACCCCGGCTTCTTCAAGCGCCTGGAGGGCCAGCAGGCGCCGGAATACCTGTGGATCGGCTGCTCCGACAGTCGCGTCCCGGCCACCGAGATCGTCGACCTCGATCCGGGCGAGATGTTCGTGCACCGCAACGTCGCCAACCTGGCCCCCCCTCAGGATTCCAACTACCTGTCGGTGCTGCAGTTCGCGATCGACGTGATCAAGGTCAAGCACGTGCTGGTGGTCGGCCACTACGGCTGCGGCGGCATCGCTGCGGCCGTTGACGGCCAGCGCCGCGGCATGGTCGACCACTGGCTGCACCCGATCCGCGAGGTTCGCCACGAGCATCGCCACGAACTGGACGCCATCCCCGAGGAGCGCGCCCGCCTCGACCGGCTCTGCGAGCTCAACGTTATCCGCCAGGTCAGGAACGTCGCCTCCGACGTCTTCGTCCAGGACGCCTGGGCGCGCGGCCAGCAGGTCAGCGTCCACGGCTGGGTCTATTCGATCGCCACGGGCCTGGTGAACGACATGGGGGTGACGGTGTCCGGCGCGGCCGAACTCGACAGGCTGGAAAGCAATGTGGAGGTATAGGGCTTCAGCGGCATTCACTATATTCGTACTGAATCAAAGATTTACCCTTCTTCGTAACTGATTCCTTTACGCTGTTCGTTCAGATTTCACCCGTTGCATTCGGACTCGGGTGATCAAATGCGAAATCTCTTCAGACAGCTCCGCCTCTCCAGGCTCGTACCCCAATGGGTGTCCCGCGCCCTGCGCGACCAGCGCGGGGTCAGCGCCGTGGCCTTCGCCATCACCTTCGCGGTGATGGCCCCCATGTCCCTGGGCCTCTTCGACGTCTACCAGTCGACCGAGCAGCACGGTAAGCTGCAGGACGCCCTGGACGCGGCGACGCTCTACGCAGCCCGCTCCACGGCGACCGACAACCCCACAATCAACTCGATCGGCAACAAGGCGCTGGCCGCCAACCTGCAACTGGTGCAGGGCGCGACCCTCACCTCCTCGTCGTTCGCACTGGTGAACAACAACACCCAGATCCAGGCGCAGGCGACGGTCCAGCTGAGCGCCTTCTCTCCGATGGCGACCCACTCGTCTGTCCAGGTGGTCTCCCAGGTCACGCGCAACGGCAACAACATCGAAGTCGCCATGGTGCTCGACAACACCGGCTCCATGGCGGGCTCGCCGATGACGTCGCTGCAGACGGCCGCCAACCAGCTGATCGATCTGGTCGTCTCGGGCACCCAGACGCCGTTCTATTCCAAGATCGCTGTGGTGCCCTATTCGAACGCCGTGAACGCCGGGACCTACGTCAACACCGTGCGAGGATCGCCGCTGTCTGGCACCGGCACGGGCGTCACGGGCTACAACAAATTGCAGTTCACCAGTGCGTCGGGTTCGACGCCCACGTTCAACGTCAGCAACTGCGTCAGCGAGCGGACGGGCACCCAGGCCTTCACCGACGCCTCCTACAGCGGGGCCCCGGTCGGCTGGGTCTATCCGCCGTCTGACAACCCCTGCATCAGCGCCTCAATCCTGCCCCTCAGCAGCGACAAGACCGCCCTGCACAACATGATCGGGACCCTGACCGCCGCTGGTTCGACTGCGGGGCACATCGGCGTGGCGTGGGGCTGGTACATGGTCTCGCCCAACTGGGCCGGCCTGTTCCCCGCCGGCAGCCAGGCGGTCGCCTACGGTACGCCGAACACGCTTAAGGTGGTGATCCTTATGACCGACGGCGCCTTCAATACCGCCTATTGCAACGGGGTGATCTCGAACCCGAGTTCGGCGACAGACGGGAGCGCAGGCGGGTCGAATGAACACTCTACCTGCGCCTCGCCTAATGGCAACTCGTTCACGCAGGCGCAATCGCTCTGCACCGCGATGAAGGCTGCGCCGCACAACATCATCATCTACACGGTGGGCTTCCTGCATGGCGGGGCGGATCCTCAGGCCCAGGCGATCCTCGCCAACTGCGCGACCGACGCCCAGCATGCCTATCTGCCGACCACCGGCGCGGCCCTTCAGGTGGCGTTCCAGGCGATCGCCGCCGACCTGAACAAACTGCGGATCTCTCACTAGATCCGGCGCGACCGCTGGCCGGCTGGCCTGATCCAGGTCAGCCGGTTGGCGTCTTGGCGTCTTGGCGTCAGGCGAGCTTGATCTCGCGCAGGCGCTCCTGGAGATACTCATTCGCCGTGATCGGGGTCGGGTAGCGATCCGGGTGGCCTGCATCAATGCAGTTGGGCAGGGTCTCGATCAGGTAATCCGAGTTGAAGTGCAGGAAGAAGGGTGTGGAATAGCGCGCGAAGCCGCGCCGGTCCGGAGCCGGGTTCACCACCCGGTGCGTCGTCGACGGCAGGCGATGGTTGGTCAGCCGCTGCAGCATGTCGCCGATGTTGCAGACCAGCGCCCCCGGCGGCGGGTTGACCGCGAGCCACTGGCCGTCGCGGTCCAGCACCTCCAACCCGGCCTCCTCGGCGCCGAGCAGCAGGGTGATGACGTTGATGTCCTCATGCGCGGCGGCGCGGATATGCGGGCCGTCAAACGGAACTGGCGGATAGTGTAGCAGGCGCAGGATCGAGTTGCCGAAGTCGACAGTCGGGTCGAAGACGTGGCGGTCGAGGCCCAGGTAGACGGCGATCGCCTCCAGCACCTTCAGGCCCATTTGGTCCAGCGCGCCATATAGCCAACCAACCGCCTCGTGGAACTCGGCCACATCGGCGTCCGGCCAGACGTTGTCGGCCATGTGGCTGCGATAGGGGTGGCCGCCCGGCAGGTCGCGCCCGACGTGCCAGAACTCCTTGAGGTCGTAGTTCACCTCGCCCTTGGCGGTCTCGACGCCAAAGGGGGTGTAGCCGCGCTGGCCGCCGACCGGCAGCTTGTATTTGAGCTTGTCGGCCTCGGGCAGGGCGAAGAACCGCTTGGCCGCGGCGATGGCCGCGTCGATGCGCGCCTGGGCGATGCCGTGGTCGGAGATCACCGCGAAGCCGAACCGCTCGAACGAGGCTCCGAGGGTGCTGGAGAAATTCGCAAAGTCCTGGCCGAAGCCTTCGAAGGAAACCGGTGCAATGCGGGGCGGAAGCGTGTGGGCTTGGCTCATTTGCCAGGTTCTATACCCGCTCCTCGTCAGCCTCCAGCCGCCGCACGGACGCCAGCTGCGGCGCGTCTTCCCGGTCTTCCTCCGCGGCGATACGCTCCATCTCGGCGCGCAACACCCGCTCGGTGGTCTCGCGGGAGTCGCGGGTGGCCATGGCGTAGCGTTCCTCCTGGCCGGTCAGTGGGGCGAGCGTCTTCCACAGCGCTGCGTCCTGCTCGCGGAACAGGCTGGCCGCGCGTGAGGAGCGCCGCTCGCTGAGGCCCAGGCTGAGGAGCGCTCGGCGTCCGAAGTTCAGGGCGCTCTCGAAGGTCTCGCGCTCGACCTCGACGCCCGGGGTCTTGATCAGTTCATAGGCGTGGCGGCGGTCGTAGGCTCGGGCGAAGATCTTCAGGCGCGGGAAAGCATGGCGCGCGCCCTCGACCAACTCTACGGCCTTGTCGCGGTCGTCGATGGCGACCAGCAGCAGCTTGGCCTTGTCAGCGCCGGCGGCGCGCAACAGGTCGATGCGGCTGGCGTCGCCATAGTGCACCCGCCAGCCGAACCGGCGCAGGATCTCGATCTGCTCGATGGAGTTTTCCAGCAGCACGACCTTGAAGTTGTTGCCCAGGAGCAGGCGCGTGGCGATCTGACCGAAGCGCCCGAAGCCCGCGACGATCACGTCCGGATCGCCCTCGTCGAAGGGCAGGTCTGCGGGGGCGGGGCGCTCCTCCAGGCGGTTCAGCACCAGCTTCTCGAAGGCGGCGG
>DASRRU010000287.1:0-6112 GCA_035656795.1 Phenylobacterium sp. | reverse complement strand
GCCGAGATAGGCGCGATCGCCCTGGAAGCCGTCGAGGGCGCTGTGGGCGCAGGTGGGGTCGGCAGCGGTCATCTGATGTTATTCTGTAACGCCGCAAGCGCAGAAGGCCACTTCAGAAATCCGTGCTCTGCCCCTACATGGGGCGCATGACCGATCAGACGACCGCCCCCAGCTCGACCTCATCCGGCAAGACCCCCGTCACCGTGCTCACTGGCTACCTGGGCGCGGGCAAGACCACGCTCCTCAACCGCATCCTCTCGGAGGACCACGGCAAGCGCTACGCCGTGATCGTCAACGAGTTCGGCGAGGTCGGCATCGACAACGACCTGATCGTCGGAGCCGACGAAGAGGTCTTCGAGATGAACAACGGCTGCGTCTGCTGCACGGTGCGCGGCGACCTGATCCGGGTGGTTTCGGGGCTGATGAAGCGCAAGGGCGGCTTCGACGCCATCATCGTGGAGACGACCGGCCTGGCCGATCCCGGGCCGGTGGCCCAGACCTTCTTTGTCGACGAGGACGTGCGGGCCAAGACGCAGCTCGACAGCGTCACCACCGTAGTGGACGCCAAGCACCTGCTGCTGCGCCTGGCCGATTCGAAAGAAGCCGCCGAGCAGGTGGCGTTCGCTGACCAGATCATCCTGAACAAGACCGACCTCGTCACCGAGGCCGAGCTGCAGGAGGTCGAGCGCGCCATCCGCAAGCTGAACCCGCTGGCCCCGATCCATCGGGCGCAGCGTTCGAATGTGCCGCTGGACCTGGTGCTGGGCCGCGGGTCATTCGACCTGGCCCGCATCGAAGAGATCGCGCCCGATTTCCTCAATCCGGCCCACGGCGAGGCTGGGCATGTGCACGACGAGCACTGCGACCATGATCATGATCACCATCACCACGACCACGACGGGCACGACCATCACGGCCACGACATTGAGGCGAGCGGCATCCGCGGGATTTCGCTGACGGCCCACAAGCCGCTGAACGCCAACAAGGTCACCGCCTGGCTGAACGACGTCCTGCAGGCGCAAGGTCCCGACATCCTGCGGGCCAAGGGCATCCTTGATGTCGCGGGCGAGGACCGGCGCCTGGTATTCCAGGCCGTGCACATGATCTTGGAAGGGGACTTCCAGGGGCCGTGGCGCGACGGCGCCGACCGCTATTCGCGGCTGGTGTTCATCGGGCGCAACCTGGACGAGGCCAAGCTGCGCGCCGGCTTTGAGGCGACGGTAGCTTAGGCCGCGAGCGGCTGGCTGGCGGCCAGTTGCTTGAGCCGGGCCGTGGCGACGTATTCGGGCTTCAGAAGCCCGCAGCGTTCGGCCACACGGCCGTTGCGCCATTCCAGCACCAGCTGGTCGCCTTCCATCCGGTAGCGGCCGCGAACCGTCGCGGACCCCACCGACACCTGCACCGAATTCCACATCTTGCGCCTCGCGCTTATTTGCGGCCGTTCTGGCCCCACCTTGGACGTGATGGTTGAGCGAACGAGGTTTCCCCCCGATTAATGTTAAGGCGCGCGGCTTGTCGCACCCCGGCACGGGGAGGGAAAACGCCTCAAAGCTCCTCGTTGATCAGGGCGACCTGATAGAAGCCGTTGCCCTGCAGGGTGTTCATCACCGCCATGAAGTCGCCGTAGCGCACATGCTTGTCGGCGCGGATGTAGACCCGCTGCTGGGTGGCCGGCAGGGTGGGGTCCTGCGCCGTCAGGATGCGTGACAGATCGGCGGACAGGGCCGACAGGCCGGTCGCCTTCTCGCCGATGAAAAGCATGCCGCCCGCCTGCAGGTTGATGACCACCGGCTCCTTCGGCTTCTCGCCGTTTTTCGGCGGCTGTGCGGGCGGCAGGTCGAGCTTGATGGACTCCGTCGCCGGCGGCAGCGCCACCATGAAGATGATCAGCAGCACCAGCATCACGTCGACGAAGGGGGTGACGTTGATGTCGCTGTTCTGGCCCAGGGTGAAGCGCCCGCCGCCGCCCGAAGACAGTTTCGCCGCCATTTCCCAACCTCCCCGAACTGCGCGGCCCGTCACCGCGCTCTCGAGGAAAGCCTGGAATATTACGCACGTAAAGTAAAAAAATTACATATGTCAAAATAAAGCCGACGAAAAAGCCCGCCGAGTCTCCCCGGCGGGCTGATTTTCGCGACGAAGGATCGGAGCGATCAGATCTCTTCGTTGATCAGGGCGACCTGGTAGAAGCCGTTGCCCTGCAGGGTGTTCATCACCGACATGAAGTCGCCGTAGCGAACGGCCTTGTCAGCGCGGATGTAGACCCGCTGCTGGGTCGGCGGCAGCGTCGGATCGTCCGCGGTGAGCGTCCGCGACAGGTCCGCCGGCAGTGTCCCAAGGCTGGTGGGCTTCTCGCCGATGAAGACGCCGCCCCCGGCCTGGATGTTGATCAGGATCGGTTCCTTGACCTTGGTCCCCGGCGGCGGCGGGATGGCCGGCGGCAGGTCGAGCTTGATCGACACCGTCGCGGCGGGGATCGCCACCATGAAGATAATGAGGAGCACCAGCATCACGTCCACGAAAGGCGTGACGTTGATGTCGCTGTTCTGGCCGAGGTCGAAGCGTCCCCCGCCGCCGCCGCCAAGCTTGGCGCCCATGCACTAATTCCCTTCCCTGGGGCGGTTCCGCCGCCCGGTCATTAAGAGTCCGTGGACCATTGGCAAGCCGCCGCGACGTTGTAAAGCCCGAAGCCGCGATCTAGGTGGGGCCATGCAACACGCCTTCGACGCCTACGACGCCTATGTAACGGCGGTCTTATTCGACGCAGCCGGCAAGGCGGTCTTCGCGCTCGGCGATGGGACCGTCCGCTTCGAGGGGGGAGAGGTCGTCGGCGCCCACGACGGGGCGGTGCTTTCCGCCGCGCGCCATCCCTCCGGCGAGGGGATCGTCACCGGCGGGGATGACGGGCGGTTGGTGTGGTCGAAGGCATCAGGCGCCTACGAAATCGCCAGCCTGCCGGGCCGTTGGATCGATGCGGTGGCCTCCAGCGCAACCTCGGGCCTGATCGCCTTCGGCGCCGGGCGCGACGTTCATGTCCGCGACGTCGCCGACGCGGCGTTTTCGCGCACCTTCGTCCACGAGAAATCGGCGGCCAATCTGGCCTTCGAGCCCAAGGGCCGCCGGCTGGCTGCGGCCACCTACGGCGGCGTCTGGCTGTGGTACGCGCGTATCGAGGCTCAGAAGCCCGGCAAGCTCGCCTGGGCCGGCAGTCACGTGGCCTGCGCCTGGAGCCCGGACGGCAAGTTCCTGATCAGCGCCATGCAGGAGAACCAGCTGCACGGCTGGCGGGTGGCCGACGAGAAGAACATGCGCATGGGCGGCTATCCGGCCAAGCCGAAGAGCCTAGCCTTCCTCAACAAGGGTAGCCTGCTGGCGACCTCCGGCGCCAATGGCGTCGTGGTCTGGCCCTTTGCCGGCGCCACCGGCCCGATGGGCAAGCAGGCCGCCGAGATCGGCTACGACGAGGCCGCCACAGTGATCCAGGTCGCCGGGACTCCGGCGCTCAACTGGGTCGCCGCCGGCCTCGACGACGGCCGCGTCTGGGCCTGCGACCTGGCCGGGCAGAAGATAACGCCCCTCAAGGCGGAAAAGGGCGCGCCCGTCACCGCGCTCGCCATCACGCCCGACGCCAAACGCGTGGCCTGGGGCTGCGAGGATGGGGCGGCGGGCGTGGCGGAGGTCGCATAGGCCCTTGCCCGGCTAACTCGAATCAAGTCCGCCGGGATCAACCAGGGTCGGCCGATATATCTGGCGACCTCCGCCGGCGACCTAGTGGCTGTTGGCGATCAGCGAGGCGATGATGCCGGTGGCGGCGGCCGCCAGGACGTAGTTGCCGTCCACCTCCCGCCACTCATAGCCGCGCGGCGGATGACGCAGGTGATGAGCGCGCCAGTCGACCCGCGCCCCACGGTCCCAGTCGCGATGGTCCATGTGATAGCCGCGCTTCCATTCCTCATGACGCACATAGCCAGGCGGCTGTGCGAAAGCCGCCCCGGCGGCGGTCAGCGCGACAAGGGCCACCGCAGCGGCGGTGAGAGTACGTTTCATTCCGCAAACTCCATTTGCGTGGATACAGCGCCACATTGCAGCCGGCCCCCTGATACCAATCTGAACGTCGAAAACCTGGCTCCGTTCATCTTTGTTCCGACCCGCCGGCGCCTTCGAACGTGCTTGCCTGCCGCAGGGACCAGGGCCTTAGCTGGCGGCCCACAGCGCGGAGGACGTCATGAGCGAGATCCTGGAACGACGCGCGGCCGAAGCGGCGGCCGAGGTGGTCTACGAAGCGGCGGACGGGATCGCCACCATTACCCTCAACCGCCCCGAGCGGATGAACGCCATCTCCGGCCCGATGCTCATGCGGCTGAGCGAGCTGCTGCTTAAGGCCGACGCCGACCCGCAGGTCCGCGTGGTGATCCTGACCGGGGCTGGGCGCGCCTTCTGCGTCGGCCTCGACCTCGTGGATGCGACCCAGGGCTCCGGCATCGGCTCGGACAAGCAAGCCGCCGCGCCTTCGGTGAATCTCGACCTCAAGACCGCCCCGCCGACTGTGCTGTTCGCCATGGACAAGCCCACCATCTGCGCCCTGAACGGCGCGGCCGCGGGCTACGGCATGGACACCGCGCTCGGCTGCGACATCCGCATCCTGGGCGAAAGCTCCAAGCTCGCCGCCGCCTTCGTCAAGCGTGGGGTGGTGCCGGAAAGCGGCGGCACCTGGATTCTGCCGCGCCTGCTGGGCTGGGCGAAGGCCGCCGAGGTGATCTTCACTGGCCGCACGCTGTCGGCGCCGGAGTGCCTGGCGCTGGGCCTGGCCAACGAGGTGGTCCCTGACGCCGAGCTGCTGCCGCGGGCCCGCGCCGTGGCCGCCGAGATCGCGGCCAACGCTCCGCTCGCCGTCCAGTCCGCCAAGCGGCTGATGCGCATGGGGCTGGCGGAGGGCTTCAACGACCACGTGCACCACGTCTATCTGCAGTTCCTGCAGCTGGTGCGCACCCAGGATTTTCGCGAGGGCATGACCTCGTTCCTGGAAAAGCGCCCGGCCGACTTCAAGGGGCGCTAGGCGGAAGACTCAAGGGATCTGACGCCAAATCTGACAACCTAGGCCACCGCCTGCCCGCGTTCCCGCGCGGGGGCATGGATACCGCGGAGTTCCGGCTCGGCGATGTCGCGCCCATAGCCGAAGCCGTGGCGCAGGTGCTGCGCCAGCCGCTGCTCCATGAGCGCCCGGTCGGGCTCGGCGAACTGCACGGCCTGGCGCGCCGCGCGGTCGGGCGCGATGTCCTCGCCGTACTCAGGATCGAGCCGGGCCTGCACGACCGCGCGCGAGGAGACCACCATCGCGGCCGCCAGATCGGCCTCGTCAAGCTCGACGCCCCAATGGGCCCATATGCGCCGCACCCAGGTCTGCGGGTCGTGTTCGATGTCCTCGTAGCGGACCACCATCACCTCTTCCGGGAACACCTGCTTCAGCTCGCCCCAGCGATTGAAGAAGCGGATGAACCACCACAGGTCGACGCCTTGGGCCTGCGGTTGCCGCGCCAGATAACTGTCCAGCGGCCCCAATGCCTTGGCCTCGCGCCACTTGAAGAAATAGGAGAGCAGGGAGTCGGGGATGCGCCGCACCAGCACCACCACCGGCGGCAGCCTGATCAGTTTCGCCGCGCCGAGCATGGCGATCAGGCGCGAGGGCATGTGGTGCGAGCTGCCGATCCGCGGCGCCTGGGGAAAGCGCCGCCGGTGGCGGGCGTTGCCAATGAAGGCGTCGCTCTCCGGACCACTGGAATGGGTCGGCAGCGGCAGACTCAGGTGGTGGGCGATCGCCGTGCTCAGCATGAAGCGCAGCCAGTGGGTGCCGGAATTGTGGCCGCTGATCAGGAAGCCATCGACGCGGTCGCCGTAGTGCAGCAGGTGGAAACGGGAAAGATCGTCACGCACGTCTGCAGCGAAAAGCGATAGGCCGAACTCATCGTGCATTGTGGCGCCCCGAAACGGATCCAGGGAGCACAGGAGCTCATTTTTATGCCGTTCTTATATCGCAACTGTATCGGTGTGTTTCAGATTTGCAACTTAGCCGGGTGCGCCAGCTCGGCGAAGGCGCTCGGCGGGGCTCCGGCTT
>DASRRU010000286.1:0-7036 GCA_035656795.1 Phenylobacterium sp. | reverse complement strand
GGTCTACATTGCGCTGAACATCGTCCCCGACATCTTCGGAGGGACCACGGCGCAGAAGTTCACCCGGGCCGCGCGCGAGACGCTGGATCCGCACCGGGAGTACCGTGAAGCCAGGCAAGCCTGCGATGAAACCCCCACGGTCCGCAACCAGTCGCGTCTGGCCGCCGCCGCCGCCCACCTGGGCCACTTCGCCGAAGCCGAGGCCCTCTACCGCACAGCCGCCCACGGGGTGCACGCCGACGACCCGGTTCTGCTGCTAGGCTTGGCCAACGCCCTGCTCGAGCTCAGGCGCCCCGCCGAGGCCCTGGCGGTGCTGGAGAAGCTCGGCAACGACGAAGCGCACGGCCGCACGCCGGCCGCCGCCATGTCGCTGGGCCGCGCCTATGAGGAACTGGGCCGCATCCCGGAAGCCGACGGCGCCTACCACTGGGCGGCAGAGCGCCTTCCCGGTTTCGAGGCGCTCGCCCGCTACGCCGGCTTCATGGCCCGCCAAGGCCGCCGCGATGAAGCCCGCGCTGTCGTGGTCGATCTCGACCAGCGCATGGCCAAGCTGCGCGGCCAGTTCCGCCGGGAAGCCCAGGCCTGGCGGGATTTCGCGGCGCGGGCGCTCAGCGGACGCTAGCCGCCGACGCACCGGATTTCGCGGCCCAAGCGGCCCGCGGCTGTGGCGATCGGGGCACGGCGCGATCGCTGTCAAAAAAAGTCGACGCAGCGCAATTTGGGCGGGGAACAAACTATGGCTCCTTTGTGTTCAACGGCCGCAGGGGGACTTTTGTTGGGAGGCTGTTGACTTGAAAACTCTGCTTTTGACGGCCAGCGTCGCCGCCTTGTCGTTCGCCGCTCTTGCGTCGGGCGCCCAGGCGGCCACCACGGTGTTCGCGACAACCACGACCCTGGGTACAGGCTCGAACTTCACTTGGACGAACAATGGCGCGGGCGACACTGGTTCCGGCGGCACGCTCACCGGCACAGGCCCGACCACGTTCAGCTTCGAGAATTCAGGACCTGTGCTCGACCTGCTGACGTTTGTGCCCGCGAACTTCAGCTTCACGGCGACGGCCACCGGCTCGCCGGCCGGCTTCTCGGGCGCGCCGAACAATCTTTGGACCCAGACCGGCATCGGCGGCTCCTTCAGCTACACCTTCTCCGGCACGACCGGCACAGTGATCGGCGGGACGACGCTGACCAACGGTGAGAACCTGCTGAGCGGGACCTTCACCAATGCCTGGATCCAAGGAAACGGCGGCTCGGGCTCTACGAACCTGTCGGTGGGTAATGGGGGTCACATGACCTTCACCTCGGCGATCGACCCGGCGCTCGCGTCGGTGATCAACCCGGAGTTCGCCTACACCTTGCTGGCTGTGACCCCCAACTTCGGGGCCACCTCGAGCTCGGCGGCCCTGGAGTCGTTCACCGCCAAGGGCGATGGTGAGTTCAGCTTTACGACCGCCGTACCTGAGCCGGCGTCCTGGAGCCTGATGATCATGGGCTTCGGCGGCTTGGGCGCCTTGCTGCGCCAGCGTCGCCGTCAGGCCTACGTCGCGGCCTGACCACGCCGCCCGGTGGGCTGGGCAAAGGCCGTCGCCCTCGGGCGGCGGCCTTTCCTTTTGGGGTCATGCCTAGGCCGCCGGGGCCGGCTGTGCTAGGTCGCCCGACCGTCCGCCCTCTCGATCTCTGAAAGTCATCATGGCTCTGAAAGTCGCCATCGTCGGCCTGCCCAACGTCGGCAAATCGACCCTGTTCAACGCGCTGACCCAGACCGCCGCGGCCCAGGCCGCGAACTATCCGTTCTGCACCATCGAGCCCAACACCGGCGACGTGGCGGTGCCCGAGCCGCGCCTGGAGGCCCTGGCCGCGATCATCCCGTCCAAGGAGATCATCCCCTCGCGGATCAACTTCGTGGATATCGCAGGACTGGTGCGCGGCGCGTCGAAGGGCGAGGGCTTGGGCAACCAGTTCCTGGCCAATATCCGCGACTGCGACGCCGTGGCCTTCGTGGCCCGCTGCTTCATCGACGACGACATCACCCACGTGGAAGGCAAGGTCGACCCGATCGCCGACCTGGAGACTATCGAGATCGAGCTGATGCTGGCTGACCTCGAGAGCCTGGAAAAGCGCGTGGTGAACCTCGAAAAGCGCGCCAAGGCCGGCGACAAGGAAAGCGCGCTGACCCTGAAGCTGGTGAACCTGGCGCTGGCCGAGCTCAAGGAGGGCCGCCCGGCCCGCAAGGCCGTGATCTCAGCCGAGGACGAAAAGGCCTGGCGGATGCTGCAGCTCCTGACCTCCAAGCCGGCCCTGTACGTGGCCAATGTCGACGAGGCCTCGGCCGCAGAGGGCAACGAGATGTCGCGCCTGGTGGCCGAGCGCGCCAAGCGCGACGGCGCTGACAGCGTCGCCATCTCCGCCCAGATCGAGAGCGAAATCGCCATGCTCGACGCCGGTGAACGCCAGGAATTTCTGGAAACCCTCGGCCTCACCGAGCCGGGGCTCAACAAGCTGATCCGCGAGGCCTATCACCTGCTCGGCCTGCAGACCTATTTCACGGTCGGGCCCAAGGAGTCGCGCGCCTGGACGATCCACAAGGGCGACACCGCCCCGCAGGCCGCCGGCGTCATCCACACCGACTTCGAGAAGGGCTTCATCCGCGCCGAAACCATCAGCTACGACGACTACGTCCGCCTGAAGGGCGAAGCCGGCGCCCGCGACGCGGGACGGCTGCGCCAGGAGGGCAAGGAGTACGTCGTCCAAGACGGCGACGTGATGAATTTCCGCTTCAACGTCTAACCAGAGGGATTGCACATGGCCGAGACGATCAAGATCGCGGGCGCGGACGGGTTCGAGTTTTCCGCCTATCACGAGCCGTCGTTCACGCCGCGCAAGGGCGGAGTGATCGTTATCCAGGAGATCTTCGGCCTCGACGAGCACGTCCGCGCCGACGTCGAGCGCTGGGCCAAGATGGGCTACGAGGCCATCGCGCCGTCGATGTTCGACCGCCGCGAGCCGGGGTTCCTGGCCAAGCATGACGAGGCCGGCATGAAGGCGGGCATCGCCCACTTGATGGGCACGCCGATGGACCAGGCGCTGGGCGACATCGCCGCCTGCGCCGCGTTCCTGCGCACCCGTGGCCAGAAGGTCTGCATCGTCGGCTATTGCTATGGTGGTTCGCTGGCCTGGCTGGCGGCGGGCAAGGTCGACGGACTGGCGGCCGCGTCCAGCTACTACGGCTCGATGGTGCAGGCCAACGCTGCGCTGACGCTGCATTGCCCCACCATCGTCCACCTGGGCCGCACCGACGGGCACATCCCGGCCGACGAGGTCGCCGCCGCGGTGGCCGAGCACCACGCAGACGTCCCGGTCTACATCTACGAAGGCGCCGGCCACGGCTTCAACAACGAGAGCCCGGAACGCTACAGCGCCGAGGCCGCCGACCTGGCGCGTCACCGCACCCTGGAACTGTTCGACAAGGCTTGAGTGACGGGGACCTGACGGCGATGGGCGAGACCGTCCGCCTGACCAGCGTCCGGGACGGCTTCGAGTACGAGGCCTACCGCGCCGGCGTCAGTGACGCGCGACGCGGCGGCCTGGTCATCCTGCACGCCATCTGGGGCGTCACCCCACACCTGCGCGAGCTGGCCGACGAGTATTCGGAGGCCGGCTACGAGGTGCTGGTCCCGAGCCTGTTCGATCGCTTCCACCGCGGCTTCGCCCAGACCAACTTCGACGCGAGCCTGATGGCCCGCCAGATGGCCTTCGGGGAACAGAGCCACTGGGGCGCGGACGTGCTGGACGCGGTCCAGGCGGCCATCGACGCCCTAGCCCCACCGGTGTTCGCCATGGGCTTCTGCTTCGGAGGCACGACCGCTTGGCTGGCGGCGGCGCGCTGCACTGGCCTCGCCGCCGTCTCGTCCTTCTATGGCGGCCAGATTGTCGACCACTTGAGCGAAACCCCGCAGGCGCCCACCATCCTGCACCTCGGCAAGACCGACGAACTGATCCCGCCCGCCGACGTGGAGAAGATCCGCGCCGCCCACCCGGACCTGCCCGTCTACATGTACGAGGCCGGCCACGCCTTCGTGGCGCCGAACGGGTTTCACGAGGACAGCACGCGGCTGTCCAAGCTCCGGACCCTGGCGCATTTCAACCGGAACAGCGGCGTGCGAACAGAAGCCTAGCGGGTCTCGAGGCGACGCCCCGACGGGATTGTCCATCAGTGACATTCTCGTCATGGTAGTGGCGCCTAGAGGGGGATTGCTTGGCTCGCCATCGCTGGACGCGTGCTGTCGCCGCCGCCATTGCCGCCCTGACGGCTCTGCCGGGGCTCGGCCATTCCCAACCTGCTTCCGAGCCGAGGCCGTCCGCCGGCCTAACGAAAGCGCAGGCAGCCGAGTGGTTCTATCTGGACGTGGCCCGCTGCCTCTACAGCCGTGAGCACGATGGCGGCGTGGCGGACCTGACGCCCCAGGCGAAGGCCAACCTTCGACCGGCGCTTCCCTCGGAACGCTTCATGTTCAAGGACCGGGCGACGAGGGTCTGGACGAGCGACCTCTATGGCGCCCACGTGCTCCTCGCTGAGCTTGGCCCCGACAGGTGCGAGGTGGTCGCCGACCGGCTTCCGGTCGACGCCACCTTTCGCGACGTGGTCGCCCGGCTGCACAAGGCCGGTCCGGCCCTGCGGGACGATTCCGTGAAGCCCGACTTGGCCGATCGCCTGTCGGCTGGGACGAACAGTCGAGGCGTCCCGGTTCACCGTCCTGCTGCAAGGCTCGGAGCCAGGGGGCATGGCGCACCCCCTGCGGATGCTTGAGGGGCACGCCTCTCGATTCAGCCTGCTGATCGCCTCCATCGAGCGATCGCCGGCCGTTCGAAGCGGAACTTCTCCACAAACGTGCGAGATGAGCCTTCCGGACGTTGGGCCCCGGATGGGTCCGGGCACCGTGCAAGGCGCCGAGAGCCGTGAGATTTCGGCCAGCCGGATCGCGGCTGTACGGCAGCGCGTGAAGGCGCGGATCGACCCGGACTATGCCGACACGCCACGAGTCCTCATCCACCTCGACAGCGGGGAAACACACCCAGTCGCCACATTGGAATCCATGCAGCTTCACCCAGGTGATCGGGTGGAGGTGCTGGGACTAGCTCGCAATCCAATGCTGCCGTGCAACTATATGCCTGTGCGGGTGTCCTCGATCCTGAGCGGTTCGCAATAGGTCAGCGACCACCCTCATTCCTTCTCCATAATCGTGGCCCGTACGTCGGGCGTCTGCTCCAGGAATCGCACCAGGATCGCCTGGGCCGCCAGGATGCCGATTCCCGAGGCGTAGGCGGAGAACACATTGGCGCCGGTCAGCCCACCGTGGGCGGCCCGACCCACCTCCTCCCAGATGAACAGGCCCGACCCCAGCAGCAGGGCTATGCCCACCACCACCGACCCCGGTGTCTGGCCGAAGCCGGCGAGGAAGCTCATCCAGACGTACTTGGCGAGCCACCGCTTCACCGGCGGCGCCAGCAATGGGATTGCCAGAGAAAAGCCCAGGTAGGCCGCCGGCCACAGGAGCGTCCACCGCACGATCAGGTTCGAGCCGCCCGGCAGGCGGCCGAAGGCGTCTATCACCGCGGCGGCATAGATCAGGCTGGCGGCGGCCACCGTCAGGTCCTGCATGCGCTTGAAGTTCCGCCAGGCGGTGGTGAAGCCCATCCAAGCAAGTTAGGCGCCCGTTTGGGCCGCCATAAGGCACGACGTCGCCCAGGGGTGGGTTGGCGCTATGCTTTGCCTGTGAGTCGATCCTTTCTGCCCCTCGGCGCCGCCCTGGCGCTCATCGCTGCGCCTGCGTGCGCGGGCGAAGCCGCCTGCTGGTTCGAGAACGGCGTGGTGGTCGTGGGCGCCGAGGTGATGGGCGTCGGCGGCGACTACATTCTCGACACCGCCACGCCGCACACTGTGCTCGCCGACAGCCAGGCCAACGCCGCCGGCTTCGCCGAGACCGCGCTCGTGGGCGACGTGCGGTTGGCCGGCGTGTCGCTGAAGGACCGCCCCGTGGCGGTGGAAGTCGTGGACCTGCGCACCGGGGCGCTCCCCACCCCGATCGCCGGGATTATCGGCGCCGACGTCCTGCGGGGCTTCGTGCTGGACGTGGACTTCAAACCTTGCCGGATTCGCCTGTCGCCCCGCGCCCGTCCTGGGTTCGCCGCGACCGCGAGCCTGCCCATGGCCTGGGTCGCCGGCCGCCCCGTCGTCCGCGCCGCGGTGTCCGACGGGCCGCACGCCTTCGCCGGCGCCTTCACGCCCGGCACAGGCGCCGACACCGAGGTGCGCCTCAGCGACGCCCTGGCCCGCGCCCCGGGCGCGCCCAAGGACAAGACCAGGGAGCTCTACCCCTATGGTGTTCTCTTCCCGCGCCTGCGCGGGCTCTCCTTCGCAGGCGGTCTCACCGAGAACCTGCCCGCCGGCCTCATGAAGGCCGAGGACCCGGCGCTGGCCGGCCAGCTCGGCGCGCCGTTGCTCTCCCGCTGGCGCCTGCGCTTCGACTTCCCGGCGGGCCGGCTGCTGCTGGCGGCTCAGCCCTAACTGTCATCCCGGTTTCCGCGGCGCGCCGGACAAGCCCTCCGGGCTTTCCGGGATGAAACCGCGGTTCAAAAGAACAAGGGCCCCGGCTCGCGCCGAGGCCCCTTCAATTCGCTCCGGAAACCGTCTGCCCTAGTGGGCGACGTTCTTCCAGATCTTGCGGTAGCTCGCATAGAGCAGGCCCGAGAAGATCAACAGGTAGATCATCGCGCCCAGGCCGAAGGCCTTGCGTTCTTCCATCTTCGGCTCCGCCGCCCAGGCCAGGAAGGCGGCCACGTCATAGGCCTCTTCCTTCACCGTCGAGGGCTTGCCGTCGTCGAAGGTGACCTTCCCGTCGGTCAGCGGCGGCGGCATGCTGATCGCGCCACCTTCCGGAGGCGGGCCCTTGCCGTGCCAGGCCGAGGTCAGATCACCGGGGTAGTAGGGGTCATAGTACTTGCCTGCCGGCAGCGTCATGCCGGCCGGCGGCGCCTTGAA
>DASRRU010000285.1:0-8828 GCA_035656795.1 Phenylobacterium sp. | reverse complement strand
GCGTTCAGATAGACCGGCGCGGTGCCGACCAGGGTCTTGCCTTCGCCGGTCCGCATCTCGGCGATGCCGCCCTGGTGCAGGACCATGCCGCCCACCAGCTGCACGTCGTAGTGGCGCTGGCCCAGCACCCGCAGCGCGGCCTCGCGGACCGCGGCGAAGGCTTCTTCCAGCAGGTCATCCAGGGTCGCGCCCTTGGCCAGCCGCTCGCGGAATTCGACGGTCTTGGCGCGCAGGTCGGCGTCGGACAGCGCCTTCATCTGCGGCTCGAGCGCGTTGATCTTGGCGGCCCGCGCCATCATCGACTTGACCTTGCGGTCGTTGGAAGAGCCGAAGAACTGCTGGAAGATGCTCAAGGGGATGGTCCGGTTGATGCGGTGGGCGCGGCCATTGCCCGTCGCCTGCCGGGAAAACTTGGTCTTTTAAGGGCGCGCGAGACTTAAGCAGCGGCCCGGTCCAAGTCAACGCGGCCGCGGGGCGCAGACGTCCCGCCGAGACTGAAAGGCAACAGAAAAGGCCCTCCCGCACGGGGAGGGCCTGATCCATTGCCGAATAGGCGAAATCTGACGCGAGACTAGCAGACCTCAAAAAGTCCTGCGGCTCCGCGCCGAAATCGCGCGAAGCGATTTCGGCCAGGTTTTCTGGTGGGCGCCGCCGCCGGACCTTTTTGAGGGCTAGCAGACCTCAAAAAGTCCTGCGGCGCCCATGCCGCCGCCGATGCACATGGAGACCACGACGTTCTTGGCGCCGCGGCGCTTGCCTTCCTGCAGGACGTGGCCGGCCAGGCGCGCGCCGGTCATGCCAAAGGGGTGGCCGATGGCGATGGAGCCGCCGTTGACGTTGTACTTCTCCGGGTCGATGCCCAGCTTGTCGCGGCTGTAGAGGCACTGGCTGGCGAAGGCCTCGTTCAGCTCCCACAGGTCGATGTCGTTGATCTTCAGGCCGTGGCGCTCCAGCAGGCGCGGGATCGCGAACACCGGGCCGATGCCCATTTCGTCGGGCTCGCAGCCGGCCACCGCCCAGCCCTTGAAGACACCCATCGGCTCGAGACCGCGGCGTTGGGCTTCCTTGGCTTCCATGATCACCACGGCGGCCGAGCCGTCGGAGAGCTGCGAGGCGTTGCCGGCCGTGATGTACTTGCCCGGCCCCTTCACCGGCTCGAGCTTGGCGAGACCCTCGGCGGTGGTGTCGGGGCGGTTGCACTCGTCGCGATCGACCACGTAGTCAACGATGGATTCCTCCTTCGTCTCCTTGTTCACCACCTTCATCTTGGTCTTCATCGGGACGATCTCGTCCTTGAACTTGTTGGCCTGCTGGGCGGCGGCCATGCGCCGCTGGCTCTCCAGCGAATACTCGTCCTGGTACTCGCGGCTGAGCTTGTAGCGCTCGGCGACGATGTCGGCGGTGTCGATCATCGGCATGAAGATCGCCGGATACATCTCCGTCAGCTTTGGATCGAAGTTGTCCTTGCCGGTTCCCATGTTCGGCATCGAGATCGTCTCCACACCGCCGGCCACCACCACGTCGGCGCCGTCGTTGCGCACGAAATTGGCGGCCATGCCGATGGTCTGCAGGCCCGAGGAACAGAAGCGGTTCACCGTCACGCCGGAAGTGGTGATCGGCAGGCCGGCCAGCAGCGAGGCCTGGCGGGCCATGTTGCCGCCGCCGTGGGCGACGTTGCCCATGAATACGTCCTCGACCGAAGCGGGCTCGATGCCCGCCTTGGCGACCGCGTGTTTCACCGAGTGCGCGGCGATCGAGACGGTGGGGGTGATGTTGAATCCGCCACGGGCGGACTTGGCCAGGCCGGTGCGGGCGTAAGAGACAATGACGGCTTCGCGCATTTTAAATGAACCTCCCAGATATTGGCCGCTTGGCGCCGCTTGGGGGTCCTTGGGCGCGCGGGGTCGGGGGCAACCTTTGCATCCCGGGATGTAAATGGCTAGGGACGGGCGGCGTCCTTTGGGGGCATCAGCCGTCCGTTTTGAGGGTGATCCGCATGGCCGCTGACCGGGCCTTCCGCACTGCCGCCTGGATTGGACTGGCGCTCGCCATGGCGCTGGGCCTGTCCGCCTGCGACAAGGGCGGCGGCGCCGAGCACGCCCCGGAGCGTGGCGACCAGGCGGTGGCCAAGGTCGATAGCCAGACGGTCTGGTCCTCCGACGTCAAGCGCGAGGCGGTGGCCCAGGGCCTGATCGGCGAGGGCGAGCCGCTGGACCTTTCCTCCGACCTTTTCCGCCGGGTGCTGGACGAGGTCGTCGACCAGCGCCTGCTGGCCGGAGAGGCTGTGCGCCGCAAGCTCGACAAGGACCCGGTGGCCCAGCGCCGCATGGCCGCCGCCCGCGACCGGGTGCTGGGCGACATGCTGGTGGAAAGCGTGGTCTCCGACGCGGTCAACGACAACGCCGTGCGCGGCCTCTACCAGGAACAGCTGAAGCTCGCGAAGCGCTCGGAGGAAATCCACGCTCGCCAGATTGTCCTGCCAAACGCCGCCGAGGCGGAGGCCGTGCGCAAGCTGCTGGCCGCCGGCGCCTCCTTTGAGCTTCTGGCCACAGAGAAATCCACCGACGCGGCGACCCGCTTCAATGGTGGCGACCTGGGCTATTTCACCATCGACGTCATGCCCGAGGCCTATGGCGCGGCCCTGAAGAACGCGAAACCCGGCCAGATCGTCGGGCCGTTCGCGGCCGGAGGCGGCTTCGCCCTGGTCAAGGTTGAGGACCGCCGCGTCGAACAGCCGATAACCCTTGAGGCCGCGCGGCCGCAGATCGTGCGGTTCCTGACCTATGATCAGATCCGCGACCTGCTGGAGAAGCTGCGCGGTCGCGCCAAGGTTCAGGTGATGGTCAAGACGGACACCCCCAGTCAGGTCGTCCAGCCGGCCGACGCGCCGAAGTCCGCCGTCTCGCCAGCCATCGTCTCGCCAGCAGTCGTCCCGCCCGCCGCGCCGCCGTCGGCCGCGCTACCTCTGGCCAAGGGAGTCAGGAAATGACCAAGAAACCCACCCCCGTGTCGAAGGCCGCCAAGGCCCTGGAGGCCGCCTCGCGGCCCGTGGAAGCGGTCGGCCACAGCATCGAGCGCGCTTTCAAGCAGGCTGCCAAACAGGCGCAGCAATTCTCGGCCCCGGCCTCCAAGACGCCGGCCCCCAAGGCGACGCCCGCCAAGGCCGCCCTGCCGGTCTCGCCGCTGGCGGTGAAGTTCCCGAAGATGCCGCCCATCGCCGGCGTGCAGATGGCGACGGCGCGGGCCGGCTTCTACAAGCACGAGCGCGACGACCTGCTGGTGATGAGCTTCCCAGACGGCGCCAGCTGCGCCGGCGTCTTCACCCGCCATGGCGTCGGCTCCGCACCGGTCGACTGGTGCAAGCGGCACCTGGAGATGACCAAGGGCGAGGGGGTGCGCGCCCTGGTGGTCAACGCCGGATGCGCCAATTCCTTCACTGGCCGGCCTGGCGCCGATGCGGTGCGCCGGGTCTGTTCGGCGGCGGGCAAGCGCTTCGACTGCCGCCAGCGCGACGTCATGGTGGCCTCCACCGGGGTGATCGGCGTGCTGTTGGACGACACCAAGATCGTGCACCGCCTGCCCGACATCGAACACAGGCTGGCGGAGGACGGCTGGGCCAATGCGGCCCGCGCCATCATGACCACCGACACCTTCCCCAAAGGCGCCCATGCGGTGGCCGAGATCGACGGGGTGAAGGTCAAGATCAGCGGGATCTGCAAGGGCTCCGGCATGATCGCGCCGGACATGGCCACCATGCTGGCCTTCGTGGTCACCGACGCGGCGATCTCGCCCGCGGCCCTGCAGAACCTGGTCAGCCTCTACACCCGCAACACGTTCAACGCCGTGACGGTGGACGGCGACCGCTCGACCAACGACACCTTGCTGCTGTTCGCGACTGGCAAGTCCGGGGCGCCGAAGATCAGCCGCGCCGGCGACCGCCGCCTGGCCGACTTCCGCGACAAGCTGGAGCACGTCCTGCTGGACCTGGCCCACCAGCTGGTCCGCGACGGCGAGGGCGCGAACAAGTTCATCAAAATTACCGTCACCGGCGCCCAGAGCCATGCCTCAGCCAGAAAGATCGCCCGCACCATCGCCGAGAGCCCGCTGGTCAAGACCGCCTTCGCCGGCGAGGACGCCAATTGGGGCCGCATCGTCATGGCCGTCGGCCGGGCGGACGAGCCGGTGGACCGCGACGTCATGAGTGTGAAGTTCGGCGACCTCTGGGCCGCCCAGGACGGCCTAGTCTCGCCGACATACAACGAGGCCAAGATGAGCGCCTACATGAAGAAAAAGGAGCTCGAGGTCAGCGTCGACGTGGGCATGGGCCGCAGCTCCGCCAGCATGTGGACCTGCGACCTCACCAAACGCTACGTCGAGATCAACGGGGATTATCGGAGCTGAGAGCTTCCGGAATCCGCGAGCATCCGGGTTGGTCCGATTTGCAAGCTAAGATAGCGGACTTCCGGCGACCCGAGCTCGATGGCGGCGCGATCCACCAAGTCCCGCCGGCACTTGAGTGTCGTGACATCCATTTCGCGTACGCCCACTTGGCGCAAGCTACGGGGCGTTGGGGCGGTGCAGAATGCGGCGGCCGCGTCGCTTATTCGCTGGAGCGCCACAGCGGCGCCGGCCTGGGTGTGCAGGTTCAGGTCCCGCACCTTCACGATCATTGCGTGCTCGGCGTGAGCCGACCCGCTCAGAAGCAGGCAGGCCGGGATAAGAGCGAGAGCGTACTTCATCTCATTTCACCTGTTCGGGGGCGTTTGATCCTCTAGGCGCGCGCGGTCGGGACGGCTCCTTGCGGAGCCGCCCCGATGAGTTAGCGGGTCGCCACCAGGATCGGCGGCTTGGCGCCTGATGCAGAGTAACTAGCCGTCACCAGTGGCGCGTCCAGCTTGCCGACGGCGAGGTACATCATCCGGTCCCGGCATTTGCGAGCTTCCGCCTTGCGTGCGAGGTCCCTCGTCCCGGGCGTGTCTTCACAGAAGACCGACGCGGCATATTTGATGCGGCTCAGCACATTCTGCGCGCCGCTGTCGGACTGAAGGTTGAGGCCCCCTGTCTGGACTCTCATCTCTCCTTGCTCCCCTCCTGCGTAGGACGGGGTCGCGGCGAATGTGGCGCCGAGGAGCGCGCATAGGGATGCGACGGCAAAAAGTTTGCGGGTCATAATATAGGTCCTGCCTATGGTTTTTCCCGGCTCAAGGCCGGTGGGCTAAATTGTCCTGCGCTTGGGAAGCGGCGACGCCTACGCGCCGCCTTCACGCTTCGCGGACAGATACGCCCTTCTGAGCGGTCCAATGGTTCAAACGCGGCACGAGAGTCATCTCAACCCCCACATCACGGCCCATGCGGCGTACCGATGAAGTCGTATCCGCACGAAGGACCAATGCCTTGCACGAGCTAACTTGACGCCGCCTTCAGGGGCTTGTCCATTCACAAATATACGATGTCTAGCAACATCCATCGCGGATGGCCCAACAGCGGTCGGCGACGCCCGGGAGGCTTCTCGAACCCGCTGCTGCTGTTCGCGACTGGCAAGTCCGGGGCGCCGAAGATCAGCCGCGCCGACGACCCCCGCCCGGCCGACTTCCGCGACAAGCTGGAGCGCGTGCTGCTGGACCTCGCCCACCAGCTGGTCCGCGACGGCGACGACCGCAGCTAGCGCCGCCCCCCGGTCCCTCCGCCAGCAGCCTTGACCGCATCGAGTGCGGCCCGGATAGCTGCTGCAACAAAGAAAAAAGTCGGGAGGCGCACGTGAAGGCCTGGATGGGGATTGCGGCTGCGGCCGCGGCTGGCGTGACAGCGCTCGGCGCCGGGTTGGCTCTGGCCCAGGAGGCCCCGACGGCGAAGCTCTTCCTCGGCGACCGGACCCATGGCCGCCAGCTCTACGAAGCCCGCTGCGCGTCATGCCACGACGCCGGCGGCGAGCGGACGCCGCGCAAGGACGCCCTGATCGCCATGGGCCCGGACACCATCGTCGATGCGCTGAGCCGCGGGATCATGCGCGCCAACGCGGTGGGCATGAGCGACGACGACATCGAGGCCGTCGCCATCTACGTCACCGGTCACGCGCCGCTGCCCAAGGTCGCCGAAGGGCCGGAGCCGAACCTCTGCGGCCGCGCCGACCCGATCAAGCTGGGTCCGGGCGGCTGGAACGGTTGGAGCCCGGACAGCGGCAACAGCCGCTTCCAGACCCAGCCGGGCCTGAAGGCCGCCGACGTCCCGCGCCTGAAGGTGAAATGGACCTTCGCCTATGTGGGATCGAAGAACA
The DNA here is from genome assembly GCA_035656795.1 of Phenylobacterium sp. Lineage (GTDB taxonomy): Bacteria > Pseudomonadota > Alphaproteobacteria > Caulobacterales > Caulobacteraceae > Phenylobacterium. Next base: position 2,554 of record DASRRU010000285.1, on the reverse strand, counting down.
CCCAGGTGACGGCGGTAGGCGATCGCCTGTTCCTCGGCAGCAACGCCGGCAGGGTCTATTCGTTGAACGCCAGGACCGGCTGCGCCTACTGGCGCTATGACGCCAAGGGCGGGATCAGGACTGCCCCCGTGGTGGCGAAGCTGGCGGCGTCGCCCAGCGGCTATGCGGTCTTCATGGGCGACGACCGGGCCACCGAAATCGCGCTCGACGCCATGACCGGCAAGCTCCTCTGGTCAACCAAGCTGGAGGCCCACGCGCGCTCGATGCTGACCGGCGCCTTGGCGTTCCATGACGGCGTCGTCTATGTGCCGGTGTCCTCCAGCGAGGAGATCGCCACCAGCGAGGCCGACTACGTCTGCTGCAGCTTCCGCGGCAGTGTCGTGGCGCTGAAGGCCGACACCGGCAAGGTGATCTGGAAGACCTACTCTGTCGCCGAACCGCCGAAGCCCTATCGGGTCTCGCAGGGCAAGCAACTCACCGGCCCGGCCGGCGGGGCGATCTGGTCGGCGCCGACGCTCGACCTGAAGCGCGGCGTGCTCTACGCGGCCACCGGCGACAGCTACACTGACGTCGACACCGACGGGGCCGATGCGGTCATGGCCATCGACCTGAAGACCGGCCACGTGAAGTGGCGCAACCAGGTGACCGCCAAGGATAATTTCATGGTGGGCTGCCCGCCGAACGCCGCGGGGCCGGCCAATTGCCCGAGTCCCGTGGGTCCGGACGTGGACTTCGGCTCCTCGGTCATGCTGCGCACTCTGGCGAACGGCCACGACATCCTGATCGCCGGCCAGAAGTCGGGCGTGGCCTATGGCCTCGACCCCGACCGGGGCGGCAAGATGCTGTGGCAGGCGAAGCTTGGCCGCGGCGGCGCGGCGGGCGGCGTCGAATGGGGCATGGCCTCGGACAGCGCCAACGCCTATGTCGCCATCGCCGACGGCGGACGTGGCGGGACGCCGGGCATGAACGCGGTGAACCTGGCCACCGGCGCGGTGGTCTGGAAGACCCCGACACCCGTTCAGCCCTGTCCGGCCGGCCAACGCTGCGTCGCGGCCCAGTCCGCCCCGGTGAGCGCCATTCCGGGCATCGCCTTTTCGGGCGCCATCGACGGCCACCTGCGGGCCTATGACGTCAAGACCGGCGCCATCGTCTGGGACTTCGACACCGCCGCGGCGAGCTACGACACCGTCAACGGAGTGAAGGCCGCCAAGGGCGGGGCCCTTGACGCCACCGGCCCGGTGATCGTGAACGGCATGGTCTTCCAGCATTCCGGCTATCCCGGCGTGATGATGGGACCGGGCGGGCGCAACCTGCTGATGGCGTTTTCGGTGGACGGGAAATAGGCGGTCACGCGCTCCTTTCCCACAGGGCTTTGCCCCCGGGGAAGAACGCGGGGCGTCAGCGCCCAGCAAAAAGGCCCCGCATTTCTACGGGGCCCTCTGTCTTGCCCTGAGGTCGGTCTAGCGGTTCGACCAGACGCCGGTGCGGCCGGACGGCTGGTTGCCGCCGCCGCGCTGCGGGCCCTTGAAGGCTGGGCGCTGCTGCGCGGGCTTGTCGCCGCCGCCGTTGCCAGCCCCGCCGTTACCGCCGCCGCCGCTATGGCTGCGCGCCGGGGCGCCTTCGTGACGATGGCCGCTATTGCCGCCGCCGCCGTGATTGCGGTTGCGCTTCGGCTGATGATTGCCGCGTCCACCCCCCGCGCCGCGGGTGTCGGCGCGGTCCGGCTTGACGCCTTGCGGCTCCGGCATGGCCGCGGTGGCCGCGCCCAGCTGCTTGTCGTTGCGCCGGTCGAAGGACGGGATGGTCTGGCGCGTCACCTTCTGGATGTCGCGCAGCAGGGTGCGCTCGTCGTCCGAGCAGAAGGCCACGGCTGAGCCGTCGGCGCCGGCGCGCGCGGTGCGCCCGATCCGGTGGACGTAGCTCTCCGGCACGTTGGGCAGCTCGTACTGCACCACGTGGGTCACCGCGTCGATGTCGATGCCGCGGGCGGCGATGTCGGTGGCCACCAGGGCGCGGACCTTGCCGGCCTTGAAGTCGGCGAGCGCGCGTTCACGCTGGCCCTGGCTCTTGTCGCCGTGGATCGAAGCGGCCTCGACGCCCACCTGCTCCAGGCCGCGGGCCACGCGGTCGGCGCCGCGCTTGGTGCGGGTGAAGACGATGACGCGCTTGAACCCCTGATCATCGAACAGCTCGGAGAGCAGGGCGCGCTTGCGGCCCTGTTCCACGAAGAGGACGCGCTGGTTCACCTTTTCGACAGTGGTCGCCTGCGGCGTCACCGAGACGCGCAGCGGGTCGTTCAAGAGCTCGCTGGCCAGCTTGCCGATCTCGGTGGGCATGGTGGCGGAGAAGAACAGGTTCTGACGCTGCTTGGGCATGTGCGCCACGATCTTGCGGATCGGCAGCACGAAGCCCAGGTCGAGCATCTGGTCGGCCTCGTCGAGGACGAAGATCTCCACACCGCGCAGCGTGTTGGTCTTTTGCTTTAGGTTGTGTTTTAGGATGAGGTGTGTTGTGAACTGCAGTTAGAGTGATTTTTCTATTTTGTTTTTTTTTT
>DASRRU010000284.1:0-8668 GCA_035656795.1 Phenylobacterium sp. | reverse complement strand
TGGGCGTCTCCTACCTGGGGCGACGGGACCTGGCGACCGGCGATCCGGGCGAGCTCAACGCCGACGGCCTGGGCCGTGGCAAGGCCGACGCCCTGGACGGAGAGGCGCTGGCGACCGAGGGGCCGCAACCGGCCTCGCGGTTCATTTCGCGCGGCTTTTCGCGCGGCGCGGCGCCTGACAACCTGGTGTTCCTGCCCTCCGCCAATCGCGCCAGCGGACCAGGGGCGCATGAGGCCGCCGATGTCTGCGCGGCCTGCGGCGATGTGGCCGTCGTGCGCAAGGGCGCCGCCCTGATCTGCGAGAGCTGCGGCGTCCGCGCCGGCCGGCGGGGCGAAGACCTGGGCGCCTGAGGGTTAGCCAGATGACAAGCGTTGCGCCTAAGCCCTTAACAATTACCGCGAATTAAGTGGCGTCTGTGGCCCTCGGCGGGCACATGAATTCTGGAAGTTCAAGGATAGTCGCCGAGTGGCAAAGACGACCTCGCCCCTGCTGATCGCGTTGACGGCCCTCACGGTGGCCGTGCCGATGGCGGCTCACGCTCGAGGCGCCGGCGACCGCGAGGTGCCGCGCTCAAACAGCTTTGGCGGCGATTGCGTGAAGTGCGAACTTTCCGGTCGACGCCTGCACGGCGCGCACTTCATGAACGCGAATTTCTCCGGCGCGGCCCTCGTGGGATCTGACCTTCGCGAAGCCCATTTCATTTCGTCGATCTTCGTAGGCGCCGACCTGACCCGCGCCGACCTGACCGATTCCCAGATTCTCGGCGTCAACTTCAGCAACGCCATCCTGACCCGGGCCAAGCTGCGCGACACCCAGGCCAGCGGCAGCGTATTCGCCGACGCCAACCTATCGGGCGCGGACTTCACCGACTCCGCAGCCCAGGGCTCGAACTTCAACCAGGCGCAGATGGTCGGCGTGATCATGCGCAATACCGACCTGACGGCGGCCAACCTCAACAGGGTGATCGCCCGCGGCGCGGACTTCCACGACGCCACGCTACGCGCCGCCACCCTGACCTACGGGCGGTTCGAAAAGGCCCAGTTCGGTGATGCGGTGCTCGAATTCGCCGTCCTGTTGGGCGGCAACTTCGACGGAGCGGATTTCAAGGACGCCGACCTGCACAGGACACAGATCGGCGACGCCGACCTTTCGCACGCCAAGAACCTGACCCAGGACCAGCTCGATGACGCCTGCGGCAACAGCCGCACCCGCGTGCCCAACGGTCTGACCGCCAAGCCGTGCACAGGCCCGTTGCATATCCCGATGGGCCACATCCACGTGACCATCCCGGCGCCGCCGGCCCCGCCCGCGCCACCGGCCCCGCCCGGCCCCTACCGCTATCTGGTGGCGTCGCAGCCCCGGACAACGCCCTAGTTGCCTTTCGCTCAGGCCTTGATTTGAGGGGCGAGCCGAATATGCAGCTCTTTCAGCTGTTTGTCAGAGACTTCTGAAGGCGCATTCATCATCAGGTCCTGCCCCTGCTGGTTCAGCGGGAAGGCGATGACCTCGCGGATGGCCGTCTCGCCGGCCAGCAGCATGACAATGCGGTCGATGCCAGGCGCCAGGCCCCCGTGCGGCGGCGCGCCATGGCGGAAGGCGTTCAGCATGCCGCCGAACTGCTCCTCGACCACGCCCGGCCCATAGCCGGCGATCTCGAAGGCCCTCAGCATGATCTCCGGCAGGTGGTTCCGGATCGCCCCGGAGCACAGCTCATAGCCGTTGCAGACGATATCGTACTGGTAGGCGAGCACGTCGAGCGGGTCCCTGGTGTTCAGGGCCTCCAGCTCGCCCTGTGGCATGGAGAAGGGGTTGTGGCTGAAGTCGACGTGGTTGGTCTCTTCGTTCATCTCGAACATCGGGAAGTCGACGATCCAGACGAACTCGAAGCGGTTCTCATCGACCAGATTGAGGTCGGTCCCCACCTTGGTCCGCGCGGTCCCGGCAAACTTGGCGAAGGTCTTGGGGTCGCCGGCCACGAAGAAGGCGGCATCACCCTGCCCCATCCCGATCTGCCCCATGGCCGCGGCGGTCTTCTCCGGCCCGAGGTTCTTGGCGATCGGGCCGCCCCAGCCGCCCTGGTCCTCGCTCAAGAAGATGTAGCCCAGGCCGGGCTGGCCTTCGCCCTGCGCCCAGCTGTTCATGCGGTCGCAGAACGCGCGTGAGCCGCCCTTCGGCGCGGGGATCGCCCACACGGCGTTCTTGGCGTCTTCCAGGATCCGCGCAAAGAGGCCGAAACCGCCGCCACGGAAATGCTCCGAGACGTCCTGCATGACGATCGGGTTGCGCAGGTCCGGCTTGTCGGTGCCGTACTTGGCCATGCATTCGCGGAACGGGATGCGCGGGAACGGGTACGGCGTCACCGGCTTGCCGTCGGCGAACTCTTCGAACACGCCATGCATCACCGGCTCGATCGCGGCGAACACGTCTTCCTGGGTCACGAAGCTCATCTCGACGTCGAGCTGGTAGAACTCCAGCGAACGATCGGCGCGAAGGTCCTCGTCGCGGAAGCAGGGCGCGATCTGGAAATAGCGGTCGAAGCCCGAGACCATCAGCAGCTGCTTGAACTGCTGCGGCGCCTGCGGCAGGGCGTAAAACTTGGTCGGGTGCAGGCGCGACGGCACCAGGAAGTCGCGCGCGCCCTCGGGCGACGAGGCCGTCAGGATCGGCGTCTGGTACTCGAGGAAACCCTGGTCGATCATCCGGTTGCGGATCGAGTGGATCACCTTGGAGCGCAGGACGATGTTGCGGTGCAGGGTCTCGCGCCGCAGGTCCAGATGGCGGTTCTTCAGCCGGATCTCTTCCGGATAGTCGGGCTCGCCGAAGACCGGAAGCGGCAGCTCGCTGGCCGCCGACAGCACATCGACGTGGCGCACGCGGATCTCGATCTCGCCGGTGGGCAGGTTCGGGTTCACCGTGTCGGCGGAGCGGGCCACCACCTCGCCGTCGACGCGGATGACGCTCTCGGCGCGGATGTGCTCGACCAGCTCGAACCCGGGCGTCTCAGGCGACAGCACGAGCTGCGTCAGGCCGTAGTGGTCGCGCAGGTCCACGAACATCAGCCCGCCGTGGTCACGCTTACGGTGGATCCAGCCGGACAGGCGGACCGTCTTGCCGGTGTCGGCGGCGCGAAGCGCGCCGCAGGTATGGGTGCGGTAGGCGTGCATTTACCTGGAAAATCGGCTGTTTTACGAGGCGCGGAAGGGCGCACGGAGGGGGGCGAAAGTCAAGGCGGGGAGCAGTCCCTCACCGTCATGGAGGGTGGCCGAGCACCGCGAGGTCCGGTGGGGACGTAAGGGTCGGAGGGGGGCTCAGGGATTGAACAGGACTTCCCCACCCCGGCCAACACCGCCGACTCGACCGTCCCCATGAAGGGGAGGGAAAAAGCCCTTACTTCTCCGGGTGCAGCAGCGCCTGGTAGGTCAGGGTCCGCGCCTGGGTCCCCAAGTCATCCCCGCCGGTGCCGCCCATGCGCTGGATCATGCCCACGAACAGGACGTCATTGGTCGGGTCGATCCAGAACCAGGTGCCGGCCGCGCCGCCCCAGCTCATGGTGTTCTTGCCCTCCAGGGACCCGGCCCGGCGCGGGTCGTTGTCCACCTGGAAGTCGAGACCGAAGCCCACAGCCTCATTGAAACGAATGCCGGAGGTGCCGTTGGTGGTCACCAGGACATTGTGCGGAATGACATTGGTGTCCATCAGCTCGATGGAGGCCGGCGAGAGCACCCGCGCACCGTCCAGCTCGCCCTTGTTGAGCATCATCTGGCAGAAGCGGGCGTAGTCGATGGTGGTCGAGGTCAGGCCGCCGCCGCCGGACTCCATCGCCGGAGGCTTGGAGTAGTCCGGCATCTTCTGGCCGAAGAGCTCCTTGGCCTCGTGGATCTTGGTTTCGCCCTTTTCGGCGACGTAGACCGCGGCCAGGCGGTTGGCCTTGGCGGCGCCCGTATAGAAGGCCGTGTCCTTCATCTTCAGGGGCGCGAAGACGTTCTCCTGCAGGAACTGGCCCAGGGTCTTGCCGGTGAGTTTCTCGACGATGTAGCCCTGGATATCGACGGCGCTCGAATAGGACCAGTTGGTTCCCGGCTGGTACATCAGCGGAATGTCGGCGGTGCGCTCGATCATCTGGTGCAGACCGGTCGAGCCCAGCACTTCCTTTTTGCGATAGAGCTTGTCCACCGGATGCTCATCGCCGAGGCCGTAACCGAAGCCGGCGGTGTGGCTCATGATCTCGCGCATGGTCGGCGGGCGCTTCATGGGCTCGGTCTCGGTGATGTTGCCGTCCTTGTCGGCCTTGACCATCACCTTGAGGTTCTTGAACTCCGGCACGTAGCGGGTGACCGGGTCGTCGAGTCGCCACTTGCCCTGTTCGAACAGGATCATCATGGCCACGCCGGTCAGCGGCTTGGACATGGAATAGATGCGGAAGATCTCGTCCTTCGGCATGGCCTGGCCCGTCTCGAGGCTGGTCTTCCCGTAGGTCTTGAACTCCACCACCTTGCCGTGGCGGGCCAGCAACGTGGTCATGCCGGCGACCCGGCCATCGGAGACCACCTTGGCCATATAGTCGTCCAGGGACTTAAGCCGCTTGGAGTCGAAGCCGACGGCCTCGGGCGTGGTGGTCGCTGACAGGTCGCGGACGGCGCTGGCCTTGGCGGGCGCTAAGTCGGCGGCGGCGCAGGTCCCGGCGACCAGCAGGGCCGCGGTAAGCGCCGTGGCGAAATAGGCTCGACGATGCATGTCAGATGATCCCCCAGATTGTTGCAGCAAGCTTAGGCAGTGGCCACGCTCGCGCAAGCCGCCATGCGTTTCGCGGCGGAAACACGAGGCCAGGCCGCGCTCGACCGCGGCCGGCGGGCAATGGATCAGTTTAAAGGGGGATCAGTTTGCAGGAGGAGGCCCTGGCCGAGGTGTGACGCCTCCAGCCGGGAGCCGTTGAGCTGCGCCGAAAGGTTTTCGGAGATCTGGACCTGCGCCTCCGCCTCCAGGCCCAGAATGTCGGCATCGCCGGCGTTGGTGGTGAAGGGAATGCCCGACGCTCGGTACTGGTCGGTCTGGATGTTCTTCCACAGGTCGTAGAAACCGCGAACTTCAGGGCCACTCGGTCGTCCCAGAACCGCAGCTTGAGGCTCTCCTCCAAGTTGGTCAGTCGATCGGGCGCAAAGGTCTCCTGCTGCGGCGGAAGCGGCGCCGCCCCTCCTGAATTGACTCCCCCGGTTCGCATGCCCTGAGACATCACCGCATAGATCAGGTTGCCCGCGCCCGATGCGCGCTGAACGGAAATCTTCGGTGCAATGCCCCTGAAGCTTTTTTCGCGATCGAGGCTGCGCGGGCTGAAGCGCTCCGAGACCACCTCCGAAGTGGTGTGGGTATGGAAGTCGAAGGCGCGGCCGCCGACGGCCACCAGCCAGCGCGGTGCGAACGTCGCGTCGTCGGATGCTGCCATCTGTTCGGCCTGTCGTGCGCAGCCTGCAAATTTGTTCAGGTACGCAGCCGCGGGAGATATCTAAGATAACGTCAGGATGAGAACCGGCAGATGATAGATCGGCGAAGTCTACTCGCGGCGGCAGGAGCGGCGGCCTGGACCGGAGGCGCCCGCGCGGCCCCTGCCCCGGCCGGCGACCTGACCGGCGTCTGGACCAACGCCTGGTACACCTGGCTGCAGCGGCCAAAAGCCTTCAAGGCCCTGGTGGTCCCGCCAGCGGAGGCCGAAGCCTATGAGGCCCCCAGGCGCGCGCACAAGGGCGAACTGATCGACCCTGTCCACGACGTCCTGGGCCAAAACGAATCGGAATTCCCCGACAACGGCCCCGGCCTTGCGCGAATTCGCGGTGAGATTCGTTCCTCCTGGATCGTCGACCCCGCCGACGGCCGGATCCCCTGGAAGCCGGAGGCCCGCACACGCCTGCATATCGGGCGCGATACCGAGGACTACGACAACGTCGAGGCCAGAGACACCGACGAGCGCTGCCTCACCAACGCGAGCGGCGCCGCCCCGCTGGTCAACTCACACGACGCCAACCTGATCCAGATCGTGCAGACGCCCGGCTGGTTGGCGATCGTCGGCGAGAAGGACCACGAGACGCGCATCGTCGAGATCGTCGGCCCTGGCCTGGATGCGCGGCGCTCCATGGCGCTGGGAAGCTGGACCGGCGTCTCGCGCGGCCACTGGGACGGCGCGACCCTGGTGGTCGAGACCACGGACCTGCGGCCCGGCGCCACCAAGATCTCCGACGATATCTACCTGTCCGAACACGCCCGCGTGACGGAGCGGTTCACGCGAACCGGGCCGAACGCGATCGCCTACCAGTTCGAGGTCGAAGACCCGACATTGTTCACGCAGGTCTGGCGCGGCGAGGAGGTGTTCCGCACCGCCGAGGGGCCGATGTACGAATACGCCTGCCACGAGGGCAACTATTCCCTCCCCGGCATCCTGCGCGCGGCCCGGGCGGCCGATGGAAAGACGGCGGGCGAGAAGTAGCGCGCCTTGGAATGAACTCCTAAACCGGCCGCTTCATCCGCACTTCGCGGGACGTGCGGGTGGCGGAGTTCAGCACCAGAGTGTGGGTGTGGACGAATCCGCCTTCGACCTTCACGCCGTCGAGCAGGGCGCCGTCGGTGACGCCGGTGGCGGCGAAGATGGCGTCGGCGCGGACCATTTCGTGCAGGTCGTACTTACGGTCGAGGTCGGTGATCCCGACGCGGGCGGCGCGCGCGCGCTCGTCGGCGTTGCGGAAGACGAGCCGGCCCTGGAACTGGCCGCCGACGCACTTGAGCGCCGCGCAGGCCAGCACGCCCTCCGGGGCGCCGCCCTGCCCCACGTAGAGGTCGACGCCCGTCGAGGGATCGGCGGTGTTCATCACGCCCGCCACGTCCCCGTCGGTGATCAGATAGATGCGGCAGCCCACCGAGCGCAGGCTGGCGATGATCTCGGCGTGGCGCGGGCGATCGAGGACGCAGACGGTCAACTCTTCCGGCGCCACGCCCTTGGCCTTGGCGAGCGCCTTGACGTTGTCGGCCGGCGACTTGTCGAGGTCGATGACGCCAGCCGGATAGCCGGGACCGCAGGCGATCTTGTCCATGTAGGTGTCGGGCGCGTTGAGCATGGTGCCCTTCGGCGCCCAGGCCATCACCGCCAGCGCATTGGCCATGGCCTTGGCCGTCAGCGTCGTGCCTTCCAGCGGGTCCAGGGCGATGTCGATCTTGTGCTTGCCGCCCTTGCCGACCTTTTCGCCGATGTAGAGCATCGGCGCCTCGTCGCGCTCGCCCTCGCCGATGACGATCTCGCCATCGATATGGAGGTCGTTGAGCGCCGTGCGCATGGCGTCGACGGCGGCCTGGTCGGCAGCCTTCTCGTCTCCGCGGCCGACCATGTTCCAGGCGGCGATGGCGGCAATCTCGGTGACGCGGACCGCTTCCAGCACCAGGCTGCGGTCGAGGACTTCGGAACTCATGGTAGTCTCACGTCTCCGGATTTCATCAAATGCGAGCGATGCGTAGCAGTCTCGGACGGTCGAGCACAGCCGGGAGAGCGGCGATGCGCTCGATGGCGGCCTTGAGCACGCTCTCAGCTACCGCGTGGGTGGTTAGCACGATGGGCACGCCCCCCTTCAGAATTTCCGGCGCGTCCTCCACCGGCTTCTGCAGAAAGCTCTCAATGGAGACGCCGGCCTCGGCGAGGGTTTCGGAAACTGCGGCGATCACCCCAGGCTCGTCCTTCACCGACAGGCGCAGGTAGGCGCGGCCGACGCTCTTGGACGGGTCGACGGGCGTGAAGGGCGAAAGCTCGCCCGCCGGGGCCTGGAAGACCGGGCGCACGGCGCCGGCCATGACGTCGGCGATGTCGGCAGCCACCGCCGCGGCTGTCGGCCCAGCGCCCGCGCCCGGTCCCTGGACGAAGATGCGGCCGATCCGCGCCCCCTCGATGAACAGCGCGTTCAGCGCCCCCCCGGCCTGGGCCAACGGGTGGTCGAGCCGCGCCAGCGACGGATGCACCCGCACCAGCACTCCGTCCGGCGAGCGATCGGCGGAGGCCACCAGCTTGATCCTGTAGCCGAGATCGCGAGCCAGCTTGATGTCCAGCAGGTCGACGGCCTCGATGCCCTCGATCTCGGCGGCAGCGTAGTTGGGGGCGCAGCCGAAGGCCAGGGCCGCCAGAATGGAAATCTTGTGGGCCGCGTCGAACCCGCCCACGTCCATGGTCGGATCGGCCTCGGCATAGCCCAGGCGCTGGGCCTCGCCGAGCACCTCGGCGAAGGACCGGCCGGTCGCTTCCATTTCGGTGAGGATGTAGTTGCAGGTGCCGTTCAGAATGCCGGCCACCGACTTGATATCGTCGCCGACCAGGGCCTCGCGAACCATCTTCACCGCCGGCACCCCGCCCATGACCGCGGCCTCGAACAGCAGAGGCGCGCCGTGGCTCTCGGCCAGCGCCGCCAGCTCCGCGCCGTGCTCGGCGATCAGGGCCTTGTTGGCGGTGACCACGGGCTTGCCGGCGCGCAGCGCCGCCTCGACCGCGGCCTTGGCCGGGCCGTCGGAGCCGCCGATCAGCTCGACGAAGATGTCGGTCTCGGAGGAGGTCGCCAGCGCCACCGGATCGTCGAACCAGGGCAGGCTCGAGATATCGAAGGGCCTCGGCCGCGAGCGCGAACGGGCCGAGACGCCGCTCACGACG
>DASRRU010000283.1:0-10166 GCA_035656795.1 Phenylobacterium sp. | reverse complement strand
AGGCGCAGGACGTCGCCAAACGCGCGCTGGCCGGCTTCGTGGACAAGGATGTGGGCTCGGCGACCCATTATCATGCAGCCTACGTGGTGCCCTACTGGGCGCCCACGCTGGTGAAGATGACCCAGGTGGGCCAGCACATCTTCTATCGCTGGACGGGCCCGTGGGGCGAGCCGCCGGCCTTCAGCGGGCGCTATGCGGGCCGCGAGTCCGACCTGTCGCCGCAACTGCTGGCCAGCCTTGACCCGCGCACCCAGGGCTACCTGTCGGCCCAGACGCAAGGCCTGCCGGCCGAGCGCCAGATCACGCTGGCCGTCGCCGGCGAGGTTCGCACCTACAGCGTGGCCGACCCTACCACCGCGACCGGCGAGCGCACGCGGGTGATGGGCATGCTCTACGCCCCGCGCCGCCAGCCCACGCCCGACGAGGTCAAGCGCATCAACGACAGCCTGGCGGCGATGGAAAAGGGCATGGACGCCTCGGCCTCCGCGCCGGTCAAGCCTGCGGCGGCGGCGCCCAAGGGCCCGGGGGAGAACTAACCGCGCCGAACGCGTCCGGGTAAGCAACGCTCAGGGGCTCCGAGAATGCGCCGTCCTCCAGCGCCAGCGCCTGGAAGGCGGGCAGCCCGCGGTAGGGCGCGGAAACACTCCGCGCCTCATCCGCAGAGAAGCCGAAGCGTCCGTAGTAGGCCGGATCGCCCAACACCAGGAGGCCGTGGCAGCCGAACTCGCGTGCGCACTGCAGGCCGGTGCGGACCAGGTTCGAGCCCAGGCCTTCCCCATGCCGCTCCGGGCGCACCGCCAATGGGGCCAGGGCGCCGTAGAGCCCGGTCCGATCGGCCCATAGGCGGCTGAAGAAGATATGACCTGCGACCGCGCCGGCATCCTCCGCGACGAGCTCGAACATGGTGTCTTCGTCGGCGCGCAGCCGCTCGACCAGCCGCGCCTCGTCCGTCCGCCCGAAGGCTGAGGAAACCACCTCGGCGATGGCCGTGTGGTCGGCGGGTCGGACGTAACGGATCACCGGCTCACCAGACGCCGATCTTTTCCGCCTCGTGGTGGCTGATCGGATGGTTGGCCTTGCGGTGGTCTTCCTCGGCCAGGAAGCGAACGGCCTCGAGCGCGGCCATGCAGCCCATGCCGGCCGCGGTGACCGCCTGGCGATAGATGTCGTCCGTGACGTCGCCGGCGGCGTAGACCCCCTCGATGGCCGTCGAGGCCGAGCCGGCCTTCACCTTCAGGTAGCCCGCGGCGTCCATCTCCAGCTGGCCCTTGAACAGCTCCGAGGCGGGCGCGTGGCCGATGGCCACGAACAGGCCGTCGCAGGGCAGCGCCTGGGTCGCGCCCGTCGTGACGTTCTTGAGGCGCACGCCGGTGACGCCCATCGGGTCGGCGCCGCCCTCGACCTCTTCGATTGAGTGTTCCCAGATCACCTCGGTCTTCGGATGGGCGAAGAACCGCTCCTGGAGGATCTTCTCGGCGCGGAACTCCTCGCGGCGATGCACCACCGTCACCTTCGAGGCGAAGTTGGTCAGGAACAGCGCTTCCTCCACCGCGGTGTTGCCGCCGCCCACCACGATCACCTCCTTGCCGCGGTAGAAGAAGCCGTCGCAGGTGGCGCAGGCGGAGACGCCGAACCCCTGGAACTTCTGCTCAGACGGCAGGCCCAGCCACTTGGCCTGGGCGCCGGTGGCGATGATCAGCGTCTCGGCCAGCCAGACCTGGCCAGAATCCGTCGTCAATCGGAACGGTCGCTTCGAAAGATCGGCGGACAGCACGACGTCGTTGATGACCTCGGTTCCCACATGTTCGGCCTGGGCCTTCATCTGGTCCATCAGCCAGGGGCCCTGGATGACCTCGGCGAAGCCCGGATAGTTCTCCACGTCGGTGGTTATGGTAAGCTGGCCGCCCGGCTGGATCCCCTGGATCATGACGGGGTTCAGGAGCGCGCGCGCAGCGTAGACGGCGGCGGTGTAGCCGGCCGGGCCCGATCCCACGATCAGGCAGCGAACGGCCCTTGCATTCGGGTCGGAGCGGGGTTCGGAACGATCTTCAGTCATGGCCTTTATGTAGGTGCGATTCTGGAGCGGCGCATGCAAGACGAATTGAAGACCGCCGGCGTGATCGGCCTGGTGGGGGCGGCGCTCGGCGCGGGTGTTGCGCTGGGCCTCGGCCTGCGCCTGTTCTCCGCGGCGGCCATGGTGGGCCTGGGCACGGGCGTTGCGCTGGGGCTGTTGGCCGGGACCCGGCCGAAGGTCGCCGGCGACCTCCCGCCGCCGTCGTTGCTCTGAAGCCGGCTTAGTTAACGCGCGTTTCAGCCCCCGGGGCTTAGACTGCCGCGCGATGAGCGCCTCGCCCCATATCGAGATCGCCGGCCGCCGGATCGGCGCGGATCAGCCGCCCTATGTGATCTGCGAACTGTCGGGCAACCACAACGGCAGCCTGGAGCGCGCGCTCAGCATGATCGACGCGGCCGCCGCCACCGGCTGCGATGCGATCAAGATCCAGACCTACACCGCCGACACCATCACCCTCGACGTGGACCGGCCGGAATTCCGGATCACCGGCGGCCTGTGGGACGGTCGCAGCCTGCACGAGCTCTACCGCGAGGCCCAGACGCCCTACGAATGGCACGCAGCCCTGTTCGCCCGGGCGGCCGAACGCGGCGTCACCCTGTTCTCCAGCCCCTTCGACGAGACCGCCGTCGACCTGCTCGCTGGCCTGGGTGCGCCGGCCTACAAGATCGCCTCGTTCGAGGCCATCGACCTGCCGCTGATCCGCTACGCCGCGGCCCGGGGCAAGCCGCTGATCATCTCGACCGGCATGGCCAACCTGGCCGAGATCGAGGCGGCCCGGACGGCGGCGCTGGAGGGCGGGGCGGCGGGCGTGGTGCTGCTGCACTGCGTCTCCAGCTATCCGGCCGACCTCGCCGACGCCAACGTCCGCACCGTCGCCGACATGGCCCAGCGGTTCGACTGCCCCATCGGCTTGTCCGATCACACCCACGGCTCGGCGGCCTCGGTGGCGGCGATCGCCATGGGCGCCTGTGTCATCGAAAAGCACTTCACGCTCGCCCGATCCGACGGCGGGCCCGACGCCGCGTTCAGCCTGGAACCGGCGGAGTTCACCGCCCTGGTCCGCGATTGCAAGGACGCCTGGACCGCGCTCGGCCGCGCCCACTACGACGTGCTGGGCTCGGAACGGACCAACCGCCAGTTCCGCCGCTCGCTCTACGTCACCGCCGACGTCAAGGCCGGCGAGGTCCTGACCCGGGCCAACATCCGCTCTGTGCGGCCCGGCAACGGCCTGCCGCCCGCGCACCTGGACGAGGTGCTGGGCCGACCGGCGGCTCGCGACCTGACACGCGGCGAACCACTCGGCTGGGACATGCTGGGATAGCCATAAGTTAACCGCGGATTCAGCCAAATCGCGGCCTGATATTCCGGTTTCCGGGAGACTGTCCGATGAACGCCATGCCGAAGCCACGCGACCTTGAGCCGTCCCTGGCCGAGGCCGTCGTCGAAGACTTCATCCGCGACGGCGCGCATCTCTTCGACCAGCCGCTGGACACCCGCGCCTGCGCCGAGCTCCTGGCCCGCATCCGCGCCACCCGCGACTTCGGCTCGAGCCTGTTCCTCAGCGAAGCAGAGTTCGACGCCGACCCGCTCTACACCGGCGTCAATCCGCGTCCTGGCCGCAACCTCCTGGAGGGGCTGGAGGACGGCCTGGGCTTCGTCGAACGGGCGCCCCAGATCGTCGAGGGCATCACCGCCCTGCTGGGCCCCGACTACGAGATCCTCAACAAGAAGGTGGTCTGCGGCGTGCCCGCGGGCTCGGTGCCGGAGTGGCTTCGCAGGCGCATCCTGGGCAACCCGGTGAACAATTTGGGCGCCTATGTGCGGCCGCAATACCGCGACGTGACCTACTTCTACGGCATCGATTTCCATCAGGACCTGATCGACTACAAGTCCCGCGCGGCCGACTTCCTGACCCTCTACATCTACCTTCACCCGGTGAGCCGCGCCGACGCGCCGTTGTACCTGCTTGAGGGCAGCCACAAGCTCGGCGGCTCGGTCTTTCCGCACAACCTGACCCGGATCGGCGACACCGACTGGCTCTACCGCAACGGCGAGCACGGCGAGGTGGTGGCCCGCCAGAAGATCCTGACCGGCGACACCGGCTTTGCCGCCATGTGGCATGCCTGCACCCTGCACGGCACCCAGCCGGACGCCGCCGACCACGAGCGGATCTCGCTGCGCTACCTGGTGGCGCGTCGCCACGACGGTTGCACTGGCCTCGACGCGGTCAACGCCATGCTCACGGGGCCCCTGAGCCTCACCGACACGCGTGCAGACCTCGCCGCCGACGGCTCGGCGGTAATCAAGGCCAATACGGTGAACCGGGCCTGATGGACCTGAGCCCAACCTCGGCGGACCTACAAGCCGGCCGCGAGGACGTGCTGGCAGGCGCCGGACCGCCCTTGTGGCTATGTGCGCTGCGGCTTTCGCCGGCCACCACGCGTGCGTGGTGAATGATGCGCAGGGTCTCAACAGGCGGAGCAAGAGCGCTGGCCGCTTCCTGCGATGTGCGTTCGGCGGCCTGGGCGATCCTCCAGATCCAGAGGCCAGGGGCAACACGACGCGGTCAGCGTCGGATCAGGGTGCGTGAAATCCGCTAACCGGTCCTGGCCACGATCAGCTTCAGGAACGTCTCCGCCACCCGCGGCGCGCCGAGGCCGTCGCAGAGTTCGGCGCTGGCGGCGGCCAGTTGGCGGCGCAGGCCCGTGTCGGCGGTCAGCCGCATCAGCGCCCGGTCGAAGCCGGCGTCGAAAGCCGGGTCGCCGACGTCGAGGGTGAGGGCCGCGCCGCGTTCGGCCAGGGTGCGGGCCGCCGCGCGCTGGTTCTCGGCCAGCACGATCGCCAGCGTCGGCAGGCCAAGCGTACAGCGTTCCCAGGTGGAGGACCCGGCCGCCCCAATGCCGATGTCCGCCTCGGCGGTCAGGCGGGCCATGTGCGGGCTGTCGACGTGCAGGACGATGCGGGTGTCGCGCCGGGCGATCTTGCTCAGACCGGCCAGGCTGGGGGCCTCGGCGCCCAGGACGACGTCGATGCCAACCTCGCTGACCCTGGGGCGCAGCCGCTCAACGACCCGGCTGGTGATCGCGTCGATGTCGGTGAGGCCGAGCGAGACCAGGATCCGGCCCACCGGCTCGCCGCGCCAGCCGAGCGCGGTCTCGCGCAGGGCGGCGAACTCGGGGCGCACCGGCGCATATTGCGGGCCGAGCAGCAGTCGCACTCCGTCGGGCGTTAGTCCGTCATAGTCCTCGGCGCGCCGCGCGGGCCCGGAGTCGAGCAACAGGTCCGCGCCCAGCGGCCGGTCGGCAAGGTCGTCGATCACCAGCGCCGGGCGGCCCTGGGCGATGGCTCGGTGGTCGGGCTCTGAAAGCCCATAGTGGTCGAAGACCACCGCATCGAACCGCGCCGTGCGGGCTACCGAGGCCAGGTCGATGGGCGAGGCGGAGGCCGCCTCCAGCCGTTCGGTCTCTGGCGCAAAGGCCGCGACGATGGCTTCCACCGCGGGCGGCGCGACGAAGCGGCAGGTCGCGCCCTGGCCGGCGAGCGCCCCCGCCAGGGTGAGCGAGCGCATGACATGGCCGCCGCCGACCGCCGGGCCTGCGTCCACGACGAACAGGATGCTGGGACCGCTCATCACCGACCTCTCCGATTCGAATCGAGCTCGACACCCTAGGCCCAAACGCAAAGGGCCGCCCCAAAGGGCGGCCCTCGCAAGATCAGGACTTTGTGGCGGTCAGATGAAGTCGGTGGCCACGATGTCGGTCAGCGACTTGCCGGTCAGGATAACCGCTTCGTCTGCTGCGGTGATCGAGTGGTCGGCGTTGGTGTCGACGAAGATGATGACACTCGAGCCCGCTTGGACGGCGGCGTATTTGTTCGTCCCGTGCGTGGCGCTGATCTGCGTGTTGGCAATGCTCTCGGCGGCGCTGAACTTCGACGCTGTAAGGCTGTCGTTGTGATAGAAACTCGTTCCGGTCCCGATCGCGCCGCCGGTTCCGGTGAACTGCAGCGAGTCGCTGGACGTCCAGTCGGTGATCGACGCGATCCCGCTCACCCCGGCGCTGACCGGCGTGTCCGCTGCGGCGAACTTGAAGGTGTCGTTGCCGCCCCCGCGCCCAGCACGTCCGCGCCGCCGTTGCCGACGATGAGCGTGGTGACGCCCGTCGATCCCGCGGCGGTGATGGTGTCGTTGCCGAGGTTGCCCTGAGCGAAGTTGGTGGCGGTCGGCGACTTGCCGGCGGCGGGCATGTCGATGCTGTCGTCGCCCTGGCCGCCGAAGATGGTGTTCAGGCCGCCGGCGCTGGCGACCAGGGTGTCGTGGCCCTGGTTGCCCTGCAACAGGTCGTCGCCGCCCACGCCGCCGCCCATGCTGTCATCGCCGGCGCCGCCGAACAGGCCATCGGCCCCGGCCGTGCCGGTCACGGTGTCGTCGCCGGTCGAGCCGATGTAGAGCCTCGAGCCGTCGGTGAAGAGGCCGACGCTGGGCAGGCCGCGCACCTGGGCGCCATCGTTGGCGAAGGTCACGCTGTTGCCGCCCAAGGACGGCGTGACGCTGGGCGCTTCGCCAAAGGACAGGGGGTTGTAGAGCACCCTGGCCTGCGACGCCGAGCCGGTGCGGAAGATGATCGTGTCCGTCGCATTGTTGAACGCATCGGCGTTCGCCTGCGTCATCTGATCGAAGAAGAAGCTGGCCGCGTTGATTTCCCCGACTCAAAAAAGGTTGCGCCACCAGGCCGCGATAGTGTTGCGAAAGCCTTGCCAAAATTCGGCCTTGTTGACCCTCAGGCAAGCTGTGGCGTTACGGTGTCAGCAGGGCCTTCGGGCGTCAAAGCGGCGTAGGAGCTCCTGCGCAGCCCGGTTGGTTTCGTCGAGCGGCGGATAGGCCCACTCCCTGAACTGTCCCTCGAAGGGCGCCGCGATGCCGCGCCGCTGCAGGTCCATGTGAAAGCGCCTGAATTTCCGGCCCCCACCGGTCATGTTCAGCACGTGGACCGGCTTGCCGGTGGTCGCCGCGTCGGTGGCCAGGTTGGTGGAGTCGCCGGTGACCAGGATGGCGTCGGCGGCGGCGAGGAAGGCGAAGTAGGGGTTCTCGCCCCGGCCATCCCAGATCCAGCCGGGAAGGTCCTTCAGGCCCTCGGTCAGGATCGCCTGGGCCGCGGCGGGCGTGCGCCGGGTGAAGCTGAGCAGAAGCGACCCGCCGGTCGCGCCAACGGCGCGGGCAACCTCGGCGGCCATGGCCTCGGCGCGTCGCGGCGGCAGGTCGTGGGTCTTGGACTTGCCGCCAACGATCATCGCCACGCGTGGACGCGGCAGGGGCGCGATTCGCGGCCCGAACCGCGCGAGGTCGCGCCGGAAGGCTTCTTCGTGCAACCGGTTGGGAGCGCCTATGATCGGCAGGACATTGTCGCCGGTCAGGCCGTCATGAACCGGCGGCACCACCAGGTCGAAGGCGGCCACCGCACCGCGCGGATCCTGGGTCTGAACCACGAAAGTCTTGCCGGCTGACCAGCGGCGTACGCGAATGGAGAGCGGCAACGTGGCGCGTCCGGCCCCGATCCAGATATCCGGCCAGGGCGCAGCGATCGGGCTGTCCGCGCTGAGGGCCCGGAGCGGGACCAGCCACCAGGGCAGGAGCCCCAGGCCCCATTTCCAGCCGATCCGCTTGAGCGTGATTTCAGCCGGACGCCGGCGCGCGACAGCTTCCGCCAGGCCCAGGACCTGGGCCTCGATGCCGAGGCGGCCGTCCGAGACGGCCCAGATCGTCAAAGGCGGAAGCGACCCCCCGGTCATCAGGCGTGGTTCAGACCCACTCCACCTTGGTGATCTCGTAGGCCTTGACGCCGTTCGGCGTGTTCACCTCGACGGTCTCGCCGCTTTCCTTGCCGATCATGGCGCGGGCGATGGGAGAGGTGATCGAGACCCGACCCTGCTTCACGTCGGCCTCGTGCTCGCCGACGATCTGGTAACGGGCCTTTTCCTCGGTGTCCTCGTCGATCACGCTGACGGTGGCGCCGAATTTCACCTGCTTGCCCGAAAGCTTCGAGACGTCGATCACCTGGGCGCGCGCCATCTTGTCCTCGATCTCGGCGATCTGGCCTTCGATCCAGCCCTGGCGGTCCTTGGCGGCGTGGTATTCCGCGTTCTCCGACAGGTCGCCGTGCGCGCGCGCTTCGCCGATGGCGGCAATCACAGCCGGCCGTTCGACGGTCTTCAAACGCTTCAAATCTTCGTCGAGGGCATGATAGCCCTCGGCGGTCATCGGGACTTTTTCCATGGGAGGTCGGTGACTCGGGTTCGCCCTAAGTTGGAAGTTCGCAGAAACCGGCCGCGGGCGCAGGCGTCCGGGAGGGGAAAGAAGATAGAATTGTGCGGCGCAAAACGCAAGTTGCCCCCTGGGAGGTGCTCCGTGAGCTCCGGATTGGGCCGAGATGCGAAGCATGCCGACCCTTTGAGACGTCATCGTGACCTGTTGCTGTCACGCCTTTGCGGGCGGCCTCGTCTGGCGAGGATCGTAGAAGAATCGCTCCTCGGCGATCCGCTCGCCGTCCCAGCGCTGCAGGCTGAGTTCCTCCATGATCACTGGCGGTCCTTCGGCCGGCGTGAAGGTGAATCGCCAGCGGATCACCACCTTGTCGCCGTCGATCAGGAGGTCGGTGACCGGATCGGTCTGCATGTGGGCGAACCGAGCCATGGTCGCCCTTTCGTCGGCGATCAGCCGCTCCAGGCCGGCGCGCGGGGGCTGCTGGTTGTCCTGCATGGTGGCCTGCGGGTGGTAGAATTGCTCCAGCGCCTCGACGTAGCGTGCGGCCTCCACCAGGGCCACAAAGGCTTCGACGCGCTCGCGGGCAGGCATTCCGGTGCTCCTGGACTGGCGGTGGAGGGGAGCGCGCCCTAGCTTAGGTCCGAGCCCTCGAGTTCGACGGCCTGGAGACGCAAACCCCATGGCGAGCCCCCGCGGGATCACCCTGTATCATTCGCCCGCCAGCCGAGCCTTTACCGCCTACTGGATGCTGGAGGAACTGGGCGTTCCGTTCAAGGTCAAGACCATCGACATCCGCAAGGGCGAGCAGAAGGCGCCGGCCTATCTGAAACTCAATCCGGCCGGCAAGGTCCCGACCCTGACGGATGGCGAGGTGGTGGTGAGCGAAAACCCGGCGATCGCCATCTACCTGGCCGATCGCTACGGCTACGGGACCCTCGCGCCCAGAATCGAGGAGGCCGATCGCGGCGCCTATCTGAAATGGATGGTGTTCTCCACCGCCGTGGTCGACCCCGTCGCCACCCTGCACGAGAAGAAGATCGACTTGCCGGGCTTCGAGTTCAGCTTCGGCGCCTTCGACGACATGGTTGATGTGCTTACCGGGGTGCTGAAGGACCGCAAATACCTGCTGGGCGACCGGTTCTCGGGGGCCGATGTGGTGCTGGGCGGCACGCTTTCGCGCCTGCTCCACAGGAAGGTCCTGCCCGAGGCGCCGATCCTGCTGGACTACAACGACCGGCTGACCGAGCGCGAGGCCTTCCATCGCGCCGCCGACGCCACCTGGCCCGGCCAGCTCTACGCGGCGCTGGCGTAAGCTCAGCTAGTCGCTGACGCTCATGACGGCGCCAGACAGTTCGGCCGGCTCCGGCGGTTCGTAGACACCTTCAATGAAGTCGAACATGTCCGGCGAAACGTCGATAGCGAAGCTTTCGCCGCGCACCACGTTGCGGCCGGCGACACGGGCGCGGCGCACGTGGGCCGGCGCATCGACGAAGTGCCATTGCAGCGGCAGGTCCGTGGCCTCGGCGATCTGGCGGACCCGCTCGCGGTCGGCCTTGCGCATCAGCCCGATGTCCAGGATCACCGATCTCCCTGTGGCCAGCACGCCCGCCGCCGTCGCCCAGATCTGTCCTTCGCAGCGGCCGACCCGCTCGACCA
The DNA here is from genome assembly GCA_035656795.1 of Phenylobacterium sp. Lineage (GTDB taxonomy): Bacteria > Pseudomonadota > Alphaproteobacteria > Caulobacterales > Caulobacteraceae > Phenylobacterium. The sequence continues at coordinate 177 of DASRRU010000283.1, read as the reverse complement.
TCCAGTCGTACTGCAGGGGCTCGGGCATGTCGGGGCCGAACAGCCGCGCCATCCAGTCGTCGAGGATGAAGGCGACGGCGTGGCGCCGCCGGGCGAAATCGTGGGCGTAGGTGGTCTTGCCGGCGCCGCAGGGGCCGAAGATCGCGTGCAGGGTGGCGGGCATGGCCGGGTGGTTAG
>DASRRU010000282.1:0-28208 GCA_035656795.1 Phenylobacterium sp. | reverse complement strand
ATCCCTGGGACCGCTGGGAGTGGGGCGGTCCCGGCTGGCGCGACCACGTTCGCACCGACGTCTCCGCGGGCATCGTCGGCGCCGAGTTGCAGGGCGACGATCCCACCGCCATGGCCGCGCGCTGGGGCGAGGTCGTGGGCCGCACGCCGGTGCGGGTCGGCGATTCCTGGCGGATCGGCCTCGACGATGGCGGCGAGCTCCGCTTCGTCGTCGCCCGCGACGGCCGCGGCGATGGCCTGGGCGCCTTCGACGTGGCGGTCCGCGACCCCGCAGCCGTCCGCGCCACCGCCAAGACGCGCGGCCTTACCGACGCCCAGGGCGAGGTTGTCCTGTCAGGAGCGCGGGTGCGCCTGGTCCAGGGCTGAAGGCTACGGCTTCGCGCCCTTGGGCAGGGCCGCCACCTCGGCGGGGGTCAGTTTGACGAGTTCGTCAATCAGGCAGCGTGTGGAGAGGCCGCCCGCGCCGGCCAGGCTGGCGCGCACGTCGAGGTCGTCGGCCTCGCAGACGCTGCCCGAGCCGCTGCGGGCGGCAAGTTCGATCGGATCGCTCGACGAGATGCCGCCCAGGCAGACGTTGCGCATGGTCACCCGATAGACCGACTTGCCCCCGACGTTGAGGTAAAGGGTATGGCTGTCGCCGACGGTGTGATTGCCAATGTCCTGGGTGCGGAAACACCGTTTAGCCGCCGCAGCCTTGGGGGCGGCGAGGGCAGGGCCCGCGGCCGCCAGGGCGGTGGCGACGGTCAGGACTAAGGCAAGCTTCATGACGTTCTCTCCCAGCGTTTTCCGCCACATTAATAGCGTTGCCGGAGTCGTCCAGAGCCGCGCGTTCCTGCGCCGCGGGCCTTTCCCTGTCGCGGCTTCGGGACTAACGTCCCTGCCTTCCTCGGGGCGCCGCCGCAGCGGCTGAGAGGCGGGTTCTTCCCCGCGACCCGTCGAACCTGATCCGGGTCATGCCGGCGAAGGGAAGGGATGCGCGCCGGCAGACGCCCCCAAACCATCGCCCATGGTCCGCCACGATGCTGGAGCACGCCATGAATAAGCCCGCTGGAACCCTCGAGCCCGCCCCCAAGGGCCAAAACGTCCCTACGGGAGAACGTCCAGGGTCGAAGAAGGTCTATCAGCCCGGCGTGCTGTGGCCCGACATCCGCGTGCCGTTCCGCGAGGTGGCGGTGCATCCGTCGGCCAACGAGCCGGCGCTGACCCTCTACGACCCGTCGGGTCCCTACACCGACCCGACCGTCAGTATCGACATCGAGAAGGGCCTGTCCAAGACCCGCGAGCCCTGGGTGGTCTCCCGCGGCGACATCGAGATCGTCGAAGACCCCCGTCAGGTGAAGCCGGAGGACAACGGCTTCGCCAAGGGAGCCCACCTGGCGCCGCAGTTCACTGCGCCGCGCCGCGTCTACCGCGCCAAAGCCGGCGCCAACGTTACGCAGCTGGAGTATGCCCGCCGCGGGATCATCACCCCTGAAATGGAATACGTCGCCATCCGCGAGAACCTGCGCCGCCAGTCCGGCGATTTCTGCATCCGCGACGGCGAGGACTTCGGGGCCGAGATCCCCGATTTCTGCACACCGGAGTTCGTCCGCGACGAGATCGCCCGCGGCCGCGCCATCATCCCGGCCAACATCAACCACACCGAGCTCGAGCCGATGATCATCGGCCGCAACTTTCTGGTGAAGATCAACGCCAACATCGGCAATTCGGCAGTGCTCAGCCACGTCGCCGACGAGGTCGACAAGATGGTCTGGGCGATCCGCTGCGGCGGCGACACCGTCATGGACCTCTCCACCGGCCGCAACATCCACAACATCCGCGACTGGATCGTCAGGAACAGCCCCGTGCCGATCGGCACCGTGCCGATCTACCAGGCGCTGGAAAAGGTCAACGGCGTCGCCGAGGACCTGACCTGGGAGGTGTTCCGCGACACCCTGATCGAGCAGGCCGAGCAGGGGGTCGACTACTTCACGATCCACGCCGGCGTGCGGCTGGCCTATGTGCCGCTGACCGCCAAGCGGGTGACCGGGATCGTATCACGCGGCGGCTCGATCATGGCCAAGTGGTGCCTCAGCCACCACAAGGAGAACTTCCTCTACGAACACTTCGAAGACATCTGCCAGATCATGAAGGCCTACGACGTTTCCTTCTCTCTGGGGGACGGGCTGCGTCCGGGCTGCATCGCCGACGCAAATGACGCCGCACAGTTCGGCGAGCTGGAAACGCTGGGCGAGCTCACCCAAATCGCCTGGAAGCACAACGTCCAGGTGATGATCGAAGGCCCCGGTCACGTGCCGATGCACAAGATCAAGGCCAACATGGACAAGCAGCTGAAGGTCTGTGGCGAGGCGCCCTTCTACACACTCGGTCCGCTGACGACCGATGTCGCCCCGGGTTACGACCACATCACGTCCGCCATCGGCGCCGCCATGATCGGTTGGTTCGGCACGGCCATGCTTTGCTACGTGACGCCCAAGGAACACCTGGGCCTGCCCAACCGCGAGGACGTCAAGGTGGGCGTCATGACCTACAAGCTGGCCGCCCACGCCGCGGACCTGGCCAAGGGGCATCCGACCGCGCGCGCCTGGGACGACGCCATCTCCCGCGCGCGCTTCGAGTTCCGCTGGGAGGACCAGTTCAACCTCGGCATCGACCCCGAGACGGCTCGCGAATACCACGACGAGAGCCTTCCCAAGGAAGCCTTCAAGACCGCCCACTTCTGCTCCATGTGCGGCCCGAAGTTCTGCTCGATGAAGATCAGCCAGGACATCCGCGACGCCGCCCGCGGCCAGAACGAGGTGGCTGTCGGCATGGAAGAAATGGCGCAGAAGTTCCGCGAAAGCGGCGGCGAGATCCTGGTGCCGGTGGCGCGCGCGGAATGATCCCACGATCGTCCCGGCGAAAGCCGGGACCCATGGGGCCTTTGGAACCGAATGGATCGCCGGGCGCAAAGCCCTCAGTCAGCTTGGATCCCGGCTTTCGCCGGGACGGTCGGTTAAGATGAGCGCAAGCCCCGATCTCGAACCCGGCCAGTCCTACGAAGGCCTCGACCTTTCGGCCTACGATTTCGCCGAGCGCGATCTGACCGACATCAAGCTGAGCCGCTGCATCCTCACCGACGGCCAGCTCTCCGCGGTCATCCTGCAGGGCGCACGGTTCAGCGAGTGCCGCTTCGTGCGTTGCCGGTTCGCCCATGCGGACCTGCGCGAGGCGGTGTTCGTGCGCTGTAATTTCGCTGATCCCGATAGCCACTCCGGCGTGCAGATCGCCTTTTCCCAGCTCGACCAGACGCGCTTCGAGGCCTGCGACCTCTCCTTCGCCGACATCGAGCGGACCAGCGCCTGGTCGACCGCGTTCAGGGAGACCAACCTGCGCGGGGCGCGCTTCCACCGCGCCGACTTTAGCCGCGCGCTCAGCCCCAAGACGGTCCACACGGCCGTGACGTTCCAACGATGCAACCTGGAACTCGCCGACCTGTCCGACGCGGCCCTGAAGGGCTGCGACCTGTCGGGCTCGTCCCTGCGCGAGGCCGATCTCACCGACGCCGATCTGGAGGGCGCGGACCTGACGAAATGCGATTTCTTCCAGACGCTGACCGGCGGGGCGAAGTTCGCCGGCGCCGACCTGCGCGGCGCCCAGGTCTCCGGTTTCGACCTCACGGCTCTCGGCAGTCACGAGGGGATGAAGATCACGCTCTCGCAGCAGCAGGACCTGTTGAGCGCCATGGGCCTCGACGTCTACGCCGACTAGGGGGGCCATAGGCGTCTGGCTTGCCCTGCCGGTCGTGCTCTATCTGCCGTGGCAGATCGTCTTCAGCTTCGCTGTGGCCCGGGTCAGTTCCGCCGCGCCTTGGCTTTCTGCTGCGCCGGCCAGACCCGGATCCCGACCGCCAGGCTGATGGAGCCTAGCACTGCGCTGACCGCGCCGGCCCACTGGACTGTGTCCATGCCCTGCGCGGCGTAGTGGCCCGCCAGGGCGCCGGAGATGACCACCATGAAGGCGCTCGTCCATTCGCCCAGTTCCGTCCAATCGATCATCGTTTCGTTCTCGGCCTCTGCGGATATCGGCGCCACCAATCCCACCGGCTGTTTAGCGAAAGGCTTAGGTCAGCCGCGATGTGGCATTGGGGCGCACGAGCGGCTGGAGTAGGACATCTGCCCATCCGCGCACATTGAGAGTTCGCCCATGGACGCCAAGGCCCTCAACGACTTCACCGCCGAGATCTGGGACCGCGAGATCACACCCGCGCTGGTCGACTACATCCGCATTCCCGCCAAGTCCCCGGCCTTCGACCAGGACTGGGCCGCGCACGGCTTCATCGACCAGGCCGTCGAACACATGGCCGGCTGGGCGCGCGAGAAGATCAAGGCCCTGCCGGGCGCGACGCTGGAGGTGGTGCGCCTGGAAGGCCGCACGCCCGTCATCCTCATCGAGAGCCCGGGCGATCTCCCAGACGACCAGGGCGACACCGTCCTGCTCTACGGCCACCTGGACAAGCAGCCGGAAATGACCGGCTGGTCGGAGGGTCTCGGCCCCTGGGAGCCGGTGATCAAGGACGACAAGCTCTACGGGCGCGGCGGCGCCGACGACGGCTATGCGATCTACGCCTCGGTCTCCGCGCTCTTGGCCTTGCAGGCGCAGGGCGTGAAGCGCGCCCGCTGCGTGGTGCTGATCGAGGCCTGCGAGGAGAGCGGCTCCTACGACCTGCCGTTCTACGTCGACCATCTGGCCGACCGCATCGGCAGCCCCTCGCTGGTGATCTGCCTCGACAGCGGCTGCGGGAACTACGACCAGCTATGGCTGACCACCTCCCTGCGCGGCCTGGCCGGCGGCCTGCTGACCGTCGAGGTGCTGACCGAGGGTGTCCATTCCGGCGACGCCTCGGGCGTCGTTCCCGACAGCTTCCGCCTGGCCCGCGCGATCCTCTCGCGCTTCGAGGACGAGGCCACGGGCCAGATCCGCCCAAAGGCCTTCAACGTCGAGATCCCCGCCGAGCGGAAGACCCAGGCCAGGGTCGCCGCCCAGGCGCTCGGCGAAACCGTCTGGACCAAGTTTCCCTTCGCCGGCGACACCGCCCCGCAGACCCGCGACACGCCGGAGCTGATCCTCAACCGCACCTGGCGCCCGGCCCTGACCGTCATCGGCGCCGATGGCCTGCCGCCTCCGGCCAGCGCCGGTAATGTCCTACGGCCGAAGACCGCGCTGGCGCTCAGCGTGCGCCTGCCCCCGACCGCGGACCCGGACGCTTGTGTCCAGGCCCTGGAAGAGACGCTCACCGCCGACCCGCCGCAGGGCGCCAAGGTCAGCTTCCAGACCGTCCAGGCCAGCCCTGGCTGGAACGCCCCGCCGTTGGAGTCCTGGCTTGAGGCCGCCGTGCAACGCGCTTCCCAAGCCACCTTCGGGCGCGAGGCGGCGATGATGGGCGAGGGCGGCACCATCCCGTTCATCGGCATGCTGGGCGAGAAGTTCCCCAAGGCCCAGTTCCTGATTACCGGCGTCCTCGGTCCCGCCTCCAACGCCCACGGCCCCAACGAATTCATCCACCTGCCGACCGGCCGCAAGGTGACCGCCGCCGCCGCCCTGATCCTGGCCGAGCACGCCGGCCGGCCGCGCTAGGTTGGTTGCGCGTCCCCCCGGTCTCCCCGTCTGCAAGGCAAGATTTTCGAGGCGAGGGGCTGGTCGCGGCCCGGCGCGAACGCCGGACCGCGATGCGTCGCCGTCGGCTGCAGCGGCCCCCACCACCCGCCAACGACGAACTCCCAGGCGGACGCTGGACCGTTGCCGCCTGAGCTCCTGAGGATCGTGCCAGCGAAACCCCCCGCTGGCCCGAAACCAGGAGGCCACTTGGCACAGAATAACAAGCAGGTCCGCCTGTGGCTTGGTGCAACTGCACGATGCGGCGGTGGGTCGCGGCGCCGCTACGTCACCCGCCTTACCGACCTCCCGGTCCGGGCGGGCCATCGGCGCCCGACGGAACGATCTTCGCCATCGAAGGTTGTGATGCTAACGCCGGCCGTAGCCCTGGGCGCCGGTGGCTGAGAGACCGCGTCGAGTCGTGCTCCCGCCTTGAGTGAGGAGCCGACCATGCCGCGATATTTCTTCGATGTTCGTGACGGCGGGTACATCCCCGATCCGGTGGGCCACGACTTCGCCGACCTGGAGGCCGCGCGCCTCCACGCCGTCGTCCTCTCAGCCGGGCTGCTCAGCGGCAACCCCGCAAAATTCTGGGACGGTGAGGAATGGCAGCTCGAGGTTTGCGACCACGAGCGCCTGATCCTGTTTATTCTCACGTTCATGGCCACGAACGCCCCACACCTGCCGTCACGCCGACTCTCGGGGGCCGCCGCGGATCGGGCGCCAGGATAGTGGACGGCCGGGAGGTTTATCTCATCGCCGACGATGCGCCGGGCCGGGGCGCCGTTGCCTTGCTCCTGCGTGACGCCGGCTTCGCCACGCGTGTCTATGACAACGGGGCGGCGTTCCTGGAGGATTCCGGGCAACTGCCGGCGGGGTGCGTCATCGCCCGGCTGAAGACGTCGGGAATGCGGCAGGCAAAAGGGACAGCCATGGATTTCGCGCGCCGGACGGGCGACATTCTCTCGCGAGAAGACTGCGATACATCGGAGCCGCCCATGACCTTTCGCCCCGCCTTGATCCTTGCCCTGATCCTCGCGGCCGCCGCGCCCGTCACTGCCTTCGCCCAGGCGGCGACCGCTGCAGCGCCGCCCTCCGGCCGCAGCGCCAAGGGCGTCGGCGTGGTCACCGAGATCAATGCCGAGGAGGCGGTCATCACCCTCAGGCACGAGCCGATCCCGGCGCTCGGCTGGCCCTCGATGGTCATGCCTTTCCATCTGGCCTCGCCCGACCTGCTGAAGGGTCTGAAGGTCGGCCAGAAAATCGCCTTCGACACCACCGAGGCCCAGGGGCTCCCAGAGATCACCGCGATCCGCAAGCCATGAACGCCTAAGCGAAAGGGCCGCTCCTTTCGGAACGGCCCTTTGGTAGTTCCCGACGGCAGGATCTAGGCGGTCGGCGGCGTCTGGGTCGGCGGCGGCGCCGCTTCAGTCGTCGGCGGAGAGGCCGTGGTCGGGGCCGTCGCCTGCGGCGCGGCCGGGGCGGTCGCCTGCGGGATATTCAGGACCAGGGGCGCAGCCGGGGCCGCGGCGGCCGGCGGGGCGGCGGGCGCGGGCTGCGGCGCGGGGGCGGCCTCGACCGACGGGCGGATCGGCGCGGTTGTGCTGGCGTCGGCCGCGGTGTCCGAGGCGGCACGCGAGCGGACCGTGGTGGTTGTCCTGTGGGTCACGGCGCCATGGGCGCTGCGGGCTGTGGTGGTGGTCGTGACGGCCTTTTCGGCGGGCGGGGCTGGGGCCGCCGAAGTCGGCGTCGTCGCTTCAGCCACCTGCGTCGTCACTGAGCCGTCCGGCGTGGCGGTGGTGGTGGATGTGGATGTGCCGGGGGTCAACTCGGCGACGCCCGGAGCGCCGTGCGGTTGCATGGCGTACCAGCCGGCGGCGCCGACGCCGCCCAGCACGATCAGGCCGGCCACGATGGCGATCGGAACGTTGCTCGATGCGGGCCGCCTGGTGCGGTTGGCGAAGGTGGGACCTGCGGCGAAGTTGGTGTCGGTGGGATCTACGCCGCCCATGTCGTCGACGACCGGCGGAGACTCGTAGCCCGGCGCAACGCTGCGCGCGTCGGCTGTCCGGCGTCCGCCGCCAAAGCCGCGGCGCTTCTTATCGCGCTCCCAGGCCGGAACCGCGGCAAATATCGGGCTGTCGGCGGAATTGTCGGCCGGACTGTCGCCCGGCGTGGCGCTAAAATCGGTGGTCATGTTAACTCCCTCCAGGAGATGTCTCTGGATGACCCAAACGGGAGCCTGGTGGCGCGGTTCCGGCTCTGAAACATGCAAGCTGGACCTTGGCGTCGCGTCGCAGAGGGCCGATCGGCAGCGCCCTTCTCGGTGAAGATATTGACAATACAGTGAATTCATTGAGTCCCGGCAGAGAGGTCGACATCCGGCGCCCACATTTCGTCGCGGGCCTCGGCGCCAAATGACCTTAATTGCCGCCGTCAGGATTGCCTTGACAGACGGCGAGTGTCAGGAAGATCCTGACAGTCAGGATATACCTGACAAGGAAGCCGCCATGGGCGAGCCCAAACCCAAGCGCGCGCCGGAAGAGATCAAGGCGCGCCGCAAGCTCGAACGCGCCGCCGGCCGCAGGCTGCCCAAGGCGCTGCATTGCTCGTTCTGCGGCAAGTCTCAGCAGGAGGTGGCCAAGCTGATTGCCGGCCCCTTCGTGTTCATCTGCGACGAGTGCGTGGAGATGTGTAACGACGTGGTCGCCGGCCGGCCGATCCCCGACAAGGGTTATACCAAGCCGCTGGAGCGCTCCACCGAGCAACTGCTGTCGCTGATGGGCTCGGTGAACTTCGCCGCCGACGCCAGCCGCGATTTCCTGCAACAGGTGGTCGACACCCTGCGCCGTCGCGAGGTCAGCTGGGGGGACATCGGCGCGACTCTGGGCGTTTCGCGGCAGTCGGCCTGGGAAAGGTTCTCTTAATCCCTTGTGGCCCCGGCGCCGCGTTTCGGCGCAGGCCTAAGCTTGGCCAGTCGCGCGACGCCGCAAGTCCTTGACCCCGCGCGCGCCGCATCCGCAAGCTGGGAGTGTAGTCGGAGGTGGGAATGGCGCTCAAGGTCAAGCTGCAGCGCGAGTGGCGTTTCGTGCGCGGCCTCAACCGGACGCTGAAGCGCGTCAAGTCGATCGCTCCGGCCAGTGCTAACCTGATCTGCGACGACATCCAGGACGCCGTCGACCAGTGGCGGGACCGCACCGCCATGACCTTCGAGGGCAGGACAGTGAGCTATGGCGAGCTCGACGCCATCGCCAACCGTTTCGCCCACTGGGGCAAGAACGCCAATCTGCGGCGCGGCCAGACGGTGGCGCTGTTCCTGCCCAACCGGCTGGAATATTTCGCCATCTGGTACGGCCTGTCGAAGATCGGCGTGGTCACCGCCCTGATCAACAACCAGCTGTCCGGGCTGGCGCTGGCCCACTGCCTGAGCATTTCGCAGGCCGCCTGCATCATTGTCGACGCCGAGACTTCGCCGGTGTTCGAGGCCACCAAGCCGCTGATTGAGAAGCCTCTGGCGCAATGGGTGCTGGGCCCGGCCCACGGCGACCAGCGCGACCTGGTCCAGGCGCTGAAGAGCTGCAGCCAGCTGCCGCCGGACAAGGCTGTGCGCGAGGAGATCCGGGCCCACGACACGGCGCTCTTGATCTTCACCTCCGGCACCACTGGCATGCCCAAGGCCGCGCGGATCACCCATGTCCGCGCCCAGCTCTACATGCGCGGATTCGCCGGCTCGACTGGGGCCAAGGCGACGGACCGCATCTATGTGGCGCTGCCGCTCTACCATGCCACCGGCGGGCTCTGCGCGCTGGGCGCGGCGCTGCTCAACGGCGGCTCGGTGTTCCTGCGGCGCAAGTTCTCGGCGACCCACTTCTGGGGGGAGGCGATCGACGAGGGCTGCACCATGTTCGTCTACATCGGCGAACTCTGCCGCTACCTGGTCAACCAGCCGCCCAGCGACGACGAGACCCGCCACAAGATCCGCATGGCCTTCGGCAACGGCCTGCGGCCCGACATCTGGCCGGTGATGAAGCAGCGCTTCCGCATCCCCGAGATCCTGGAGTTCTACGGCTCGACCGAAGGCAACGTCTCGATGTTCAACTTCGATGGCCGCGAGGGGGCCATCGGCCGCGCGCCCAAGTGGCTGCGCAACAAGTTCAACGTCCGCCTCGTCCAGTTCGACGTAGAGACCGAGGAGCCGATCCGCGGGATCAACGGCCTGTGCATCGAATGCGGTCCGGGCCAGATCGGCGAATGCATCGGCCAGATCGGTGGCGATGCGCGCAGCGAATACACCGGCTACGTGGACAAAGCGGCGTCGGAAAAGAAGGTGCTGCACGATGTCTTCGAGAAGGGCGACCGCTGGTTCGCCACCGGCGACCTGATGAAGACCGATGCGGACGGCTACTTCTATTTCGTCGACCGGATCGGCGACACCTACCGCTGGAAGGGCGAGAACGTCTCCACCAACGAGGTGGCCGAGCGCCTGCTGGGCTGCCCGGGGGTCAAGGAAGCCAACGTCTATGGGGTGGCCGTTGAGGGCGCCGAAGGCCGCGCCGGCATGGCGGCTCTGGTGGTAGGCCCCGAGTTCGACATCAAGACCTTCGGCGACGGGGTAACGAACGAGCTGCCGCCCTACGCCCAGCCGGTGTTCGTCCGCATCCTGCCGTTGCTGGAAACCACCGGCACCTTCAAGACCCGTAAGATGGACCTGATCGCCGACGGCTACGACCCGGGCAAGATCAAGGGCCCGCTCTACTTCCATGACGCCAAGAAGGGCTACGTGAAGGTCACCAGGAGCGTGTTCGAAAGGATCGGCGCGGGCGCGGTGAAGCTCTAGCCGGCGCAAAAATAACGGGCGTCCGCGACGCACAAAGCTAAGGTGCGGCTCATCAGCTTTCGGGGGTTAGCCGCATGAAATCCGTTCTTCAATCCGTCCTGTTCGCCAGCGCCGCCGCGCTGCTGCTTGCGCCTGGCGCCCACGCCGCCACCAAGCCTGACGTGGCCAAGCAGAAGGCCGAGATCGATGCCGCGTTGGACAAGAACTACCCCCACCTCGAGGCCCTCTACAAAGACATCCACCAGCATCCTGAACTCGGCTTCCAGGAGGTCGAGACCTCCGCCAAGCTGGCCAAGGAGATGCGCGCGCTGGGCTTCGAAGTCACCGAGCATGTCGGCAAGACCGGCGTCGTGGCGATCTACAAGAACGGCAAGGGCCCGACCGTGATGATCCGCACCGAGCTTGACGCCCTGCCGATGGAGGAGAAGACCGGGCTGCCCTACGCCAGCCACGCCATCACCACCTGGCAAGGCAAACCCACGCCGGTGGCGCACAGCTGCGGCCACGACATCCACATGGCCGCCTGGGTCGGCGCGGCGCAGCAGCTCGTGGCCATGAAGAGCCAGTGGCACGGGACGCTGATGTTCATCGGCCAGCCGTCGGAGGAGACGGTGGGGGGCGCGCGCGCGATGATCGCCGACGGCCTCTTCACCCGCTTCCCGAAGCCCAACATCGGCTTCGCCCAGCACGTGGGCCCTGGCCCGACGGGCGGGGTGACCTACAAGGCCGGCGTCCAGTCCTCCAGCGCCGACGGCTTCGAGATCCTGTTCCAGGGCCGCGGGGCCCATGGCTCGCGGCCGCAGCTCAGCATCGACCCGGTCATGGAAGCCGCGCGTTTCACCGTCGAGGTGCAGACGATTGTCAGCCGCGAGAAGGACCCCGCGGCGTTCGGCGTGCTGGGCGTGGGCTCGATCGTCTCCGGCAGCGCCGGCAACATCATTCCGGACCAGGCGCTGCTGCGCGGCACCATCCGCAGCTACGACGACCAGACCCGCACCCTGCTGAAGGAGGGCCTGGCCCGCACGGCCAAGGCGGTGGCTGAGATGGCCCGCGCGCCGGCCCCCACCGTCACCTTCGACCAGGGCGCGTCGGCGGTGGTCAATGACGCGGCGATCACCGCGCGCACCGCCCCCGTGTTCAAGACGGCCTTCGGGACCCACGCCGTGGAAGCCACCAGCCCCGGCTCGGCCAGCGAGGACTATTCGGAATACATCATCGCCGGCGTCCCCTCGCTGTTCTGGAACCTGGGAGGCTACGACCCCAAGGTGATCGCCGACGCCGCCGCCAAGGGCCAGGTCGTGCCCGGCAACCACACCCCCCAGTTCGCCCCTATCCCTGAGCCCACCATCCGCACCGGCGTGGAGGCCATGACCCTGGCGGTGCTGAACGTCATGGGGTGACGGCGCCGCCTAGGTGAGCTCGCCCCTGCACGGCCCATGTTCCATGAAGGCCCAGGCGCAATAGCCCAGCACATAGGCGGTCGCCGAGCTCAACAGAGCGATCGGGACCTCGACGGGAATTGGCAGCAGCGAGGCGACCGCGAAGCCGACACCGCCCAGCATGAACGCCCAGCCGCTGACCCGCAGCACCTGCTCCATGCGCACGGCCGACGCCGGGTTGCGGAAATTGCCCAGCCGCTTCGGCAGGAAGTTGGCGTAGATCGCGAGGATCAGGCCGTTGAACACCTGCAGCGCCTGGCCGCCCGCGCCGTGTGGGATGACGCCCGCATGCTCGGCAGCCTTCAGGGCGAAGGTGCCGCCGATATAGACGCCGGCGAAGCCCAGCGTGATGGCGAGATTCCTGTGGATCATGAGGTTGTCCCCTTGATGGAGGCGGCGGGCGTCGAGGCCGCCGGCGTGGCCGGGCCGGTGACGGCGCTGAAGGCTCCGACGAAGCCCAGCAGCGCGTCTTCCAGCACCGACAGCTTGAGACGATAGATCACCGTCTTGCCGACCTTCTGCACGTCCACCAGGTCAGCCCCCCGCAAGACCGCGAAATGCGCCGACATAGTGGGGCCGGAGACCGGGAAGTGGTCCGCCAGCTCGCCCGCCGTCATCGGCCGATCCCGGAGCAGTTCCAGGACGTGGCGTCGCGTCGGGTCGGACAGGGCTTTGAACACGGCGTTCATAGGGTGATATTTAGCTAATCGTCGAAATGAAGTCAACCGGTCGAGCCATGGCTCACACGACGGTGAGGAACGCCTCTAGCCCCGCGCCAGCGGCAGCCGGATGTGGCAGCACACCCCTTCGGGGGCATAGGACAGGGTCGCCTCGCCGCCGAGTTGACCCTGCAGGCTGCGCTCGATCAGCCGCGAGCCGAAGCCGCGCCGGGTCGGCCGGATCACCGGCGGCCCGTCGTGCTCCTTCCAGTCCATCTCCAGCTCCGCGGCGTCGTCCTGCGGCCGCACACGCCAGACGACCTCCACCTCGCCATCGCCGTGGGCCAGGGCGCCATACTTGGCCGCGTTGGTCGCCAGCTCGTGGAACAGCAAGCCCAGCGCCAGGGCCTGGGCAGGCGACAGCGCCACTGAGGGCCCCTCCAGCCGATATCGCTCCGGCCCATAGGGGCGGAACTCCAGCTGGGCCACCTCGCGCAGGTCGGCGCTCACCCAGTTGGTGGCGGTGAGCAGGTTGTGGGTCGCCGAGAGCGCCATCAGCCTGGCCTCGAAGGCGATGCGGAAATCCGCCGGATCGGCGTTGGTGCGCAGGGTCTGGCTGGCGATCGCCTGGACGGTGGACAGCGTGTTCTTCACCCGGTGGTTCAGCTCATCCAGCAGCAGCTTTTGCTGGCGGTCGCCCAGAACCCGGTCGGTGACGTCGCTGCCCTCCACGAACACCCCCACGGACTCTCCGTCGGGTCCGGCGATCGGCTGGAAGATGAAGTCGAGGAAGCGTTCTTCCAGCGGCGCCCCCGGCGCGCGCTGCAGCATGACGCTGGCGGCGTGGTCGATGTGAGCGGCCTTGGTCCGCATCACCCGGCGCAGCAGGTCCGGGAAACCCTGCTCGACCACTTCCGGAAGCGCCTCCGCCAGGGTCCGGCCGACCACCTGGCGGTGCCCGATCAGCTGCAGATAGGCGTTGTTGGCCTGCGCATAGGTCAGCTCCGGTCCGGTCAGCACCGCCATGAAGCTGGGCGCCTGCATGAACAGGTCGCGCAGGCCCCGGGTCTCGGCCGCGAGGTGGTCGTTGATCGCAGTGATCTCCTGCGCGCGCTGGAAGAGTTCGCTCTCGCCGCGCGCCGGAGCGCCCGTATCGGGCCCATAGGCGATGGTCTTGAGCTGCTGCAGCTCGGTCACGTCGACGGCGTTCTGCACCACATAGGCCACCTCGCCGGCCTCGTCGAACAGCGGCAGGTGCACGCACGACCAGTACTTCATGCGGAAACCGCCCTCAGGCGCCGGGATCGGATAGGCCGCCAGCGGAAGGGTCTCCGCCACGCCGGTCACCAGCACGCGGCGCAGGGATTCCTCGACCTGGCGACCGCCGTCGCCGGTGGGGGGGAAAGCTTCGAAGACGTTGCGCCCGATGATCTCCTCGCGCCTGCGCTCGGTGCTGGCGCAATAGGCGGGATTGGCTTCGACGTAGCAGAGGTCGCGGTCCAGGATCATGTACTGGCCCGGCATGGCGCGGAACAGCTGCGACAGGTCCGGCCCGGCCTTGGCGGGCCTGGCTATCTCGGCTGTGTCCGTCTCGGCCGAACGCCTGCTCAACGGTGAAGCTCCCCAATTCGACGAGAATGCGCAGAACGCCGCGCCGGTTCCAGCTACCTCCTCCTCCCCCCGCTTGCGCGGCGGAGGTAGGGCGCTCCCGCTGACTCGCCTATAATCCCCGCCATGCCTGACGACATCGCCGCGCCCGCCGTCCTCAAGGGGGCCGCGCTCATCAAGGACGAGGTGACCCGCCTGCCGGACCGGCCGGGCGTCTACCGCATGATGGGCGAGGACGGGGAGGTGCTCTACGTCGGCAAGGCGCGCTCGCTGAAGAAGCGGGTGGTCCAGTACGCGCAAGGGCGCTTCCACACCAACCGCATCGCCCACATGGTCGACCTGACGCGCTCGATGGAGTTCGTCACCACTCGCACTGAGACCGACGCCCTGCTGCTCGAGATCAACCTGATCAAGCAGCTGAAGCCCCGCTTCAACGTCCTGCTGCGCGACGACAAGTCGTTCCCCGAGATCGTCATCCGGCGCGAGCATCCGGCCGCCCAGCTGCGCAAGCACCGCGGCGCACACACCATCAAGGGCGACTACTTCGGGCCCTTCGCTTCGGCCAACGCGGTCAACAAGACGCTGAACACCCTGCAGAAGGCCTTCCTGCTGCGCTCGTGCTCCGACAGCGTCTACGAGAGTCGCACGCGCCCCTGCATGCTGCACCAGATCAAGCGCTGCGCCGCGCCCTGCACCGGCCTGGTCAGCCTGGAGGACTACGCCGGCCTGGTCGACCAGGCCGAGGCCTTCTTGCGGGGAAAGTCCCGGGCCGTGGTCGCGGGCCTCGCCGAGCAGATGACCGCCGCGGCCGAGGAAATGGAGTTCGAGCGCGCCGCGCGCCTGCGCGACCGCATCCGCGCGCTCGCCTCCGTCGCCCAGGAACAGCAGATCAATCCGGAGACGGTGGACGAGGCCGACGTCTTCGCCCTCTTCGCCGAGGGCGGCCAGGCCTGCGTGCAGGTGTTCTTCTTCCGCGCCGGCCAGAACTGGGGCAACCGCGCCTACTTCCCCCGCGTCGATAAGAGCGACGAAGACGCCGACATCATGGGCGCCTTCCTGGGTCAGTTCTACGACGACAAGCCGATCCCCAAGCTGATCCTGACCAATGTCGAGCCCGCCGAGCGCGACCTGCTGGCCGACGCCTTTTGCCTGAAAGGCGGCCGCAAGGTGGAGATCGCCCGGCCCCTGCGCGGCGAGAAACGCCAGCTGGTCGAGCATGCAGTCATCAATGCGCGCGAAGCGCTCGGCAGAAAAATGAGCGAGAGCTCCGCCCAGGCGAAGCTGCTGGCCGGCGTCGCCGACGCCTTCGGCCTCGACGCCCCGCCGGAGCGGATCGAGGTCTACGACAACTCCCACATCATGGGGACCAACGCGGTGGGCGGCATGATCGTCGCCGGCCCCGACGGCTTCCAGAAGTCGCAGTACCGCAAGTTCAACATCCGCGGCGTCGACATCACCCCCGGCGACGACTTCGGGATGATGAAGGAGGTCCTGCGCCGCCGCTTCGGCCGGATGGTGAAGGAAGAGGAGGAGGGCGCGGCCGACGTCATCCGCCCCGACCTGGTGCTGATCGACGGCGGCATGGGCCAGATCAACGCGGTGATGGAGGTCATGTCCGACCTGGGCGTCGACGACGTGGCGGTGGTCGGCGTCGCCAAGGGCCCCGACCGCGACGCCGGCCTTGAGCGCTTCTTCATCCCCGGCAAGCCCTACTTCATGCTCGAGCCCAAGAGCCCGGTCCTCTACTACCTCCAGCGCCTGCGTGACGAAGCCCACCGCTTCGCCATCGGAACCCACCGCGCCAAGCGCAGCGCCGAGATGAAGAAGAACCCGCTGGACGAGATCGACGGTGTGGGACCGGGGCGGAAGAAGGCGCTGCTGCATGCGTTCGGGAGTGCGCGAGGGGTGAGCCGGGCGAGCGTGGACGACCTGCTGAAAGTGGAGGGGGTGAGCGCGCCGTTGGCCGAGCGAATCTATGGGTTCTTCAGGAAGGGGTGAGGGACTAGCTACGTGAAAGACCAAAGCACGGTCCTCAAGGACCTGAATCGAACACTCATCGTCCCGACGGACGATACGGAAATTGCAAGTTGGCTCGATCTAGAAAGCTCGCTCGTTTCGTTGCGCGCAATGCTCTGGCTGACAGCCTCATCATCAACCTGAGCGCCGGCCATCTTTACGTCGTTTCGGCTTTGCTGCCGAAGGATCGTATTGAAGAGGGAGCCAGCGACGATCTCCTGGGCTGGAGCTACGACCCGTCGTCAAGCCGGTCGATTTGCGCGTTGAGCGAGGACGCCTGGATAGAGGATCCGATTTCGGGGCGCGCCAGCAAGAGTCTCGAAGGCGATGATCCGCAACTGGTCGACTGCTACTTCGTCGACACCGCAGCCTCAGCTGACACCTAACGAAAACGGGAGTGTGGAGGAGAATCTTGGGGCGCCGGTGATTGCGCGTTCCGCTAAACCTCCGCCGCATCCTCCCGAAACCGGTCCAACTGCTGCATCCGCTCGTGCAGGATCGTGACGACGCCTACCGCGCCGTCGGGCAGCAGCTTCCAGTAGATGACGTGGCGTTCGTGGCGGGCGTACCAGCCGTCCTTGCCGAACTCGGCGGGGATGCGGAGCCAGATGGTCTCGCGCCGGGCGATGCAAGCGAAGGCAGCGAACAGGCCGCGGATGTAAAGGTCGGCCTGGGCGCCCCCCCAGGTCTCGCGAGTGTAGGCGTAGATCTCGTCGAGCCGCGCGTCGGCGGCCGGCGAGAGCCGGAACGGCGGCGTCAACGCTGGCCGTCGATGGGGCGACGGTTGCGGGCGATCACGGCGTCGGCGTCGAGGGTGCGGTAGCTGTCGTCAGGCTGAGAGAACGCGAGGTCGAGTTCGGCCTTCAGGCGGTCGAAGGCCTGGGCTTCGGCGCGCGCCTTGTCGCGGCGGATCAGGTCGCGCACGTACTCGCTGACGTTGTCGAAAGCGCCGTCCTGGCCGACGTTGGCGGCCACGAAGTCGCTGAGCGCGCCGGTCAGCCGGACGTTGAGGTTCATCGGTTTGGTCATCGGCGGGGCCTCTGTCTGTACAGATATGTAGCCATATTCTGTGCGTTGCAAGGCCCACTGCGCCGTTAATGTTTCCCATTCGTTCCACCCCATCCTGCCCGGCCGCGCCACCCTGCGGCTTGGCCCGTGAACTGCGTTTGCCGCGCGACACTCCACCGCCGCATCTCCCCAACCCGACCGCTCCGGCGCCTCTCGCGCGGGCGGCCCCGAACTCGCGGACCCATCCCCATGGCTTCAGACGGTGAGCGCCCGCCGGGCGCGCGGCCCTACGTCAAATTCTCCGCGGCGGTGTCACGCGCGGTGTGCCTGCGGATCGCGGCGGGGGAGAGCCAGGAGGCGATCAGCGCCGATCCGGCCATGCCGTCGCGCGCGACTCTGCGGCGCTGGGCGCACGAGCGGCCGCCTTTCCCCAGGATCCTGGCGCGGGCCAAGGCGCTGGCCGGGCGCGAGGGGATCGGGCCGAACTCCACCTGGTGTCCGGTGGTCGCCCACGAGATCGTGGCTCGCCTGCCCGAGGGCGAGAGCCTCACCGCCATCGCGCGGCACCCGGCCATGCCCTCGATGGGGACCATCTTCTACTGGCGCAAGACGAAGCCGGAGTTCGCCGAGGCCCTGCGCCTGGCGCGCGAGGCCCTGGCCGAGCGGTTCAGCGACCTGGGCTGGAAGATGGCTTGGAGGCGACCCCGGAAACCGCCTGCCTGACCCGCGTGCAGCTGGGCCAGCTGCGCGGGACGGCCGCGATCCTGGGCCCGCGCACTCACGGGCGACTGAAGCCCACCGAACCGCCCCTGCCGCCACAGGTGACGACCGTCCGCTACAGGCACTTCGATATCGAGGTGGACACCGTGACCGGCCGGCGCCGCCTGGACGCCCGATCCGGACACGATGCAGCCGGTGCGCACCAGCGAGGGGCCGTGGAAGGAGCCGATCGAGCCGGCGGCAAAGGCGGCGGGCCTGCGGATGCGGAACGAGGCGCGCGAGGCCCCGGCGGGGCCGCCGCCGGACGATCCGGAGGGGTGGTGCGAGGGGGCCGGTTCAATGGCCGGCGAGCGCTGCCTCAGGCATCTCGATATCAATCTCCAGGGTGGAAACCTGGTCCCCCCGGTCGAGCTTGACCACCACCCGGTCGCGGTCGATCGGGATGTGTTTGGCGATCACCGCGAGGATCTCCTGCTGCAGGACGGCGGCGAGGTCGGCGCCGCCCGCCAGGCCGCGCTCATGCGCCAGCAGGATCTGGAGCCGATCGCGGGCGACAGGCGCGGAGCGGCGCCCGCGCGCAAAGAAATTCAGGAAGCTCATGCCGCCGCCCTTCGTCCGAACAGGCGGCTTATGAAGCCCCGGCGCTCCTGCGGCTCGTCCATGGCGATCGTCTCGCCCAGCAGCCGCCGGGCCGCGTCGCGGTAGGCGCGCGCGGCTGGGGACCCCGGATTGTGCAGCGTGACCGGGCAGCCCACGTTGGAGGCGGTCAGCACGTCGGGGCTCTCGGCGACAATCCCGAGGAGCGGGATCGCCAGGATCTCCAGCACGTCCTCCACCTTCATCATCTCGCCGCGGGCGGCGCGCGCCGGATCGTAGCGCGTGAGCAGGAGCTGCTTCTCCAATCGCTCACCGCTCTCCGCGAGCCGGGTCTTGGAATCCAGCATACCGATGATGCGGTCGGAATCGCGAACGGAGGACACCTCGGGATTGGTGACCACCACGGCCAGGTCGGCGAAGCGCATGGCCAGGGTGGCGCCCTTTTCGATCCCCGCCGGGCTGTCGCAGATGATCCAGTCGAAGCTCTCGCGCAGCTCGTCGATCACCCGGCCCACGCCCTCCTCGGTGAGGGCGTCCTTGTCGCGGGTCTGTGACGCCGGGAGCAGGTACAGCGTCTCGACACGCTTATCGCGGATCAGCGCCTGCGGAAGCTTCGCATCGCCCTGCACCACGTTGACGAGATCGAAGACGACCCGCCGTTCCGCCCCCATCACCAGGTCCAGGTTGCGCAGGCCCACGTCGAAGTCGATCACCACGACCTTTTGGCCTTCTTGAGCCAGCGCGGCGCCCAGGGATGCGGAGGAGGTGGTTTTTCCCACCCCGCCCTTTCCCGACGTGACCACCATAACCTTGCCCATGTCCCTCACCGTTCCTTCCCCCGCCACGCGGCGAGCTGCTTTAATCGAGCGCCGAAAGCTGGAGCGCGCCGCGGTCGCAATGGATCTGGACAGCGCGTCCGTGCAGACCCGGACCCCAGTGCTCCGCCGTGCGGTAGAGTTGGTCCACGCCCACCAGTTCGGCCTCCAGCCGGCGGCAGAAGATGCGAGCGCCCGCGCCCGTCTTGAGCCCGGCGAGCGCGCGGCCGCGCAAGGCTCCGTAGACGTGGACCGAGCCGCCGGCGATGACCTCCGCGCCAGAGGCCACGGCCCCCACCACGATGATGTCGCCATCTTCGAAGACGACCGACTGTCCAGAGCGCACGGGCCGATCGACCAGCAGCGACGGCGCGGGCACGGCCCCGGGCGGGTCGGCCCGAGGCGTCTGGGCCACATCGCGTCCATGCAGGCTTGTCGGCAGCCGAGCCCATCTGGTGCCGGCCAGCATGCTCGACCCGACGCCCTCCGTGCCGATCACCCTGAGGCCTCGCTCCTCGAGGCCGTCGAGCGCCACCGGGATGGCCTCCCGCCCGATGCTCTCGACGACCGCGCCCAGGTCGACGACGACCGGCCGGTCGGCAAAGAAGCTCGCGGAGCGGCGCATCTGCTCGTCCAGCGCGGCGAACCAATTGGTGAACGGGGGCTCGGGCGCGATGACCAGCGCCATGACGCTGCGCCCACGGACGCGGAGCTTCGGCAGGGAGAGCCCGTCGGAGTCCGTATCGGGCGTCGATCTCGAGGCGGCCGGCGCCTTGGCGCCGGGATAGAGCTGGGCAGGCATGGGACCTCCATCCAAACTTGGGAGAGGGTTCCCGGTGGAACGCCCTAGCCATTCTGACTCAGCGATTCTTGGGGCATTCTTGGGGCCGGAAGGCCCTCGTTTCGCCGCGGAAAAGTCGCGATGAGGTGAAGCTTTCTTCCGACCCGAGGCCGCGATCCACCGCCCGCTGCGGGCGGATGTTGGACCTTCAGCCGCAGTCCGGGCGCGCGATTGCTCTTCCCTCTTTCGCCGGGCGCCGTAATACTGGGCGGGCTGGTGAAGCGACGGGCGCCGGCAGGTGGATTTTCCATGCGCCCAGGACCGGTACTAATGCCGCAAGTCGATCTCTCCACTCTGAACGGGGTGGAGCTCCGCCAGTTGCTCGACGCAAGTCGGCGGCGCGGGGACGCGGCGCTCTCCTACAAGGTGCTGCAGGAAATGGCCGCGCGGCGGAACGCGCCAGGGGCGCGGCGCGGAATCCTGGGGCGCGGTCCGGCGGAGCCGCACTCCGCCGATGTCGATCTGGGCGAGGCGGCGCAGGACGCCGACGACCTGCCGCCGATGCCGAACTGGCGCCCGCCGGCCGCGGAGGCCGACCCCGACCCTGCTCTCGACCCTGACCCAGACCCCGAGGAGGTGGCGCTGCCGCCGATCCCTGAGGAGGCCCATGCCCCACGGCGGGGGCGGCGCACGGCGCAGGCGCCGCCGGCGGCGGCTTCTCGGGCGCCCCTGGAGGCGCCTGTCCCGCCCGAAGAGGCCGAGCCGGAGCGCACCACTCCGGATATCAGCCGGCCGCTCAACATGTGGGACGGCGATCCGGCGCCGATCGACGCGGCGGCGCCGGAAGAGTGGGCGCAGGAGCCCCCGTGGCGCGGCGGCGCGGTCGCGCGCCCTGCAGGAACCAATCGGCCGGGCTTGCGACTGCTGGTGGGCTTTGCGCTCGGCATCGCCGTGGGGGGCGCGCTGGGGTTCTGGGTGGGTCAGATGCCCCTCGATTCACCGCCGACGCGCGCGCCGGGCGCCGCGAGGGTGCAGGTGGCTGCGCTGGCGCCTGCGCCCGCTCCGCCGCCTCCCGCGCCCGCAGCCGCGGCGCCGATCCCCGAAGCCACGCCCGACGCCGCCACGCCCCCGCCGCCCATCAACGCGTCCGAAGCCGCCGGCGACGCCGACAGCCGGACGAGCGAGCCTGCACCCACGACGGCGGCGTCCCCGACCCCGGCGCCCGCGCCCCTGCCGGTCGAGCCCTTGGCAGTCAGGCCCGCGACGGCCGAGTCGGCGCCTGCCGTGGCCGCTGGGTGCGCAAGGCAGCCGACCCCGGCGGATCGCGCGATCTGCGGCGACCCGCAGCTGCGGCAGCTGCAGGGAGGCCTGCGGCGGGCCTACGCCCAGGCGCTGAAGGCGCACACCGATCGCGCCCTGCTGCGCCAGCGCCAGCTCGCCTGGCGCGACGCTCGCGACGCCGTCACCGACCCTGACCGCCTGGCGCAGCTCTACGAACAGCGGATCCGCAAGCTCAATGCAGCCACGGCGGCGGCGCTCCGACAGCGCTAGAGCCTTTCCCACTCAGGTGGCTCAACCTGCGTGGACGAGAAGGGCCCCCAGACATCTAGGACGTCACTTCGCCGGTGTCCGGACTCGCGGCAAAGGCTAAGCTCGTTGCGGAACGAACTCCACCGCCGGACGCTGCCTGCCCATGAAATCCCTGCCCAATATCCTGACGTCCATGCGCCTGGTGCTGGCGCTGTTCATGTTCGTGGCCCTGGCGGCGGCGGCGGGGGCCGTGCCCGGCCTCTCCGACCACCTAGAGCCGCAGACCCAGTTCGCCCTGCAGCGGTGGGCGATCTACGCCTTCGTGGTCGCTGCGGTGACCGACTTCTTCGACGGCTGGCTGGCGCGCAAGCTGAACGCGGTCAGTGTGTGGGGCGCGATCCTCGATCCGATCGGCGACAAGGTGCTGGTCTGCGGCGCGATCCTGGGCCTGATGGCCCTGGGCGGGGCGCAGCCGATGGTGCTGCTGCCGGGCGGACTGATCCTGTTCCGCGAGTTCACCGTCAGCGCCCTGCGCGAAGTGGGCGCCGGCAAGGGCGTCAAGCTGCCGGTCACCCTGCTCGCCAAATGGAAGACCACGCTGCAGATGGTGGCCCTGACCATGGAGCTGGTGGTGGGCGCCTGGGGGGCCTTCCCCCTGCTGCCGCAGACCCCGGCCGTCGAAGGCCCGGCCGCCATCGCCGCGCATACGATGTTCTGGCTGGCGACGCTGGTCACCCTGATCACCGGCGCCCAGTACTGGGAACAGACCCGCAGGGCGCTGACGTAGGGCGAGCTGGGGAGGCCGTTGACGCCGCTCCGTCTGCGTTATACTTAGGTAATTGCTTAAGTATGGAGGCCGGTCGTGACGCTCACCCTCTATTACCACCCGCTGTCGTCCTTCTGCTGGAAGGCGCTGATCGCGCT
This sequence comes from Phenylobacterium sp., assembly GCA_035656795.1. Taxonomy (GTDB): domain Bacteria; phylum Pseudomonadota; class Alphaproteobacteria; order Caulobacterales; family Caulobacteraceae; genus Phenylobacterium. Next base: position 5,641 of record DASRRU010000282.1, on the reverse strand, counting down.
CTATGAGGCCGACATCGCCTTCAAGCCGCGGCAGGTGAACCTGGGCGATGCGGCGGACAGGGCGGCGTTCCAGGCCGTCTGGCCCCTGGCCAAGTTCCCCGTGCTGCGTGATGATGCGCGGGGGCGCACGATCCCGGAATCGAGCCTGGTCGTGGAGTATCTGGCGCGGACCCGACCCTCCGCCGCGTCGCTGATGCCCACCGACCCGGAAGCGGCGATGCAGGCCCGGCTCCTCGACCGGCTGATCGACAGCTACATCCATCTGCCGTTCCAGCAGGTGGTCTCCGAGCGCATGCGACCGGACGACAAGCACGATCCCTTCGGCGTCGAACAGAACCGCGCCAACATTCGCCGCGGCTATGACCTGATCGCCCCGATGATCGAGGGGGAGGGTTGGGCGATGGGCGAGGCGTTCACCCTCGCCGATTGCGCAGCCCTGCCGGCGCTGTTCTATGCCGACTACGCCGTGAAGCTCGCGGACTGGCCGGGCCTTGCGGCCTATCTCGAACGGCTGAAGGTGCGGCCCAGCGTGGCCCGTGTGCTGGCCGAGGCCGAGCCCTGGTTCCAGTACTTCCCGCTAAAGGACGGCTGATGCCGGGCGGCAACCTCGACCTGACGTTTCAGGCCCTGGCCGATCCGACGCGCCGCGCCATGGTCGAGCGCCTGAGCCTGGGCCCCGCCTCTGTGAGCGAGCTCGCCCAACCCCATGCCATGTCGCTGCCGGCCATCGTCCAGCACCTGGCCCTGCTGGAGGCCAGTGGCCTGGTCGCCTCCGAGAAGGTGGGCCGGGTGCGGACCTGCCGCATCGCGCCCGCCGCGCTGTGCCTCGCCGAGCAGTGGTTCAATCAGCGCCGGGCGGAGGCGGAGCAGCGCCTAGACCGCCTCGGCGAACACCTCAGAAAATACCCAGACGGAGAGCCCAGATGACCGACCACAATGTAGCGCACGGGGTCTTCACCCTCGAACGCACCTATCCCCGGGTCACCCCGCAGCGGGTGTTCGACGCCTTCGCCAGCATTGAGGGCAAGAACGGCTGGTTCACCGCGCCGAACGAGCTCTGGACCGTCGCCGAGCGCGCCATGGACTTCCAGGTCGGAGGCCGCGAGCGGCTGGTGGGCGAGTGGGCGAGCGGCCTCGTCACCGAGTTCGACGCGACCTACTTCGACATCATCCCCGGCGAGCGGATCGTCTACGCCTACGAGATGCGCCTGGACGGGCGGAAGATCAGCGTCTCGCTGGCCACCTTCGAGTTCAAGGCGGTCCCCGGCGGCGGGACCAGGCTGGTCCACACCGAGCAGGGCGCCTTCCTCGACGGCTACGACGACAACGGCAGCCGCGAAGCGGGCAGCCGCGAGATCATGGCCAAGCTCACCGCCTATCTGGAAGGCTAGGCGGGCGGCGGCGCCTGGAAGAAGGGCGCGGGGTTCAGGATCTGGTTCTCCTGCTTCAGCACCAGGCCGCCAACCTCGGCGATATAGGCCAGCCACTCGGGGTCGGTCCACAGGGCGGCGCGGCGCTTGGCGCGCTCGTCCAGGCTGTCGTAGGCCCACAGGTGGACGACCTGGTTCAGCGCTCCGATCTCGACGGAATAGTAGCCCACGAGGTGGCCCAGGATCCGCTTCTGCACGGCCAGGCCCTTCTCCCCATAGAGCTTGAAGTACCGGCCCGTGGCGCCCAGGGCCAAGGTGTAGGTGCGCATTTCGACGATCATCTGTCTAATTTCCTTCAGCATTCCGCCAGGTTGACGGCCAGGCCGCCAAGCGAGGTTTCCTTGTAGACGTGGCTCATATCCTCGCCGGTCCGCTTCATGGTGGCGATCACCTTGTCGAGGCTGACGGAGTGCTGGCCATCGCCCAAGAGCGCCAGGCGCGAGGCGTCGATGGCCTTCACCGCGCCCATGGCGTTGCGCTCGATGCAGGGGATCTGCACCAGCCCGCCGATCGGGTCGCAGGTGAGGCCGAGGTTGTGCTCCATGCCGATCTCGGCGGCGTTCTCGACCTGGGCGTTGGTCGCGCCCAGCGCCGCCGTCAGTCCGGCCGCCGCCATCGAGCAGGCGACGCCTACCTCGCCCTGGCAGCCCACCTCGGCGCCCGAGATCGAGGCGTTCTTCTTGTAGAGCGCGCCGATCGCCGCGGCGGTCAGCAGGAAGGTGCGCCGGCCCGCGGGCGTCCCCTGCTGGAAGCGCTCGTAGTAGCGCAGCACCGCCGGCACCAGGCCCGCCGCGCCATTGGTCGGCGCGGTGACTACGCGTCCACCGGCGGCGTTCTCCTCGTTCACCGCCAGCGCCCAGAGGTTGACCCAGTCCAGGGCCGCGAGCGGGTCGGCGATGCGCTTGTCGGCGTCGCACATCAGGCTCTGGTGCACCTGGAAGGCGCGGCGCTGCACCTTCAGGCCGCCGGGCAGGACGCCGTCGGTCTTCATGCCGCGGTCGATGCAGGCGTACATGGCGGCCGCCACCTCATCGAGGCCGGCGTCGATCTCGGCGTCGGAGCGCCGCACCCGCTCGTTGGCCCGCATGATCTCGGCGAAGGTCAGGCCCGCCTCGGCCGCCATGGCCAGCAGTTGCTCGCCGCTATCGAACGGGTAGGGGACCTCGACCAGGGCCGCGGCCTCCGGCGGGGAGTTCAGCCCCATCTCGCCTTCGTCGCGCACGAAGCCGCCGCCGATGGAGAAGTAGGTCCGCTCGGCGATCAGGCCGCCGGCGGCGTCGAAGGCCGAGAACTTCAGGCCGTTGGGGTGCTGCGGCAGGCGGGTGCGGCCTTCCCACAGGAGGTCGCTCGCCTCGTCGAAGGCGATGCCTTGGCGTCCGCCGAGATTCAGCCAGTGGTTGGCGCGCACATCGACGATCACCTGTTCCGCGACGTCGGGGTCGAGGCCCCGAGGCTCGAACCCCGCGAGGCCCAGGATCACCGCCCGGTCGGTGGCGTGGCCCCGGCCGGTGAGCGCCAGCGACGCATAGAGCGTCACCTGCACCCGCGCAGTCCGGTCGATCCGGTCGCCCAGCCATTCCAGGAACCGCCCCGCGGCGGTCATCGGGCCCATGGTATGCGAGCTCGAAGGGCCGATCCCGAGCTTGAAGAGGTCGAAGACGCTGACGTTCATGGGGGTGATGTAGCCGATGAGTCCGCCGCCCGTCTCTGTCCGCTTGACGCTTATCAAGACCTGCGGACGGACCACGGCTAAGGTCAATATCGGCTGCCACCCTCAGCCCAGGGCTTGGGGTTGAGGCAGATGGCGACACCGGACCGATTACTCCTCAGCGACGCCAAGCCGGACCCAGGACCGAGCACCGACGTCCTGGCGTTCTTCGCGCTCACCTTCCTGCCGACGGCGCCAATGTGGGCGCTGAGCGCGCTCACTCCGGTTCAATTCATGCCGGAATTGCCGTTCTCCGCGGTGGCGGTCGTGTGCCCGGCGGCGGCGGCCCTGATCCTCACGACGCGCCGCCGGGGCGCCAAGGCCGCTCTCGCCCTGCTGAAACGGGCCGTGGATGTCCGGCGCATCAGGCTCAAACGCGGGTGGGCGCCGCTCATCCTGATCATGCCCGTCTGCGGCGTCGCGACGTTTATGGCCTCGAGGCTGTCAGGATCCGACATTCCCGATCCACAATTTTCGGCCGTCACCGCCGTGGCGCTTTTCCTGCTCTTCCTGGTCAGCGCCATGGCTGAGGAACTGGGCTGGTCGGGCTTTGCGATCGGGCCCCTGCAGGCGCGCTGGGGCGCGCTGCCGGCGGCGCTGGCGCTGGGCGGCGTGTGGGCGATCTGGCACTATCCGGCCCTGTTGCAGGCGCAGCACCCGGTCGCCTGGATCGGTTGGTGGACGCTGGGCGCGGTGACCATGCGTGTCGTCATGGTCTGGCTGTTCAACAACACCGGCCACAGCGTGTTCGGCGCCGCCGTCTTCCACGCGATTAGCAATCTGTGCTGGCAGCTCTACCCAGTGCACGGCTCCGACTTCAGTCCGTGCCTGAACGGCTTGGCTCTGGCTGCGGTGGCGCTGGCGGCGGTGTGGGGCTGGGGCCCGAATACCCTCAGCTCATGGGGTTGGCGGGCCCCGGCGGGTCGGGCGGCAGGGGGATGAACTCCTGGTCGTCGGCGTCGGGCAGCTTCATGCGGCCGGCGCGCCAGTCGGCCTTGGCCTGGGCGAGGCGGTCCTTGGAGGACGAGACAAAATTCCACTCGATGAACCGCGGCCCGAGCGGCTCGCCGCCCAGCAGCATGACGATGGCGTTGGTCACGGCCTTGATCGGCACGGTCTGGCCGGGCGCGAAGACCGCCATCTGGCCGTGCTGGATCTGCTGGCCGTCGATCTCGACGATTCCCTGGGCGACGTAGGCCGCACGCTCCGGATATTCCGCCGGGAGATTGGCCGTCGCGCCGGCGTCCAGCGCCCAATGGACGTAGAACATCGGCGAGTGGGTCTTCACCTTCGCCTCGGCCCCGAAGGCCATGCCGGCGACCAGGCGGGCCCACATGCCGCCGCCCTCGTAGGTGGGCAGGTCGTCGGGTCCGTGGTGCGCGAAGGCCGGATCGATCTCCTCGTCCTCGGTGGGCAGGGCCACCCAGGCCTGGATGCCGTGTATCGGGCCACCGTGGGCGCGCAGGTCCTCGAAGCGTTCGGAGTGGGTGATGCCCTTGCCGGCGGTCATCCAGTTGACCTCGCCCGGCCGGATCACCTCGGTGGAGCCGACGCTGTCGCGGTGGGTGATGGCGCCCTCGAACAGGTAGGTGACCGTCGAAAGTCCGATGTGCGGATGCGGCCGCACGTCCACGGTGCGTGGGAAGCCGGCCTGGAACTCAGCCGGGCCGATGTGGTCGAAGAAGGCGAAGGGCCCGACCATGCGGTGCGCATGGAACGGCAGGACGCGGCCCACTTCGAAGCCGCCAAGGTCCTTGCGGCGCTGGTCGATGACGAGTTCGATCATGGAGGCCTCCGTCGCGGGGAGGCCTAACTTTGCGCGCTCACATAGGGGCTGATCAAGCCCAGGGGCGCAGCGGTGGTGTTCTTCACGGAGCGGATGACAATGCGGCTTTCGATGTTCGAGACCAGGCCCAGGGACAGGATGCGCTCGCGCAGGAAGTCGTCGAAGGCGTGCATGTCGCGGGTGACGACCCTTAGCTCATAGTCGGCCGAGCCTGTGACCGTGGCGCACTGCACCACCTCGGCCAGCTTGCTGATGGCGGTCTCGAAGGCGTCGAGGTTGTCTTTGGTCGGCAGGCTGAGCTTGACGGTGCAATAGACCTCGAAGCCGAGGCCCAGTTTCTCGCGGTCGAGGATGGTCACGCGGCGCTGGATGACGCCCGCGTCCTCCAGCCGCTTGATCCGCCGCCAGCAGGGGCTGGAGGACAATCCGACCCGCTCCGCGATCTCGGCGACCGACAGGCCGGCGTCGTGCTGGATGAGGTCGAGAATTTTAGCATCGACGGCGTCGAGCACCTCAGACAAGTTTTCCTCCCCCTTGTGCGCCATATCGGCGTCGATCGTGCCCCGGAACCGAGACGGCGGGGCACGCTTTTGGCAAGCAATTGCCGCGATCTTATATGATCTTCCAAACGGCGCGCGAGGGGCAGAAGGAAGAAAATTGCGATGCGGCACGCTGAAGTGACGCTCGACGACAAGTTTCTGCTCACGGAAGGCCGGG
>DASRRU010000281.1:0-13569 GCA_035656795.1 Phenylobacterium sp. | reverse complement strand
CTGGTTCTGCGATCACCGCCCGCAGCGGCAGAGGCTGCGGGAGGCTCTGAAGGGCCTGGGCGACATGGCGCGTGCGCTCTCCCGTCTGGCGCTGGGCCGCGGCGGCCCGCGCGACCTGGGCTGCCTGCGCGACGGCCTGGGGGTCGGCGAGGCGGTGACGGCGCTCTTCGCCTCGACCAGGGACCCGCTGGTGGAACTGCCGGGGGAGATCGCCCAGGCCCTGGCCGCGCTCAACCCCGCCCCGCATCCCGACCTCGCCCGGTTCCGCGCCCTGCTGGAGGAGGGCCTGGGGGCCGAACTGCCCGCGCTGGCCCGCGACGGCAGTTTCGTGCGCGAGGGCGTGCGGCCCGAACTCGACCAGGCGCGCGCCCTGCGCGACGACAGCCGCCGGGTGATTCTGGGCCTTGAGGCGAGATTGGCGTCCGAAAGCGGCGTCGCCCTGAAGATCCGCCACAACGCCGTGCTCGGCTATTTCGTCGAGACCACCGCCAAGGCCGCGGAGCCGCTGTTCACCGCGCCGTTGAACGCCACCTTCATCCACCGCCAGACGCTCGCCAACCAGGTGCGTTTCACTACGGTCGAGCTGGCAGAGCTGGACGCCAGGATCGCCCAGGCCGCCGAGCGGGCGCTGGCCATCGAGCTCGACACCTTCGAGGCCTGGCGGGACGCCGCCGTGGGCGTCGCCGCCGATCTCCAGGCCGCCGCGAGGGCCGCCGCGCGCCTGGACGTGGCCTCGGGCGGCGCCGAATGGGCCGAGGACGCGGGCGCGTCCCGCCCCCTGGTCGACCGTTCCTCCGCCTTCGAGGCCCAGGCCGCGCGCCATCCGGTGGTCGAGGCCGCGGTGCGTCGCGCCGGCGAGGCTTTCACCCCCAACGACTGCCGGCTGGATGGAGCAGGCGCGGGCGGGCCCCGGCTGGCGCTGGTCACCGGCCCGAACATGGCCGGCAAGTCGACATTCCTGCGCCAGAACGCCCTGTTGGCGGTCCTGGCCCAGGCCGGCTGCTTCGTGCCCGCCAAGCGGTTGCGTCTGGGCGTGGTCGACCGCCTGTTCAGCCGCGTGGGCGCCGGCGACGACCTGGCCCGCGGCCGTTCCACCTTCATGGCCGAGATGGTCGAGACCGCCGCCATCCTCACCCAGGCGACGCCGCGTTCCTTCGTGATCCTGGACGAGATCGGCCGTGGCACGGCGACCTACGACGGCCTGGCCATCGCCTGGGCCTGCGCCGAGGCCCTGCACGAGACCAATCGCTGCCGGGCGCTGTTCGCGACGCACTATCACGAGCTCGCCGTGCTGGAGCAGCGGCTCGCCTATGTCGCCAACCTCTCCTTGAGGGCCAAGGAGTGGAACGGGGACCTGATCTTCCTGCACGAGGCCGGCCCGGGCCCTGCCGACCGCTCCTACGGCGTCCAGGTCGCCAAGCTGGCGGGCGTGCCTGCGGCGGTGGTGGCGCGCGCCAAGGATGTGCTGGAGCGCCTGGAGCGCGAAGCCGCCGGCCCCGCTAACCTTGACGCCCTGCCGCTGTTCGCTGCCGTGGCGGAAGCTGCGCCATCGAGCGGGCCCAGCGCGGCGGAAGAGGCGCTGCGAGTCATGGACCCGGACGGCATGAGCCCCCGCGAGGCGATGGAGGCGCTCTATCGACTGAAGGGCCTGGTGAGCTGAACGCGGTCCGGAGGCTTTCGGGGGACGTGACTACTCGTCCTCGTCGAACTTCGCGCTGACCAGCTGTTCGAGGGCTGTCACGGCGGCCTCGGCCTCGGCGCCCTCGGCCTTGATGTCGATGCAGCAGCCGGGGCCGGCCGCCAGCATCATCAGGCCCATGATCGAGCGCGCATCGACCGTCTGGCCGTCCTTGGAGACCCGGACCTCGGCGTCGAAGCCTGAGGCGGTCTTCACGAACTTGGCCGAGGCGCGCGCGTGCAGGCCCCGCTTGTTGACGATCTCCACGGTGCGGGTCGCCCCTTCGCTCACCGGGCGCTCACTTTTCGCCCGCAAGTACGTAGGAGGCGACGGAGATGTACTTGCGGCCCGCTTCCTGGGCGCAGGCGACCGCGTCCTCAAGGCTCTGGCGGCTGCGCACGCTGGCGAGCTTGATCAGCATCGGCAGGTTCAGGCCGGCGATCACCTCGGCCTTGGTCTGCTCCATCACCGAGATGGCCAGGTTGGAGGGCGTGCCGCCGAACATGTCGGTGAGCAGGATGACGCCAGCGCCGCTGTCCACCCGCTCGCAGGCGGCAAGGATGTCCTTGCGGCGACGCTCCATGTCATCTTCCGGCCCGATGCAAATGGCTTCCACCGCGGCCTGCGGCCCGACCACGTGTTCCATGGCGAAGACGAACTCCTCCGCCAGGCGCCCGTGGGTAACGATAACGAGCCCGATCATTCCACGAGCTCGAACATGCAAACTGGTTCCAAGGGTATCCCCACCCGCGCGGTCAACTTGCCGTCCGCGAGCCGTGCTAAATACGCCTCTTGTGGGTCTCGTCAAAGTGGCTCAGCGCGCGACCGAGTTTCGCAGGGGCTGAGGCCTCGCGCGGATCGATCTCGAACAGGGGGACCGAGACCCCAAGGAGACTTACAGAGCGGGCCTCGGGAATGCGCTCCGCGGCCGCGGACCGGGCGACGAGCGCCACTTCGGACAAGGACAGGACCGAAGCGCGCACCACGTCCAGGCCGCGGATTTCCAGCAGGCCGGCCAGCGCTTCCGGCGCGCGGCCAAACAGGCGGTTCCCAGCAACCCAGAGCCTTACCCGATCGTCGGCGACCAGGCGAAAGCCCTGGTCCAGCGCCCGCAGCATCAGGTCGCTCTTGCCGACGCCGGAAGGTCCCTCAATCAACACGCCGCGCCAGTAGCCGCCCAACCGAGCGGCGATCAGCCCAGCGTGGACGATCACGCCCTGAACTCCGGCAGCATCAGCAGGAAGACCGCGCCGATCACCTTGTCGTCAACGATCCGGTTCTGGGCCTTGAGCGAGCCGCCATGGGCCTCGACGATCTGGCGAGCGATGGAGAGCCCCAGCCCGGAGTTGCCGCCAAACGCCGCGCCCTTGGGTCGCGACGTGTAAAACCGCTCGAAGATAGTCTCCAGGTTCTCCGGCGGGATGCCCGGCCCGCTATCGGAGACCGTGGCCAGCACCCGGCCGGCCGCCCGTTGCACAGCCACCTCGACCTCGCCGCCCGGAGGGCTGAACGAGCGGGCGTTGTCGATCAGGTTGCGGAACACCTGGCCGAGCGAGCCTTCCCGGCCCAGCACCGTGGGCGTCTCGCCGCCTGCGGGCCGCGCGAACCGCACGCTCACGTCGCCCGGCTTGGCCGTGGCCTGGTAGAGCGCGACGATGTCGGAGATCAGCCGCTCAAGGTCGATGGGCTTGGGGTTGTCGCGGGACAACTCGGCGTCGAGTCGCGAGGCGTTGGAGATGTCGGTGACCAGCCGGTCGAGTCGCTGGACGTCGTTCTTCAGGATGTGCAGCAGCCGATCGCGCGCCGCCGGCTCGGTGATCAGGTCGAGCGTTTCCACCGCCGACCGCAATGACGTGAGGGGATTTTTGATCTCGTGCGCGACATCGGCGGCGAAGCTTTCGATGGCGTCCATGCGCTCGCTGAGCGCCTGGGTCATGTCCTCCAGGCTGCGCGTCAGGTCGCCGAGCTCATCGTCGCGGCGGGCCAGGTCGGGAAGCGATATGGCCCGCGCGCCGGCCAGCCGGACCCGGTCGGCGGCCCGCGCCAACCTTCGCACCGGCTGGGCGATCAGGCGGGTGAGCAACAGCGACGACGAGAGCGTCACAGCCACGGCGATCAGGATGAACGGAATCAGGGCCTCGCGTTCGCGCGCGATGATCTGATCGACGTCGTTGGCCTCCAGGGTCAGGACGCCGAGGATCTGCTGGACGTTCTGGATGGGGATGGAGACCGAGACCACGCGTCGCCCGTTCTCGTCGCGGCGCAGGCCCGCCACATGACGGCCGCTCAGCGCCTGACTCACCTCGCGGCGCAGCGCGGCGCGTGCATCCTCGGTCACCGCGCTCTGAGGCCGCGCGCGAAGCAGGGAAAGGTTCTGCCCACCCCGCGGGCGGGCGGGCGGCAGGGCGCGCTGCTCGACCCGGTCGGCGACGACGTCGCTGTCGGCGAGCGGCTGACCCTGGGCGTCGAACAGCCGCGCGCGCTGCGCCTTGGGATTGGCCAGCATCTGCAGCGCGAGGCTGGCGTTGCTGGGATCCATGGCTGGGGTCGGCTCGCCCACGGTGGCCGCCTGGTCGATGATCTCGGCCATAAGCTCGCCTTGGGTGGTCAGGCTGTCGATGCGGGCGCTGACCAGCCCCTGGCGCAGTTCATTCAGCACCAGGGCCCCGGCAATGAGGATCACCAGGCCCGAGAAGTTGAGAACAATGATCAGCCGGCCAAGCCGGGTGCCCGGCAGCCACCGCAACCGCGACGGTTTGCGCGCCCGCGACTCCTCCTGCCGGCCCCCGCCGCCGCGATCAGGTTTCGCGGTAGCGGTAGCCGACGCCATAGAGGGTTTCGATTGCGTCGAACTCGGGATCAACGTCGCGGAACTTCTTGCGCATGCGCTTGATGTGGCTGTCGATGGTGCGGTCGTCGACATAGACCTGATCGTCGTAGGCCGCGTCCATCAGGTTGTCGCGGCTCTTCACGAAGCCGGGCCGCTGGGCCAGCGACTGCAGCAACAGGAACTCGGTCACCGTCAGCTTCACGGGCCGGCCTTCCCACAGGCAGTCGTGGCGGGCGGGATCCAGGGTGAGCTTGCCCCGCTTTATGGCGCGGCTGCCCTCCGCCCCGGCGACGGGCGCGGTAGGCTCCTCGCCCTCGATACCGGCCCGGCGCAGCACCGCCTTCACACGCTCGATCAGCAGGCGCTGGCTGAAGGGCTTGTGCATGTAGTCGTCGGCGCCGAGGTTGAATCCGAGGATCTCGTCGATCTCCTCGTCCTTGGACGTCAGGATGATCACCGGCATGTCGGAGGTCCGGCGCAGTCGGCGCAGCACCTCCATTCCGTCCATGCGCGGCATCTTCACATCGAGAATGGCCAGGTCCGGCGGCTCGTTCTCCAGGGCGGCGAGGCCCGCGGCGCCATCGAAATAGGCCTTCACGGTGTGGCCGTGGCTCTCCAGCGCGAGGCTGACGGAGGTGACGATGTTTTCGTCGTCATCCACCAGGGTGATCTTGGCCATGGGGTTCCGAATATCTCCTTGAACGCCGTGAAGCTAGTTATCCCGGACCGTGGCCTCAATGGGGCGCCGTGTGGGCCAGAGAACGCGGATCAATCTGACCTTAAAGCTTCGCATCTAGGCTTCGGTTCACTGGAGAGAGCTGAATGCCCGCCGCCAACGTCCATTTTGAGGTCTTTGTTCGCCGCTATCCGGACTCTCCTTGGACCCTGAAAACCGCCACCGACACCCGCACGGTCGCCCTGGATGAGGCCAAGGATCTGCTCGGTCGCGGCCAGGTCGCGGCCGCTCGCGTCATGCGCGAGACCCTGGACCCGGAAACCGGCGAATTCCAGTCCCTCACCATCCTGACGATCGGCCTGCCCGAGCGGCCGCGCAAGATTCGCGCGCCGGAGCCCACCGAACCCCTCTGCGTGGCGCCGCAGGACCTCTACTCCTGCCATGCCCGTGAGCGGATCGGCCGGCTGTTCGAGACCTGGCTGGAGCGCCACGAGGTGACGCCGTTCGAACTGCTGCATCGCCCCGACCTGGTCGAACAGCTCGAGGCGAGCGGGGTGGAGATCGCCCACGCCGTCCAGAAGATCGCCACGCCGGAAGCCCATTCCCGGGGGACGACGCTTGCGGAAATGACCGCGGCCTTCAAATCCCTGAGCGAGCGCGCCATCGAGAGGCTGATGCGCGACCGCAAGAAGGGCCTTCCGGAGGTCGCGCCCGACAGCTTCGCCAAGACCGCCTCGGCCCTCGCCAGGGACCCCGAGGGCGCCTATCGGCTGGGATGCGCCGTAGCGGGCTACCTGGCGCCGGCCAGGAGCTGGAGCGAGAAGGTCGCCCTCCTGCTGGACCTGGCGGACAACGCGCCGACCGAAGGGGCCGGGCGCATGCTGGCGCTGTCGGTGCTCGCCGAGCCGCTGGAAGAGATCGTCCGCCACGAGACGGGCCTCGACAATATAGTTGGCGGCTCCCTGGACCTTGGCGCCCGCCTGGCGGCCATGAGCCGGCTCGCCGCGGCCAGCGTCGTCGACAAGTTGGTCAAGGTCGAGCCCTCGGTGGCCAAGGTGACCCCGGAGCTGTCCGACCGCGCCAAGCGCCTCGCCAAGTGGCTGATGAGCGAGGACTTCACCGGCGTTCGCGCCGCCATCGGCCAGCGCATCCTGCGCGACCTGGGCGGCGGCCGGCGCCTGCGTCCCTCCGACCCGGAGGGCGAGATCGATGTCACCCGGGGGCTGGCCATGTCGCTGACGGCCGCGGCCGGCAAGCTGCTGCCGCTCGACGATGTGCAGGCCGCCTTCACCGCGCGCTCCAAGACGCTGGTCGCCCGCGATTTCGTGGAATCCTACCTGGGCGAAGGCGCCACGGTGATGGAAGAGGCCGAGGCGCTGGTCTGGCTGATCGAGAATATCATCGGCGGCGGCAACAAGCGCGAGGCGGGCCGCTGGCTTTCCTCGCTGATCTTCAGCCTGCGCTTCGAGCGCGAGGCCAGCGTCGGCCATCTGGCGCTCGAGCGCCTGGCGGAGCTGGCCAAGCTGCAGCGTGGCGTCGCCCGATGCGGCCTGGTGGAGGAGGTCTATAAGCCCATGCAGGCCAAGCTCGGCGAGATCGGCGGCGCGGTGGAGGCCGAGGTCAAGCTCGTGACCGCGACCGCCCGGTCGTCCAGGCCGGCCCTGGAGCGGCTGACCACGCTGTTGAAAATGGCCGCCGGCGAGACGGCCCCGCTTGGCCCCTGCGCCGACCGCGCCCGCACCCAGGCCCTGAGGCTCGCCCGCGCCGACGACACCCGCGCCGAACTGTCCACCGCCCCCGACCAGGTGGACGCCATCCGCGACCTGCTGAGGCACGCATCGCTGGCGGCTTAGGCGGCGGCGCTCCCCTTCGTTCGTCATCCTCCGGTCGACTGAAGAGGCGATCCGGGTTTTGGGGAAGCGGCAGGCGGTAGCTTAAATCTCATGCCGGCCAGATTGCCTTGGGGCCTAAGGCTCAGACCCCCAGCACGGCCCTCAGCGCGCCCGCGACTCGCGCCACATCTTCATCGGCCATGCCCGGATAGAGCGGCAGCGACAGGCAGCGGTCGTACCAGGCTCGCGCGCCGGGCAGATCCAGCTCGCCATAGCGTTCCCGGTAGTAGGGCTGGGTGTGGACGGGGATGTAGTGGACCTGGGTCCCGACGCCGCGTTCCCGCAACGCCTCCACGACCGCCCGGCGGGTGACGCCGGCGGCCTCGAAGTCGATCAGCACGCACATCAGGTGCAGGACCGGGTCGCTCCAGGCCGGCCGCGCGGCGATGCGCACGACCGGCGCAAGGGGCGCGAGCGCCGTCTCATAGGCGGCGGCCAGCGTGCGGCGCCGCGCGGCGAAGCGGGGCAGCTTCTTCAACTGCGACAGCCCGAGCGCGCAGAGGATGTCCGGCAGGCGGTAGTTGAAGCCCGGCTCGGCCATTTCGTAGACCCACGGATCGGCGCCCGCGGACCGCACCATCCCATGGCTGCGCATCTTCCGCAGGCGCTCGGCCAACGCCGCGTCATTGGTGGTGACCATGCCGCCCTCCCCGGTGGCGATGGTCTTGACGGGGTGGAAAGAGAAGGTGGTCATGGCCGAGTGGTGTGCATCTCCGACCCGTTCGGCGACGTTGCCAAAGGTCATGGTCGAGCCCAGAGCGTGCGGCGCGTCCTCCACCAGCACCGCGCCCGCCGCGCCGGCCAGGGCCGCAAGCCCCGGCAGATTCACGGTGTCGCCGCGCAGATGCACCGGAAGGACGGCGCGGAGTCTGCGGCCCCCGACGCGGGTCAGAGCCTCGGCGAGGGTCTCCGGAGTCATCAGGCCGCTCAGTGGGTCGACGTCGGCGAACACCACCTCGGCGCCGACAAAGCGGGCGCAGTTGGCCGTGGCCAGGAACGTGATCGAAGGGGCGATGACCACGTCGCCCGGCTGCACGTCCAGCGCCAGCATGGCCAGGTGCAGGGCCGCGGTGCCGTTGGCGCAGGCCACCGCGTGGCGAGCGCCCACCGTGTCGGCGAAAGCGGCCTCGAAGGCCGCGACCGTGGGGCCGGTGGTCAGGAAGTCGGCCTTCAACGCATCGACGACGGCTGAAATATCGTCGTCTTCGATGGTCTGGCGGCCGTATGGGAGCACCGGACCCGGCATCCTAGTCCGCCGCGCGCCGCCGGCGCTCTTGCGGGGTCTGCTCGTTGAGCACCGACATCAGGCCCTCGCCGCTCAGCCAGTCGTCGTTGGTGTCGCTGGCGTAGCTGAAATCCTCGGGCAGCCTGTCGCCCTTTAGCGGCTCGCGGCGGTATTCTACGAAGGCCGGCTCGATGGCGTAGCGGTCACCCAGATCGACGCTGGTGCGCGCGTCGTCGGCGCTGATCATCATCTCGTGCAGCTTCTCGCCGGGGCGGATGCCGACCACCTTGATCGGCAGGCCCGGCGCCATGGCTTCGGCGAGGTCGGTCATCTTCATCGAGGGGATCTTCGGCACGAAGATTTCCCCGCCATGCATCGCGCCAAGCGACGAGAGCACGAACTCGACGCCTTCGTTGAGGGTGATCCAGAAGCGGGTCATCCGCACGTCGGTGATCGGCAGCTCGGTCGCGCCCTTGGCCAATAGACGCTGGAAGAAGGGCGCCACGGAACCGCGGCTGCCCACGACATTGCCGTAGCGGACCACCGAGAACCGCGTGCCGATGTCGCCGGAGAGGTTGTTGGCCGCCACGAAGGTCTTGTCGGAGGCGAGCTTGGTGGCGCCATAGAGGTTGATCGGGTTGCAGGCCTTGTCAGTGGAGAGCGCTACGACCGTCTGGACCCGGTTGGTCAGGCAGGCCCAGACCACGTTCTCGGCGCCCATGATGTTGGTGTGGATGCACTCCGAGGGATTGTACTCCGCCGCCGGCACCTGCTTCAGGGCCGCGGCGTGGATCACGATGTCGACGCCCCGGAAGGCCAGGATCAGCCGCTCACGGTCGCGCACGTCGCCCAGGAAGAAGCGCATCTTCGCCATCTTTTCCGGGCCGAAGCGTTCGGCCAGGTCGATCTGCATCTCGCTCTGCTTCAGCTCGTCGCGGGAATAGACGATCAGCTTGCGCGGGTTGGCGCGGTCCAGCACGGTCTCGATGAACCGCCGCCCGAACGAGCCCGTGCCGCCGGTGATAAGGATGACCTTGCCGTCGAGGTCGAGGCTGGTCGGCGCAAATCGGCTCAAGGCGCGCTCCGCAGATGCCCGGGGCGGATTTCCCAGGTGTTCGCCTCCTTGTCGCAGGGCTGCGTAAAGAAGCCGCTAACCATGATTGCGATAGCTTGCGCCATGCGACGCCGCGAGCTCCTGATCCTGATCGCCCTGGCGGGCGCCTTGCCGGGGGCCGCCATTGCGGGCGACGAAAAGGCAAAGAAGAAGTCGGGCGGCGAGAACTACATTCCGCTCAATCCCATCACGGCTACGACCAACAAGGCCGGCGGCCGACGCGGCGTGCTCAGTGTCGATTGCGGCCTTCAGATTGACGATCCGAAGCTGCGCGAGTTCGCTGACCAGTCGCTGCCGCGCCTGCGCGCCGCCTACGTCCAGGCCATGCAGATCTACGCCGCGGGCCTGCCCTCCGGGGCCGAACCTAACGCGGAACTGATCGTCAAGGAGCTGCAGCGCCAGACCGACATGGTCCTCAAGCGGCCCGGCGCGAAGCTGTTGATCGGCGCCATCGTCGCGAATTGAAGCGGCGGTTCCTCCCCCTGA
Organism: Phenylobacterium sp.; assembly: GCA_035656795.1. Taxonomy (GTDB): domain Bacteria; phylum Pseudomonadota; class Alphaproteobacteria; order Caulobacterales; family Caulobacteraceae; genus Phenylobacterium. The sequence goes on along the minus strand of DASRRU010000281.1, from coordinate 3,668 downwards.
TCGCGCTCGGCGCCCCGGGGGGGGCTTGGTCACATCGCCGATATGCCGCCGTCGAGCTTCAGCTCCGCGCCGGTCATGAACTTGCTCTCGTCCGAGGCCAGGTAGAGGCAGGCGTTGGCGATGTCCTCCGGCTCGCCGATATGTCCCAGCGGCACTTGGCGGCCCAGCTTCTTCTCCGCCTCCTCCTTGCCGAACCGCTGGCGCAGCGGATCGAGGATCGGGGTGTCGATGAAGGTCGGGTGGATCGAGTTCGAGCGGATATCCAGCCCCTGCTTGGCGCAGTGAAGGGCGATACCCTTCGACAGCAGCCAGACCGCGGCCTTGGAGGCATTGTAGCTCGGCGAATTGTGAGCCGCGATCAGGCCGGCGATCGAGGAGATGTTGACGATCGAGCCGGGCTGGCAGGCGCGCATGTACTTGAGCGCGTGCTTGGTCCCGAGGAACACTGAGTCGACGTTGACGCTCATCACCGTCTTCCAGTCCTCAAGACTCAGGCTCTCGATGTCGCCACCCCGGCTGACGCCGGCGTTATTGACCAGCACCGAGATGCCGCCCATGGCGTTGTCGGCTTCCTCAAGCGCGAAGATCCACTGGTCTTCCTTGGTGACGTCCAGCGGGAAGGCGAACGCGGTCCCCTCGCCGTGGTCGGCGTTGATCTCGGCGGCCACCTTCTTGGCGCCCTCGATGTTGATGTCGGCCACCGTCACCTTGGCGCCCTCATCCGCCAGCTTGCGCGCCATCGCCGCGCCCAGCCCCTGGGCCCCGCCTGAGATGAAGGCCTTCTTGCCTGCGACCCGTCCTGACATGTCGAACTCCCGTTGTTTCTACTGTTCGTCGATGGCGGGCCTAAGCGTCCGGCGATCCCGCCGATTTCGCAGCCATGTCCATGAACGTCGCCAATTTCACGTCGAGTTCGGTCACGCCGCCCGCATCGTGGGTCGTCAGCGTTACGTCCACGCGATTGTAGACGTTGAACCACTCCGGATGGTGGTCGAGCTTCTCGGCCATCAGGGCCGTGCGGGTCATGAAGGCGAAGGCCGCCGTGAAGTCTGCGAAGCGGAAGGTCCGCTGGATGGCGTCCCGCTCGCCATCGGCGACGCGCCAAAGGGGGCGCTGCTGGAGCGCCGCTTCGGCGCCGATCTTTGCCGGCCGGCTCATGCTGGCTCCTCCGCTCCGAACGTCAGCCCCGTCGCCTCCGCGAGGTCCGCCAGGGTCTGGTCCACGTCGACCACCTTGATCGCCCGCATGCCCAGCGCCGCCGCCGGCTTGCAGTTGATGCCGAGGTCGTCGAGGTAGACGCACTCGCCCGGCTCGACCGCGAGGAGCTCGCACATCATCAGATAGATCCGGGGGTCCGGCTTCCGCACGCCGGCCTTCGAGCTTTCGATGATGGCGTCGAACAGCGGCATGACCTGGCCCATTGCGCCGGCGGCGCGCTGGCCCGCGTCCTGGCCGGGCGAATGCATCGAGACCACGTTGTTGGTGATGCAGCCCACCTTGAAGTGCTGCTTGCAGGCCTTCAGCGCCGCCACCATCCGCGGGCGCAGCTCGCCCGACAGCAGAGGCAGGACATCGCGCCCCTGGACCGGATGGCCGAGCGCGGTGGATTCCTCCAGGAACAGCTGATCGAAGCGGCCGGTGTCGACCTCGTTGCGCTCGAACAGGGCCCAGGCGTTGTCATGGTGATTGGCCGCGTTGATGCGCCGGATCAGGTCCTTGGGCAGGCCGCGCGCAGCCTCGAAGCGGTTGAAGGCCTCGAACGGCGAGGAGGTGAACACCCCGCCGAAGTCCCAGATCACCGCCGCAATATCCGGTTTGGCCGCCATGTCCGCTCCACGTTCCGTTCAAGGCGGCGGACGCTAGAGAGCCGGGCGCAGACGTGCAAGTAAGGGCCCATGTCGCCGTTCGATCGCCTGCGCCGTCTGCCTCGTCCTTTTCGCGTGGCGACCTATGCCCTGGCCTGTCTGATCCTGCTCTATCTGACGCTTGCCCCCGGCAAGGACGTGCCCGGCGTGGGGCTGGTCTGGGACAAGGCCGAGCATGCCATCGCGTGGGCCGTGCTGACGGGCGCGGGACTGCTGCTGTCCACCAAGCGCCGGTGGGCTGTCCTGGTGTTCGCCTTCGTCTTCGGCGCGGCCATCGAGGTGTTGCAGGCGACCCTGCCCTACGGCCGCGACGGCGACATCTTCGACCTGACAGCGGATACCGTGGGCATCGTGGCGGCCTATCTGGTCTGGTTGGCATGGCGGCGGCTGGGCTGGGTCAGATGAGCCCGCGCCATCGACCCTGGGAGGAGGCGGCCGACTTCCAGATCGGATTGCGCCCCATCGCGCTCGCCGACTGGCTGGAGGGCGGCGAGGCCGATCCGGCGGCGCGCAAGGACCCGTTGTTCGATCAGACCCGCGACCTGGTCTGGGCCGAGACGCCGGGCTCGGAGGCCGGGCAAGCCGAGGCGCTGGCGATGGTCGAGGCCGCGCTCGGCCCTGCCGTCGCGCCATCCGGAATGCCCGCGCTCTATGCCGCCTCCCGCCGCACCCCCGACGACCTCTGCCTGATGCAGAAGGTGGACGGCCAGTGGCGTCTGACGGCGCTGTCGCTGTCGGCCGGCGGCTTTTTCACCGCCACCGAGGCTATCGGCAAGAGCCTGGGTGAATTGCACGGCCCGATCACCGGCTTCGCCGACCGGTTCCTCGTCCGCGTGCATCGCATCTTCGAGGGCCTGCGCCCCGACCTGGTGCTGGAGCGGCGCAACTGGACAGTGCTCAACTCCGACCAGCTGCACACGCCATCATCGGAGCCGATCCGGGCCGCGATCCCGGACATCGATCCACGCAACGCCGGCGAGATCCTGCACCTGAGGGTCGAGCGGCAGACCCTGCGCCGGCTGCCGCAGACCGGCGGCGCGCTGTTCACGATCCGGGTATGGCTCGCGCCCCTGGCCGACCTCGCCGGCGAGCCGGAGCGGCTGGCGGCGTTCGCCCGGGCCTGGCGCGCCGCCACGCCGGACTTGCGCGCCTACAAGCGCTTCGATCTCTATGACGATCTGGTGGAGGCTTTCCTCCGCGACCCGCAACCGGCCTGACCGCCGCACACCGACCCGTCCTGGGAGCCTCCATGCCATCCGAAACCGCCCAGCCCTTCGTCTACCTGGCCACGCCCTGCTACGGCGGCGTGCTGCAACTGCAGTTCATGCACTCGGTGCTGGCCCTGCAGGCGGCCTGCCGCGAGCGCGGGATCGGCCTGGAGATCGACCTGATGGGCGGCGACGCCCTGATCACCCGGGCCCGCAGCCGGCTGACCGCCCGGTTCCTGGCGCACCGCGAAGCGACCCATATCCTGTTCTGCGATGCGGACATCGGCTTCGCTCCGGAAAACGTCTTCCGCCTGCTGGGCGCCGACAAGCCGGTGATCGCCGCGGTCTGCCCGATGAAATACATCGACTGGGAGCGCGCGCGGGTCGCGGCCAAGGCCGAGGCGCCGGACATGTTGGCGGCCTCCCTGGGCTATGTGGTGCGCTTCCTGCCGACGGCCGACCACTCGGTGGAGGTCCACGACGGCATCGCCAAGGTGGCCTACGGCGGCACCGGCTTCCTGATGATCCGCCGCGGCGCGATGCAGCAGATCGTCGACGCCCATCCGGAACTCCGCGCCAAGATGGGCGACATGGG
>DASRRU010000280.1:0-14596 GCA_035656795.1 Phenylobacterium sp. | reverse complement strand
GGAGCTCCAGCTCGCGCTGCGAGGCGGGGCCGCTGGACTGGTCGGTGCCCATGGCCACCACACCGCCGGCGTCATGCACCTTGCGTACGTTCTCCTCCGCCACCGGGGTCATCAGCTTCATCCAGGCGGTCCACATGCGGGCCTGGTATTGCGCGCGGACCTTGGTCTTCAGCGTCTGGCGGTCGGCGGGGCTGAAGGTCGCGGCGTAGAGCGGCTGGTCGAGAAACTCCGGGTGTTCGGCCAGCCGGCTGTAGTTCTCGCCGATGGTCAGCGTCGAGGCGAAGGGGATCTTCTTGGCACCCATCAGCTTGACGAAGCTGTCGCTGACCGGGCCCTGGATCACCGGGTGGGCCAGGCTGTCGGTCCCGGCGAAGATCGCCTCTTCGGCGCGCAGCTCGGACGACACGTGGATGGTCGTGCGGATGCCGTGCAGATTGTAGTAGCGGATGACGTCGCGGAGCAGCTGTTCCGGCATCAGGGTGATCATCGGGCGGGCGCCCCAGCCTTCTTCCTCCAGGGTCAGCTTGACGACGTCGGGCTGCTGCTCGGCGATGTGCTTGTCGAGCTTGTCCTTGTCCTTCTCGAAGTCCTGGACGTTGACGGCCATGTTGGTCCCGTGGCTGCCCGGATAGGTGATCAGGTTGCCGGTGGCGAAGATGCGCGGCGACAGGATCTTGCCCGCCCGCTCGTCCGCCCGCAGGGGCAGGATCACGTCGGCCTGGTTGCCGGCGTCATAGACGGTGGTGACGCCGGAATAGAGATAGCTGGCGAGAGCCTGGGTGGCGGCCGCCTTGGTCGAGGCGAGGTCGGGTTGCGGGCCGGCGCCGCCATGCAGGTGGATGTGCACGTCCATCAGGCCGGGCATCAGGTATTTGCCGCGGCCATCGATCCGCCTGCCCTTGGGAGCGGGCGTGACAGCGCTGGCCGCCACCGAGATGATGCGCTCGCCATCGACGGTCACCGTCATATCGGGCTGCGGGGCGTGGCCCGTGCCGTCGATCAGGGTGACATGCTCGATGGCCCAGGCCTCGGCCCGCGCGCTCAAGGGCGCGAGCGCCACGGCTACGGCGCAGGCCGCCAGAAGCGCTGCTCGGTTCATGATGCTGATCCCGGATACTGCGGCTGCGAAGTGCGGCCATCCCCGAGCGGCACCTTAGCGGCCTGGAAATGTCAGGCCAGCAGTTCCCGATGCGCCATCAGGCCCTCGATCAAGGCGCCTATGTCCCAGGCGTCGTTGTAGCCGTGGAACATCGCGCGCACGTTGCCGTCGCGCCAGGAGGCGATCACGCCGCGCTCGGCCAGCCGTTCGGTGAGCGCCGCCGCGTCGGTGGCGCGGATCGCCACCTGCGGTCCGCGGCGGGCGTCCTCGCGCGGTGTCGCCAGCCTGCAGCCCGCCTCGACCAGCCGGTCCATCGCCTCGCCGGTCAGCTCGCGGATGCGCGCCTCGATCGCCTCGACGCCGGTATCCCGGATCATCCCGATCCCGGCCTCGGCCGCGTAGCAATTCATCACCGGCGGGGAGCCGGCCTGGAAGCGCGCGGCGGTGGGCGCCGGGGCGTTGGCGAAGATGTCCATGGCGTTGGTGTCGGCCTGGGCGAACCAGCCGCCGATGGTCGGAACCAGCTCGGCGATCCGGCGGCGATCCACATAGAGAAAGCCGATGCCGGCGGTCCCCAGCAGGTACTTGAGCATCCCGCCTACGGCGAAGTCGACGCCCAGGGCCTTCACGTCGACGTTCATGGCGCCTACCGACTGGAAGCAGTCCAGCAGCACCAGGGCGCCGCGTTCGCGGGCGATCTTCGCCACGCCGGCCACGTCCAGCCGCTGGCCGTTGCGGTAGCAGACGTGGGTGACCTGGACGATCTTCGTCCGCGCGTCGATGGCGCGCTCAAAGTGCTCGAGCGGGATCCCGCCGTCGGGCCCCTCCGGCACGTGCTCGACCACGGCGCCGCGGGGTTCCTGGGCGTGCCAGATCTGCGCCCCGGTGGGGAACTCGAGGTTCGACACCACCACCTTGTTGCGCGGTCCGGTGAAATCGAGGGCGCTGGCCAGGGCGTTGACGCCTGCCGAAGCCGAGGTGGTCACCGCGATCTCGTCGGCGCCGGCGTGCAGCAGGGCGGCCATGCCGTCGCGCACCGCGTCCGCCTTGCCGACCCAGCCGCCCCAGTCGGCGCCCTTCTCCAGCCGGTCGTCCATGTAGCGCCGGATCGCCGCCTCCACCGGCCGGCCCAGGAGGCCATAGGAGCCGCTGGCCAAATAGGCCTTGTGCTGAAGAGTCGGGAACTGCGCGCGGAACGCCGCCCAGTCCGCGCTCACGCCCGGCGGCTCGCTCTTGTGCCCATGAAGGCATCTGTGTTCATGGGGCGGGGATTCCTGTGTGCATTGGGCGGGGGCTGCGCGCTTGGACGAAGACGCGATCATCGAGCGCGAGGCCGGCCTCGGCAAGGGCCTGACCAAGGCCCAGATCGCCATGATGGGCCTGGGCGGGGCGATCGGCACGGGCCTCTTCATGGGCTCGAGCATCGCCATCGGCTATGCGGGCCCCGCCGTGATGATCAGCTACGCCATCGCCGCCTTCATCGCCGTGGTCATGGTCTTCAGCCTGTCGGAGATGGCGGTCATGCACCCTGCCGCCGGCTCTTTCGGCGTCTACGCCGAGACCTACCTGAACCCGTGGGCCGGGTTCACGGTGCGCTACACCTACTGGTTCTGCCAGGTGGTGGCGATCGGCGGGGAGGCGGTCGCGGCGGGGACCTACATGGGTCTGTGGTTCCCGCACGTGCCTGTGTGGATCTGGTCGCTGGGCTTCGCCGCGGCGATCGTCTTCCTGAACTCCCGCTCGGTGAAGAACTTCGGGACGGTCGAGTACTGGTTCGCGCTGATCAAGGTCACCGCCATCATCGGCTTCATCATCCTGGGCGGGGCCGCGTTGTTCGGCGTGGCTCAGCCGGCGGTGGGGTTCCACAATCTGACGGGCCTGCCCGGCGGCTTCATGCCCCACGGGCTGAAGGGCGTGTGGATGGGGGTGATCATCGGCATCTTCTCGTTCATCGGGATCGAGCTGATCGCCGTCACCGCCGCCGAAACCGCCGATCCGAAGACCGCCATCCCGGCGGCCCTGCGCAGCATGGCCTTCCGGCTGGGTCTCTTCTACCTCTTGGCCCTGACCATCGTAGTCAGTCTGATCCCCTGGACCGACGTGGGCGCCAAGGTGGTGGCGCAGAGCCCCTTCGTCCGCGTGTTCGCCCACACCGGCGTGCCCTATGCCGCTGGCGTCATGAATTTCGTCGTCCTGACCGCGGCGCTCTCCAGCATGAACGCCAACACCTACCTGACCGGCCGCATGCTGTTCTCGCTGGCGCGCGGCGACTATGCGCCCAAGGTGTTCGGACGATTGAGCCGCACGCGGGCGCCGACGCCGGCGCTGATCGCTTCGGGCGCGGCGATCCTGGGCGCGGCGGCTCTCTCGCGGTTCACGCCTTTGGCGTACAACTACCTCTTTGGAATTTCACTGTTCGGAGCGATCTTCGTGTGGATCGTGATCCTTCTCAGTCATCTGGCGTTCCGCCGTCGGCACCGGCCACAGGACCTGCCCCTGCGCATGCCCTTCTTCCCGGGGCTGCAGATCGCGGGCCTGATCCTGTTGGGCGCCATCCTCGTCACCATGGGGCTCGACACCGACTTCTGGAACATCTCCTGGATCGTCGGCGTGCCGTGGCTTGTGCTGCTGTCGTGCGCCTATGCGCTCTGGCGGCGAGGCCACCCCGCGAAGACGGCCTGAGGCGTCCATGGACAGGGATCTGATTCAGTCGCTCACCCGGGGCCTGACCCTCATCGAGGCCATGAACCGCAGCCGGGTCAGCTCGCTCTCGGCCCTGCATGCGATCACCGGCCTGCCGAAATCCTCGCTGGTGCGCCTGCTGGAGACCCTGATCGAGACCGGCTACGTGGTGCGGGTCTCGCGCCGCGAGGGCTACTCGCTCACCGACGCCGTGCTGCGCCTGTCGTCCGGGGTGCGCCACCGCGACCTGGTGGTCGACGTCGCGCGGCCGCTGATGGAGACCTTCACGCGCCGCCACAAGTGGCAGGTTTCGCTGGCCACCAGCGAGACGGACAGCATGCTGATCCGCTTCTCGACGCGCCACATCAGCCCCTTCGCCCGCGAGGAGAACTTCCTGAACCGGCGGGTCGGCATGCTGCAGAGCGCGGTCGGCCGCGCCTATTTCGCCTGGTGCTCGGACGACGAGCGGGAATTCGTGCTCAACGTCCTGCGCGCCGCCGGCGACGAATTGGCCCTGCCGGAGCGGCGCGCGGATCTGGACGCCCTGCTGGCGCGGGTCCGCACCGACGGCTACGCCACCACCGAGCGGCCACGCACCAACCCGACCCGCAGTTTCGCGGTGCCGGTGATGGAGCCGGGCCAGGACGGGCCGCTGGGCGCGCTCGCCCTCTTCTATTACCGCTCGACCATGACCGAGGCGCAGGCCACGCGCCGCTACCTGCCGCTGGTCACGGCCCTGGCCGACGAAATCTCCGCGGGCCTCGAACTGGCCCGTGAGCGCGCCGAGCCCGTGGCCTCTTAAGCCAGACGCGCGCGCAGCCAGACGGGGTCGGTCTGTTTCGAGCCCTCGGCCTGGCTCGCCAGTGAGGCCTGGGCGGCCTTGTCCGATTTCAGCACGCTGTCCCAGAACGCGAGCTGGTATTTGCGCAGCTGCGCCCCCCGCGCGCCCATCTCCGGGTCCCCTGGCGCGGGGTCGAAATCGGAGTGGCGGAAGCCGTCGACCACAATGGCGTATTTCCGGCCGGCCGGGCTCAGGTCATAGGGCTTCAACCGCCAGGGCGGCGTCTCACCGGCTGCGCCGAAGTCGCGGGTGCCGGTGGTGGCCATGAACGGCTTCACGATGGTCTTGAAGCTGCCGTCGCTAAGCGCCATCCGCCCCGGCCCCTGACCGCTCATCGAGATGTAGCCCGAAAAGCCCGAGGGGATCGGCGCGGGGACCGGCGGCGATAGAGTCGAGCCGGCGATGACCAGGGTGGTGTAGGCGCCAAAGGAGTGGCCGCTCATCCCCATCCTGGACGTATCGGCGCGATCCAGGACCCCGGGATCCATTCCGGCCTTCGGCGTCTTCAGGGCGCACAGCAGCCAGCTCACGTCACGAAGCCGGCTGTCGATGAAGAACGGGTCGTCGAGCACCTTGACGAAGGCGGCCTGCGTCGCCGGATCGAGCGCCCCGCGCGCGGCCAGGAAGCGGCGCATCACCTCGGCCTCGGCGGTCGGGACCTTGGGATCCATCATGGCCATGGAATCCGAGTGCGTCGGGTGCAGCACGACATAGCCGTGGCTCGCCCAGACCTTGCCGGTGTTCGCGAAGGTCAGCAGAGAGCCCCCGAAACCGTGGCTGAAGACGATCACCGGATAGCGGCCGGGCTTGGCCGGATGATAGGCCCGCGTCGCGATGGTGCGCCCGCGGCCCGGATCCGTCAGATCCATGCGGTTCACCGCTGTGACCTCGAAGGGCCCGGCCTCCGGCCCCGGCGCGTCGGCGAAGGCGCGCGACGCCGCGGCGGCCAGCGGCAGGGCGAGCCCGGCGCTCAACAGGTCGCGGCGGCCCAGTCTGCAGAGATCCACGTCGTTTCCTCCTAAGCCAGGCCGTAGGGCTGCTGTTCGGGCTTCCAGTCGTTGATCATGCCGACCATGGGGTGGCCGCCGACGTCGGCGCGGACCACGCGGCCGTACCAGCGCCGGCCGAAGATCGGCACCTCGTAGCGTTGCAGGGTCTCGGCTGACCCTTCGACCCGGCGGCCGTCCTTCAGGACCGCGACGAAGCGCCGCGTGGGGGCCCATTTCTCGATCTTGAAGGTGGAGATCGGCGTGTCGGCGCCATCTGCGTCCAGGTCACCATAGCCGCGGGCGGGGCTCAACAGGCCGATCATGCCGGCGTTGGCGCTCCAGAGCATGGCGTAGGTGAAGGGCGCCGTGAATCGGGGGGCCGTCTGCGTCTGCTCGTGGGCCTTGCCGACGCCGGAGAGCCGCACGGTCTTGCCGCCCGCCCGCACCGTCGCCTCCACATGGCCGGTGCGTTCGAAGCGACCTGCCGGCGAGCCGGCGCGCAAGGGGCCGGGATGGAACACGCCCTCGACGGTGACCGGGCTCGCGCCGGCGCCGTCGGTCCCGCTCTTGCCGCGGTGCGCGCTCAGCTCGGCGCTGAACGACATGGCCCTCATCTCCGCCGAGGTTCCCAGACGCGAGATGCTCACCTTCAGCCCGGGGCAGGGATAGATCGCGGTGGGTTGCTCGGCGGTGGTGTGTTCGGCCGAGCAGGGGACCCGGCTGTCGGTGAAGGTGTAGAGCTCGCCGTCGACCAGCAGGTGCAGCCAAACCCAGGTCGCGCCCCGATCGGGATAGCGCGAGATGCGAAGCGACAGGCCGTTCTGCAGTTCGGGGTCGAAGTAGAGAACCATCGCCGACTCGCTCCAGGTCGGCTGGCCCTCGATCACCCCGCGCGCGCCGGCGGCCCGCGCCGAGGTCGCGGCGAGCCCGAGCAGGCCGGCGGTGGCGAGGCGTCTGTCGATCATCATTCTGCGTCTCCCTTGGCGGCCTCGAGGCCGCCGGCGATGAAGCGGGCGAAGCGGCGGGCCTGGGCGGGCGCCGGCTCCGGCGCGTCGGCGATCTTGTCTCCCAGTCGAGACAGGGCGCCGATGCAGAGGGTGGCCAGGGTTTGCGCCGGGCCGGGCGCGACGCCGTGGGTCTGCGCCAGGATGGCGGCCAGGTCGCGGGTCCGCCGGTCCAGCCGCGTGCGCCAGGCCTGGGCGACCACCGGATCGCCGTCGGCCACGGCCAGCAGCTTGCGGATCCGGTAGCGGTCGGAGGCCATGGCGACCAGGTAGTGTTCGACCCGCTCGGCCACCGAGGCTTCGAAGTCGGGGCCGCCGCGGAAGATGGCGTCGAGCTCGCCGTCGATCTCCGCCCAACGGCGCTCCAGGACCGCCAGGAGGGCCTCGCTGGCGTTGGCGAAGTGGCGATAGATCACCGGCTTGGCGACGCCGGCCAGGTCGGCGATCCGCTGCATGGTCACCGACGCAAGGCCTTCCTTCAGCGCCAGTGTCTCGACCACGTCGAGCAACTGAACGGCCCGCTCAGGGTGGGCCATCCTGGCCGCCCGCGCGGGCGCATCAAGGGTGATCGGCATGCCGCGCTCCGGGGCCTCTTGAAAGATACGTTACGTAACAAACTCCGCTCTGCCAAGCCGCTTCAGGCGATGCAGGCGCCCGGCAAAAGGACGTCCGACCAAAGAGCAGCGTTACACTGCCGCTTAGGGCTCGACTTGCGCCAACACGGGGTTACGGTCGCCGCTCCTGCGGGGGCCGGCTATATCGGGAACCCGCGCGTCGCACGGGGGATATTCATGAGATCGGCGTTGTTCGCGGGCGTGGCCTTGGCCCTGGTTTGGCAGAGCGCGGGGGTGGCTCAGACGCAGCACATCACCACCCCGAAGGAAGCGTTCAACGGCTCCCAGCCGGGCGATGACTATTTCCTCGCCAACTACGACCAGACCACCGCCTACTGGAAAAAGCTGGCCGCCGAGAGCGACCGGATGAAGCTGGTCAGCATCGGCAAGAGCGTCGAGGGCCGCGACATCTGGATGGCGGTCATCTCCTCGCCGGAGAACCTCAAGAACCTCGACCACTATGTCGACATCGACAAGCGCCTGGCGCTGGCCAAGGGCCTGACGGACGAGCAGGCCCACGCCCTTGCCAGGGAAGGCAAGGCGATGGTCTGGATCGATGGCGGCCTGCACGCGAGCGAGGTCTCCTCCGCCCAGTCGCAGATCCAGATCGTCTACGACATGCTCTCGAAGAGCGACCCGGAGACCCTGCGGTTTCTGAACGACGACGTGACGCTGTTCATCCTGCCCAACCCGGACGGCCAGCAGCTGGTCGCCAACTGGTACATGCGCAAGGCCGATCCTAAGGCGCGCAGCCTCGCCGACCTGCCGGTGATCTACCAGCGCTACGTCGGACACGACAACAATCGCGAATACTACATGTCGAACCAGCCTGAGACGACGGCCATCAACAAGGCCATGTTCAAGGACTGGTTCCCGCAGATCGTCTACAACGAGCACCAGACGGGCCCGCTGGGCGCGGTGGTGTTCGTGCCGCCGTTCCGCAATCCGTCGAACTATCACTTCGACCCGCTTGTGCTGAGCGAACTGGACGGGGTCGCGGCCGCCATGCACGGCCGCCTGATCGCCGAGGACAAGCCGGGCTCGGGCGAGCGCTCGGCGGCGCCCTATTCCACATGGTTCAACGGCGGGCTGCGGACCACCGGCTACTTCCACAATGTGGTCGGCATCCTGACCGAGATCATCGGCAGCCCCACGCCGATGGAGTTGCCGCTGGTGCCGTCGAAGCAACTCTCCAACCAGGACGAGCTCTACCCGGTGCCGCCGCAGATCTGGCACTTCCGGCAGACGGTCGAGTACGTGAAGACCATGAACCGCGCGGTCATGGACTATGCGTCCAAGAACCGCGAGGACCTGCTCTACAACCGCTATCTGATGGGCAAGAATTCCATCAAGCGCGGCAGCCAGGACAATTGGACCATCACGCCCAAGCGGGTGGCCGCGGTGGTCGCAGCCGCCAAGGCCGAAGGGCCCACGCCGCGGGTGCGGGGCGGCGATGGCCTGGCCGGCAACGGCGACCAGAGCGCGGTGGTCAACGCCAAGCTGTACGACACCGTCATGCACGATCCGGCCCAGCGCGATCCGCGCGGCTACATCCTGCCGCCCGACCAGCCGGACATGCCCACCACGGTCAAGTTCCTGAACGCGCTGATCAAGTCGGGCATCGTGGTGGACAAGGCGACCGCGCCGTTCACCGTGAACGGCAAGACCTATCCCGTCGGAAGCTATGTGGTGCTCTGCGACCAGGCCTACCGGCCGCACATCCTGGACATGTTCGAACCGCAGGACCACCCGCAGGACTTCGAGTATCCGGGCGGCCCGCCGATCAAGCCCTACGACATCACCGGCTATAACCTCAGCTACCAGATGGGGGTGAAGTACGACCGCATCCTCGAGGGCTTTTCAGGCCCCTTCCAGCCGATCAGCGACGTGATGGCGCCGCCGGCCGGCAAGGTGGTGGGCGCAGGCGGCGCGGGTTGGATCCTGGATCACAAGACCAACAACAGCTTCACCCTCACCAACAGGCTGCAAAAGGCCAAGGTCCCGGTCTTCTGGCTGAAGGATTCGGTCACCGCGGACGGCCAGTCCTTCGGGCCCGGCGCGGTCTGGGTTCCGGCGACTGGCGCGGCCAAGGCCATCGTCGGCAAGAGCGTCGCCGACCTCGGCATCAACGCCTACGCCATGGGCTCCGCGCCCAAGGGCGAGAAGATCGCGCTCAAGGCCCCACGCATCGGCATCGTCGATTCCTACGGCGGCCTGATCACTTCGGGCTGGATGCAGTGGGTCGTCGAGCAGTTCGAGTTCCCCTACACCCTGGTCTACGCGCCGGAGCTGGACGCCGGGAACCTCAACGCCAAGTACGACGTGCAGCTGTTCGTCGACGGCGCCATCCCGGGCAGTGAGGGCCGTTACGGCGGGGCTGGCGGCGGCGGCGGGCGCGGCCTGCCGACGGCCGACGAGGTGCCGGAGCAGTATCGCAAGATGCTGGGCCGGGTGACCGCCGAGAAGACCCTGCCGCAGGTTCAGGCCTTCATCGACAAGGGCGGCACGGCCGTGGCGCTGGGCGGCTCGACCCGGCTTGGCGAGTACCTCAAGCTGACCGAGAACGGCCTCGTGGGCCCCGGCAAGGACGGCAAGTCGCAGCCCCTGCCGTCGACCAAGTTCTACATCCCCGGCTCGATCCTGTCGGCCAAGGTCGACAACAAGCAACCGCTGGGCTTCGGCTTCGCCGACCAGGTCGACGTGTTCTTCGACTCCAGCCCGGTGTTCAAGATCACCGCCCCGGACAAGGCCAAGTCGGTGTCGTGGTTCGAAGGCGCCGATCCGCTGCTCAGCGGCTGGGCCTGGGGCCAGAAGGCGCTGGACGGGACCGTGGGCGTGGTCGACGCCAACTACGGCAAGGGCAAGGTCTTCCTGCTCGGCCCGGAGGTGGCCATGCGCGGACAGTCCTACGGCACGTTCAAGTTCGTCTTCAACGCGTTGGAGTACGGCCCGGCGGCGGCGGGCAAGGCGCCTGCGCCGGCGCACGGTGACTGACGATGGCGCCCGGCGCGCCCGCATCCGGTCGACCCGACCCACATCCGGGCCGGTCGATCGCGATCGCGGGCGCGCTGTTCTTCGTCATCGGCTTCTTCACCTGGCTGAACGGGCCGCTGATCACCTTCGTTCGCCTGGCCTTCGACCTCAACGAGGTGAACTCGTTCCTGGTGCTGATGGTCTTCTACCTGTCCTACTTCGTCCTGGCCTTGCCGGCGTCGTGGATCCTGCGGGGTACGGGCCTGAAGAAGGGCCTGGCCCTCGCCCTGGTGGTGATGGCCGCGGGCGCGGGCGCCTTCGGTGAGTTCGCCACCCGGCGCTGGTACCCCGGCGCGCTCGCCGGGCTGTTCACCATCGGCGGGGGACTGGCCCTGCTGCAGACGGCGATCAACCCCTATGTCAGCATCCTGGGACCCATAGAGGGCGCGGCGCGGCGCATCGCGCTGATGGGCATCTGCAACAAGGTCGCAGGCATCGCCGCGCCGCTGGTGATCGGGGCCCTGGTGCTGCGCGGGATCGGCGATCTGGCAAGCGCCCTGCAGGGCGTGGGCGGCCCGGCCCGCGAGGCGATGCTCGACAGCTTCGCCGCCAAGATTCACCTGCCTTATCTGGCGATGGCCGCGATCCTGCTGGCGGCGGCGATCGGGGTGCTGAAGTCGCCGTTGCCGGAGCTCAGGGCCTCCGAGGTCAACGCCTCGACGCAAGCCGAAGGCGCCGCCGCGCGCGGGATCTTCCACTTTCCGCATCTGTGGTTGGGGGTGCTGTGCCTCTTCGTCTACGTGGGTGTCGAGGTGATGGCCGGCGACGCCATCGGCGCCTATGGCCGAGGTTTCGACCTGCCGCTCGACCAGACCAAGTTCTTCACCGCCTTCACGCTGGCGGCCATGCTCCTGGGCTATCTGTCGGGCCTGTTGCTGACGCCCAGGATCGTCTCGCAGGCGACCTATCTGCGCGGCTCGGCCTTGCTGGGCGTGGCGCTGGCGGTGGGCGCTTTCGTGACCCACGGCTACGCCTCGGTGGCCTGCGTCGCGGCGCTGGGCTTCGCCAACGCCATGATGTGGCCGGCGATCTTCCCGCTGGCGATCAGGGGTCTTGGCCGCGCCACCGAGACGGGATCGGCGCTGCTGGTGATGGCCATCGCCGGCGGGGCGGTCATCCCGCAGGCCTTCGCCATCCTGAAGCAGCACTTCGACTTCCAGGCGGTGTTTCTGGCCTTGATGGCGCCCTGCTACCTCTACATTTTCTACTACGCTTGGCGCGGCCATCGCGCCGGCAGCCTCCCTATGACGCCGGCCATCGCGGCGGCGGCCGTGGGAGGGCCTTAGGCGGCCGGGGTCCCGGCGCCTCGATCTTGAATCCCGGTCGCGACTGCCTTGACGCGGCCGGGGCGTGTTTCGGAATGCCCCCGTTGCGCCCAGGAGTATCGCGTATGTCCACCCTATCCCGAAGATTGGCCCTGTTCCTGGCCGCCGCCGCCTTCACGGCGCCGGTCGCCGCTCACGCCCAGACGTTGCGCACCTTCACCCGCACCGACGCCAAGGGCGAGGTGACCATCGCGGCCACGGTGCGGGGCAAAGGGCCCCTGGTGGTTCTGGTCCCCTCGCTCGGACGCGGCGCGTCGGACTTCGACGACCTCGCCGCGCGCCTGGCGGCGGCAGGCTTTCAGGTCGCCGCGGTGGATCCGCGGGGCGTGGGCCAAAGCCGCGGCCCCAGTGAGGGCGTGACCATGTTCGACCTCGCCGACGACTTCGGGATGGTCGGCCGCGGGCTGTCCGACAAGCCGGCGGTGTACATCGGCCATGCGCACGGCAACCGTATCGTCCGCGCGCTGGCCTCGCGCCGGCCCGAGCAGGTCTCGCGGCTGATCCTGCTGGCCGCCGGCGGGCAGGTGAAGATGGAGCCGGAGGTGCAGACGGCGCTGCAGAACGTCTTCGTCGAGACGCTCACGCCGCAGCAGCATCTGGTGGCGGTGAAGACCGCCTTCTTCGCGCCAGGCAACGATCCCTCGGTCTGGCGGGGCGGCTGGTATCCGGCCGTGGCGACGGAGCAGACGGCGGCCGGGGCGGCGACGCCCAACGGCGAGTGGCTCGACGGCGGCCACGCCCCGATCCTGATCGTCCAGGCCGCCAACGATCGCGTCGCCGCCCCGGCCAACGCCGAAGCGCTGAAACGGGCCCACCCCGATCGCGTGACGGTGGTCACGATCCCCGACGCCGGCCACGCCATGCTGCCCGAACAGCCGAAGCTGATCGCCGACATCGTCATCGGCTATCTGAAGTCGGTCGGGCCGCCGCGCTAGAGCGCGTCAGGGTCTAGTGCAAGCCGGTTGCCCCCTCCGACACGCTCTAAATATTTGAAGTTAGACCCTTCTTATCCGGTCCAGATGATTCCATCTGAACCGGGAAGGGTCTAGGCGGCCTCCAGCTGACTCAGATAACGCGAGAGCTTGGCGACCCATTCGCGGGACGCATCGGCGTCAGACCTCTCTGCGGCGCCTTCCAGGCCGGCGCCGATGTCGGTGATGGCGGGAAAACCGAAGCCGCCTCCGGAGCCGCGCAGGTTGTGACCCAGGATCGTCACAGCCTCGAAGTCGGCGCGGTCGAGGGCGCCGTCCATGTCGATGACATTCTGGCGGCAATGCAGCAGATAGGCGGGGGTCCGCTCAGCGAGCATGCGGCTGGCCCGCGACGCCGAGGCTGTAGGTTCGTCGTCACTTTCGGGCGCCGGTGCGGCGGCCGCCGAGTAGTCGGCGATCGCTTGCAGCAGCACCTCCTGCTTGATCGGCTTGCTCAGATAGGCCGTGCATCCGGCGGCCAGGCAGGTCTCACGGTCGCCTTTCAGGGCAGACGCCGTCAGTGCGATGATCGGCGTCGGCGCGCGGCCATTGGCCTTCTCCCAGGCCCGCAAGGTGCGTGTCGCGGTCAGGCCGTCCATGACCGGCATCTGGCGGTCCATGAGGACCAGATCGTAGTGGCCGGCGGTGAACATCTGGCAGGCAATAGCGCCGGTCTCGGCGACGTCGACCCGGTAGGGCGTGTCCCCAAGATAGGCGAGGGCGATCGTGCAGTTGTCGGGCGAGTCCTCGGCCAGCAGGATCCGCAGGGCTGGAAGCCGCCCCTTCCGGCCGACGCCGGCCGGCGCCGCCATGGGACGGGCGGCTTCGGACCACACCTCGAACGGCACGGCGAAGCTGAAGACGCTGCCTTCCCCCACAGTGCTTTCCACCCAGATGCGGCCGCCCATGAGCTCGACCAGCCGCTTGGAGATCGTCAGGCCCAGCCCCGAGCCCCCGAACCGCCGGGTCGTCGATGAGTCCGCCTGGGTGAAGCGCTCGAACACCCGGCCCAGCTTTTCGCCCGGGATGCCGATGCCTGTGTCCGACACGGTGAACCGCAGAGCGGTCGGAACAGCGCTGTCCCCGTCGGGCTCGACGTTCAGCATGACGCGCCCCGTCAGCGTGAACTTGATCGCATTGCCGAGCAGGTTGAGCAGCACCTGGCGAAGCCGGGTCGGGTCGCCCACCAGGTCGTTGCTGACCTCCGGCGCGATCTCGCAGGCCAGGGTCAGCCCCTTCTCCTGCGCCTTGGGGGCGACCATCTCGATCACCTTTTCCAGGTGGTCGCTCAGCGAGAAGCCCGTCCGTTCCAGATCGAGCTGGGAGGCCTCGACCTTGGACAGGTCGAGGATGTCATTGATGAGATTGAGCAGGTTGTCGCCCGAGCGGCGGAAGATCTGAACGTACTTGTCCTGCTCCGCCGTGAGTTCGGTCTTGGCCAGCAGATCGGCGATGCCCATGACCGCGTTCATCGGCGTGCGGATCTCGTGGCTCATGCTGGCCAGGAAGTCGGACTTGGTCCGGCTGGCGCTTTCCGCCGCCGCCTTGGCCTGCTGCAACTCAATCTCGACCCGCTTGCGTTCGGTGACGTCGCGGGCCGCGGCGAAGACGCCCTGGAGGGTGCGGCCGCGGTCGTAGAAGGTCGTGGCGTTGTAGGAAACCACCGTGGTCTTGCCGTCGCGCGCGCGGGCGGTGAGCTCATAGTCGGTCACCGAGGTCTCGCTGAGCACGCGCCGGATACCGGCCTCGGCTCGTTCCGGATCGGTGAAGCAGTCCTTGAACGGCGCACCGATCAGCTCATCGCGCGTGCAGCCGGTGAGAGCCTCCATCTGCTTGTTGACGTCGGTGATGATGCCGGCCGGATCGGTGGTCATCAGGGCGTCGATGTTCGATTCGATCAGCGAGCGCGTGTAGAATTGCTGGTCCCGAACGCGTTGATCGAGAATCATACGTTCGGCTTCGATTTGCTTACGCGCCGTGTTATCGGTACCGATCAGCAAGTAACCGATGATTTCTCCTTGAGCGTCACGCAGCGCAG
>DASRRU010000279.1:0-19350 GCA_035656795.1 Phenylobacterium sp. | reverse complement strand
CAGCCGAACAGCACGAAGACCCAGTTCTCGGTCTGCAGGCCCGCGAAGATGTAGTTGCCCAGGCTGGTCTGGCCGACGGGGGTCGAAAGCGTCGCGGCGCCGATGGTCCAGACCGCGGCGGTGCGCACACCGGCCATGATCACCGGCGCGGCCAGCGGCAGCTCCACCTGGACCAGGCGTTGGCGCGAGGTCATGCCGACCCCGTCCGCCGCCTCCTTGATCGCCGCATCGACCCCCAGGATTCCGGCCGCCCCGTTCCTCAGGATCGGCAGCATGGAATAGAGCGTGAGCGCCAGCAGCGACGGCAGGAAGCCCAACGCCGAGAAGCCCTTGCCGATCACGGCCTGGCTCAGCGCCGAAAGGGCCAGCAGGAGGGGGAAAAACAACGCCAGCAGCGCCAGGCTCGGGATGGTCTGGATCAGGCTCGCGCCCGCCAGCACCGGCCAGCGCAGCCGCGCGCTGCGGCTGGCGGCGATCGCCAGCGGCAGGCTGATCGCCACGCCGAGCAAGAGCGCGCTGAAGCTCAGCAGCACATGCCAGCCGAGGTATTCCGGCAGCAGGGCGAAGGCCTGGGCGAGCCGTGGGCTCATGTCGCCGCGTCCGGGGTGATGGCGAGCTTGGCGCGCAGGCGTTCGGCCTGGCGGCGCGGCGCTTCGAGCAGATCGCGCACGCCGGCGTCGGGGGTGTGGGCCAGCAGGTCGCCCGGCGTTCCGTCGGCGACGATCGCCCCGTCGCGCAGCACCACGATGCGGTCGGCAAGCAGCACGGCTTCGGCCATGTCGTGCGTGACCATCAAGGTCGTCAGCCCCAGCCGGTCATGCAGGCTGCGGTAATCGGTCCCCAACGCATCGCGGGTCAGCGGGTCCAGCGCGCCGAACGGCTCGTCCATCAGCATCAGCTTGGGCTCCGCGGCGAGCGCACGGGCCACGCCCACCCGCTGGCGCTGACCGCCGGAAAGCGCAGCCGGCGGACGACCTGCCACCTCCAGCGGCAGGTCGACCAGGCCCAGCAGGTTGGCCACCCGCCCGTCGATTCGTGGCTTGTCCCAGCCCAGGAGCCTGGGGGTCACCGCGATGTTTTCGGCCACCGACAGATGCGGGAAGAGGCCCACATCCTGAAACACGTAGCCGATCTTGCGGCGCAGCAGGTGCGGCGCGGCCGCCGAGACGTCGGCGTCCAGCACCCGCACGGTTCCCGCATCCGGGGTCACCAGCCGATTGATGGTCTTCAGAAGGGTGGTCTTGCCGGAGCCGGAGCCACCGACCAGGGCGGTGAACTCGCCCGCCTCGATGGCCAGGTCCACGCCGGCCAGGGCTGCGAGCGCGCCATAGCGCTTCTCAACCCCAAAAAGCTCGATGACCGGCCCCGCCATGGGCTAGGCCTAGCACGCGGTCAAATCGGCATCCGCATGATTTCCTGGTAGGCGCTGATCACCTGGTCGCGGATCGCCATGACCGTGGACAGGCTCTGCTCGGCGGAGGAGACGGCGGTCACCACGTCGATCAGCTGGGCCTTGCCCTGCGCCTGGGCGGTCATCTGCGTCTCGGCCGCCTTGGTCGCCTTCATGGTGTCCGCCATGGCCGACTTCAGGATGTCGCCGAAGCCGCCACCCGCCGACATGGCCTCCGGTCCGGCGGCGCCTGGATCGACGGCCATCGCCTTCTGGATGGCGCCATAGGCCTTGGCGGCGGCGAGCGGGGTCATCATCGGTCAGGCCTCCGCTATGGCTTCAGGAGGTCGAGGGTGCGCGTCGCCATTGCGCGCGATGTCTCGATGACGTTGAGGTTGGCTTCGTAGGCGCGCTGCGCATCGCGCATGTCCATCGCCTCGATCAGCGGATTGACGTTGGGGGTCTTAACATAGCCGGTGGCGTCGGCCGAGGGATTGCCCGGGTCGAAGGTCGAGTTGAACGGCGACTTGTCCGCTGTCGCGCGGGCCATCTTCACGCCGGTGCCGCCGCCGGCCACCGGGATCGCCTGGAATACCGGCGCCTGGCGCTGGTAGGGATTGCCGCCAGGCGTCTTGGAGGTGGAATTGGAGTTGGCCAGGTTCTCCGCGATAATCCGCATCCGCGCCTGCTGGGCGCGAAGCGCGGAGACCGCGATCGACTGGGTGGCGTTGGGTGTCATCGATTCGTTGGCCATCTGGCGTCCCTATCCTTAGGCCCCGGGCTTGCGAATGGCGGTCTTCAGGAACCCCGACGCCTGCTGGTAGATGCCGACGGCTGCGTCGTATTCCATGCGGGTGTCGGTGAGCTTGACCATCTCGTCCTCGAGCACCACGCCGTTGCCGTCCATGGTCTCTTCGGAGTCCGGGGACTTCACGTCCTTGACGATGGCGCCCGCCGGGCCGCGATGGGCGCTGGGCGCCTGCATGTGGCCAGGCTGAGTGGTGGCCATGACGCCGGCCGGCGCCGTGGCGCCGGGGCTCATGGAGGCCTGCACCTGGGCGTGGAAGCTGAAGGGCTTGAGGTCACGCGCCGCATAGCCCGGCGTGTCGGCATTGGCCACGTTCTCGGCGATAATCCGCTGGCGGTCGGATAGGTACCCCAACCGGCTCGTCAGCATCGCGAGGATGGGAACGTCGCTGATATCCATGAGCGGCATGATGAAGAAACAGGGTTAACCCCGACTTAAGGGACTCAACGGTTTATTGGCGCCTCATCCTCAAGAGCGCGTCAGGGTGACGTGGGAAACCGGCTCACCCGTCCGGCGCGCTCCAAACCCCTTGAAGACAGACCTATTGTCCGGTTCAGGCGTCTCCACCTGAACCGGGAAGGGCCTGGAGCCGCAAACGCGCATGGTCACTGATTTCGTCAGAGCCGTTTTCGCTCTCGTCCTTACCCTGGGACTGATCGGGCTGGGCGCGGTGGCGCTGCGCCGCTTCGGTCCCGGCGCACTGTCGCGCCTCGCCCGACCCAAGACCGCGCGCCGCCTGGCCGTGGTCGAGACCCTGGTGCTCGACCCGGCGCGGCGACTGGTCATCGTCGCCGTCGACGGGCGCGAACAACTGATCCTGCTGGGCGAGGGCCGGTTGCTCTCAGCCCTGGACGCCCCGAAGGGGAAGGCCTGATGCTTGAGCTCTTCAAGGCGATCCGCGGCTTGCCGGCCGAGGATTGGCGGCGCGCGGCCATCCTGGCGGCGCTGACAACGCTGGCCAGCCTCGCCTTTCCCGCCGCGGCCATCGCCCAGGCGGTGAACATCAACCTCGGCACCGGCGGGGGCCTGACCGAGCGGGTCGTCCAGCTGATCGGGCTGATGACCGTGCTTTCGCTGGCGCCTTCGATCGTCATCATGACCACCGCCTTCGTCCGCATCGTGGTCGTCCTCAGCCTGCTGCGCCAGGCGCTCGGCCTGTCGCAAAGCCCGCCAAACTCGGTGATCATCTCGCTGGCGCTGTTCCTCACCGCCATCGTCATGGGCCCAACCCTGCAGAAGTCCTACGACGAGGGCATCAAGCCGCTCATGGACCAGCAGATGGAGCTGCCCGCCGCCTTCGACGCCACGGCGGCGCCGCTCAGGGCCTTCATGCTGCAGCAGGTCGACCAGGGCGACCTGGCCCTGTTCCTCAAGCTCTCGCGCGTCCCCAAGCCCGCCACCGCGCTCGCCACCCCGATCCAGGTGGTGACGCCGGCCTTCATGATCTCGGAGCTGAAGCGGGCCTTCGAGATCGGCTTCCTGCTGTTCATCCCATTCCTGGTCATCGACCTAGTGGTGGCGAGCGTATTGATGAGCATGGGGATGATGATGCTGCCCCCTGCGGTGGTCAGCCTGCCGTTCAAGCTGATATTCTTCGTGCTCGTCGACGGCTGGCGACTGGTGGCGGCAAGCCTCGTGCAGAGCTTCCACACCGTCCCCGGGACCTGAAGTGTTATGAGCCACGACTCGGGGCCCTGGCGGCCGGGTCCGCCTGAGCCGCCGCCGCGCCCTCCCCGCAGGCGCCTGGCGATCCTGCTGGCCGTCGCCGTGGCGGTCGGCCTGCTGATCTGGGTCCTGGCGCGCGCCTTCCCGGAGAATCTGCGGACGGGCGAGGACTGGGCCTGGGTGGCGCAGGCGTCGCTGGTGGTGCTCATCGTGGGCGCAGGCGTCTTCCGCCTCAGCCGCGGCCGTTGGGTCGAGCATCTGCGCCACGCCGCGGTCTGGCTGGCGATCATTGCGGTGCTGGTCCTCGGCTACGCCTACCGCACAGAGTTGCACGGCGTCATCCAGCGGGTGCAGGGCGCGTTCGGGCCCGGCGTACCGATCGCCACCGCCACCCACGAGCTGGTCGTCAACCAGGATGACGAGGGCGGCTTCATCGTCCTCGGCGAGGTCAACGGCCAGCGGGTGCGCTTCCTGGTCGACACCGGCTCCAGCGACACGGTGCTGGCGCCGGCCGACGCGGCGCGGCTCGGCATGGATGTGAAGGCGATGACCTTCAACCGCACCGCCGAGACCGCCAACGGCCTGGGCTACGGCGCGCCGTTCACCGCCGACAGCCTGCAGATCGGCCCGATCCGGCTCATGAACGTGCCGATGGTCATCAACCAGGCGCCGATGAGCGCCTCGCTGCTCGGCATGACCTTCCTCAGCCGGCTGGCCTCCTTCGAGATCCGCGACCGCAAGCTCTACCTCAAATGGAGCGACGCAAAGACGCCGGCCCCCTGAGGTTTAGACGTCCGGCGTGTCGCCCTTCTGGCGCGCCATGCGGCGGCTGGGCATGGCCTTGGCCAGCTCCGCTGCGTCCAGCTTGCCGTCGTGGTTGGTGTCCAGCTGGTCGAACTTGGCCTGCAGGTAGGCCAGCGGCCCCTTCAGCTCGTTCTTCTCAATGAAGCCGTCCAGGTTCGAATCCAGCGAGCCCATCATCTGCGAGGCGAACAGCTTGGCCTGCAGGTCGTTGCGCACATTGGTCGTCGTCTCGTCCGCCCAGCGGTAGTTGACCCGGAAGTACATCATCTCGTCGGGGGTCTGTTCGCCCCAGGTGACGTTGCGCTTCGGGTCGGGGTTGGCGGGATTGTGCGTGGAGTTGTCGTAGACCCAGGTGGCCACGAGCTTGGTCCCGGCCTTCACGTGGATCGGCGTCACCGGGTCATAGTCGCGCTGCCAGTTGAAGTCGTACTTGGGCAGGCTGAGCAGCATCTGCTGCTTGCCGTCCGGCGTGACCTCCTTCAGCTCCACGTGGTAGCCGCGATAGTGGGCGTGCGGATAAAGCGTGTAGAGGTAGGCGTCGGCCGGGAAGGTCAGGTAGGCGACCTCCTGGTGGCGCGCCTCGCCCGCCGGGATCATCAGGGCGAAGGTCGAGATCACCGCCGAGCGCTTGATGTACTCGGGCGGCGTCTTCAGCGTGTAGAATCCGACCTGGGTCTTATCGACCGTCTCCTTGCCCATGGTCGTGTAGTGCATCTGGAAGTGCAGCTGCCCACCCGCGGGCACCGGCGCGCCGGAGTTGTCGGCCATGACCTGCGGCTGCGCGCCTGGCGTATAGGAGCCCACCGAGCCGCCGGGGATCGCCGCGGCCGGCTGGTTCGGGTCCGGCACATGGTTGGAAACCACATGGTGCAGCACGCGCCGGTCGCCGGGCTTCATGGCGATGGCCTTCAGCCAGGTGTTTTGCTTGAAGGGATTGTCGACCAGTTGGTTCTGGTACTCGACCAGGCCCGAGGCCGGGACCTTGAAGGCCGGCAGGTCAACGATGACGTCAGGCTTGCCGAGTTCAGGCGGCCATTCCGGCGCCGTCTTGTTGGCGTTGGCCAGCAGCGGGTCAGGCCCGTCGCCGCGCGGCGCGCCGGCCTCGATCCAGTGGACCAGCGTCTTGGTCTGCTCAGGCGTCAGGCCTTGGTCGTTCTTGAACACCCCGATGTGCGGGTCGGCGAAATAGGGCGGCATGCGCCGGGTGCGGATCGTCTCGCGGATCATTGGCGAGAAGCCCTTGACCACCGCGTAGCTGTTCATCGCGAACGGGCCGATGCCGCCGTTCACGTGGCAGGAGACGCATTTCTCCTGCAGGATCGGGGCGACCGTCCGCGAATAGGAGATCTCCGCGAACTCCGCCGCGTGGGCTTTTTCGGGGAAGGCCACCGGCTTGCCGACCATGTCGGAGACGCGGGTGACCGCGGGCTTGCCGCCGGCCAGCAGGGCGTCCAGCGCCGCGCCGGCGTGGGCGTCCATCGGACCGCGGTAGGCCACGGTCCAGGTCTTGGGGTCGATCACGAAGACCTCGCCCTCGCGCTGCACGCCCAACTGCTCGCCGACCAGCTGCTGCTCGTCGATCAGGATCGGCACGGTCAGGTTCTGCTGGGCGGCTTCAGCGGCGACGGCTTCGCGGCTGTCGGCCAGGCTTGAATCCAAGGCCCAGACAACGACGCCCTTGTCCTTGTAGGCGGCGTTCAGCTTCTCCAGCGACGCCGAGGCCTGCCGGGAGACCGCTGTGCCGTTGGTCCGCGTCATCAGCACGATCGCCGGCGAGTAGCCGAAGTAGCGCAGGTGCTGCGCCAGGCGCGTCTGGTCGGTGAGCTGGAAGTCGTCGACGTGCTGCGGCGTGGCGTTCGGCGTGTCGGCGGCGAGGCCGACCGGCGCGGCGAAGGCGGCGATCCCCAGGGCCGCAATCGCGGCGGTGGCCAATAGTGCGCGTTTCATGGCGTCAGCTCCCAGCTTGGCGTCGTCCGGATATCACCGTTTCCGTGCACAAATGTTGCAACGGCGACCAGCAGGTTCACCCTGGCCGTAAGTCCATCCCGAAGGCCAAAAAATCTTAAATGATTGAACTTTATAGTATTTTATAAATTTCGTCCGTCCCGCGCCGACCGGCATCCGCCCGAAGCGCATGGCGAAGTCTGAGCGCATCTGACCGCTACGTCAAAATTTCTCTGCAAGCACGCTTTGATCAGATGGGGACAAGCTCGGTGTTCCGAAGGGCGCCCCGCTGCGCCTTGATCCTCGGCATTGAGGTCTGCGAACCCATCCACCTGCAATGAAACGAAAAAGCCCCGGCGCTCTTGCGAGGCCGGGGCTCAATGACTTGAACGGATAGCTCAGGCGGTGAGCGGGACCTGCCGCCTACGGCGCAGCAAAGCCCCGAGGCCGCCAAAGCCCACCAGCAACAGCGCCCAGCTCGCCGGCTCAGGCACGCCGCCGCCGCCCGGATCGTTGATCCCGGTCGTGCCGATCGCCCGCCAATTCAGGGACTCGTTCATGTTGAACTGAGGCACCCCGCCACCGCCGGTGTGGAGGTGATTGTAGAGCGCGGTGTCGTAGCCCCCCGTGTCGAGCACATGTCCCGTATCGTCGAAGGCCGTGGTGGCGCCGTTGATTGTGAAGTTCACGATCGGGGCTGTGGTCAGGCAGAGGGTCGACGCGGCGAGCGCCCCGACACTGCAATTGTTCGTGTTGGGATCAAATCCAGCCTGCGAACTCGCCGCACTCGAGAAATCACTCGAGTCGAAGTTGTAGTTGGCGGTTGACGCAAAGATGACGCCTGTGCCCGCGGCCAGAGAAAGACCGGCCCCTAGCTGCAACGCGCCGGCGCCTGTCCAGAGCTGAAAGTCAGCGTTGCCCGTGCCGACGTGGCTGACATCCAGGTTGTTGATCGTGATGGCGGTCGCGCCGGTATTGAGCAGCATGACACCACCCGAGTCGATCGCGTCGTTCACATCGCCGAGCACATTGGTGATGTTGTAGGTGTTTCCCCCGGTCGTGAAGGTTCCACCCACGGCGGACGGGTTCGGGTAATCGGCGCCGCCTCGCAGGCCATCGAAATAGCCGACGAGGACCGCGACAGAGCCGGCCTGGGCCGGCGTCCCAAGAGACATTGCGAAGGCCGACGTCGATATGAATGACGCCGCCAGGAGTGCCGCTTTTAGGCTCATGTCTTCGTCCTTCCCGAACAATTGTCAGGGTGTCGGACAGACCCGCTCACCCCGGATCTTGCAGACTAAACATCGCGTTAACTTTCATACAACGTCGTTCACCTAACACGGGAATTACACATCCAACCGCGGTGGCGGCGCATCAAATTGGGGTATTTCGCTATCGGGCCGCTAGCCTTTGGCTGCGCCCGTCGCGGCCTGGGCCTGCTTGGCGGGCGCCGGCGCGGCCTTCGCTGGCGCGGCAGCGCCGGCCTTGGTCGGGCCGGGGGGCGCCGGCGGGGTCTTGAAGCGGGCCTTCATCTTGTCGACCCAGCCGGTGAAGGCCTCGTTGTCGGCGCTGACCCGGCCGAAGTCGGCGACACTCAGGCGGTTGGTCGAGACGCCGGTGAGCGCGATGCGCAGCGCCTCGGGATTGTGGGCGGCGTCGAAGAAGCCCTTGTACTGGCCGGAAAGCCGGGCCAGGGCCGGGTCGTCTCCGGCCAGGCTGTAGGCGACGCCCGCGCGCAACAGCTTGCCCTCTTCATCGGCGGAAAGCGCCGTGGGGTCCTTCCAGCGGGCCCCGAGCGCCTTTTCGAACTGCGGGCCGGCCTTGGCCCAGTCCTTCTGTTTCCAGGTGATCTCGGCGCGGAGATCCTGGCCCTCCTTGGTCGTGTCCTTGTCGATGATTTCAAGTGCGGTGTCGTACTTGCCGACGCCCATCCAGGCACGGGATTCCACCAGGCGGCGCTCGGCGTTCAGCGCGTTGGGAAGCACCGTCGTGCGGGAAGCGTTGATCGCCTGGATCGCCTGCTCGGGCTTTTTGTTCATCAGGTAGATGACCGCCAGGTCGGTGGCGACCTGGGCCTTCGGCACGCCATCGAGGCGCTTGTCGGCCTGGTACTTCAGGAGCTCAGCGGCCTGGTCCAGCAGGTCCACGTCCACCAGCCGGCGCACCAGCTTGCGGACCATCAGGTCGCCGTCCGAGCCGATCGGCGTGAGCTCCTTGAAGTCCTGGAAGAGGCCCAGGGCCTGCACTGGCTCAAGGCCGTCGGCGCTGCCGTCGAGGAACAGCGATCGGAAGGCCGCGTTGAGGTCCGCCGATAGCTGCAGCGCCTCCGGCAGGTCAGGCAGGCGGGTGCCGGCCGAGCGCAGCGCCTCCAGCGCCTCGCGGTAGCGACCCTGGCTCAGGTAGAGCTGGCCCAGGGCGCGGATGGTCTCCAGTTCGGTGGCGTCGCCGCGCCAGCGGTAGCGCAGGCCGTCGAACACGGTGGCCGCCTGCAGCGGGGTGACCTTGCCCATCTCCAGCTTTATCTGGGTGGCCCGCAGCAAGGCCGGCGAGGACAGCGACTCCCGCGGCGCCCCGGAGATTGCCGCATACATGCGCAGCGCGCGGTCCTTGTGGCCCTCCTGCTCGATGACCCGGGCCTGCACCAGGCGGGTGGCCAGCTCTTCGTAGACATCGGTCTTGTCGGCCAGCGCCAGGTGGATGCGGGTCTCGGCGCTGGGCAGGTCCCCCTGGGCGAGGGCGGCCTGGGCGTCGGCCCGGGCAAACCGGACCCGCCAGGCCGGCGGGAACATGTTGTAGGCCTCGGCGCCCCTGACGAACTGGGCGCGGGCCTCGGGCCACTGGGCGAGCTGGCTGGCGATGTAGGAGCGCCAGAGCGCGCTGGAGCGATCCTCAACCAGGACCGGCGCCGAAAAATCGGCCTCCGCCTCCTTGTATCGGCGCGCCATGACGCGGGCCATGCCGCGTAGGCCGCGAAACTCCGGGCTGTCCATCAGCTGCGGGCTGGCCCGAGCGGTGTCGTTGAGCACGCCGATGGCCTCGAAGCTGAGTTCCGAACCCACCAGGAAACGGGCCAGGGCCAGGCGTGCGCCCACCGGGGCGGCCTTGTCCTTGTTGGCCGACTCCACGGTGGCGGCCTCCAGCAGGTGGCGGTAGCGGTCGAGGAAGCCCTTGGGTCCGGTCTTGGCCCAGTCGGTGTCGATCAGCGCCGGCATGGCCGCAGGCTTCGGCGCGTCGACCGTCAGCCGTGCGTCTTCCTGGGTTGCGAAGCTGGGCGAGAGTTCCAGGCCAACCTTGCGGCCGATGTGGACGATGTCTCCGTCCCGGGCGACCTGCAGATCGTCGATGTGGCTTTCGATGGCCAGGCCATGCACCGAGGGCAGGACCGCCATCTGCACATAATCACGGCGGCTGGGCAGCCCCTTGGCCGGGCCGAGCGCGGTGACCACCTCGACCACGTCGCCAGCCTGCGGATCGGCCATCTGCACGATGTTGGTGGCCCCGGCCACGGCGGCCTTCAGGGTCGCGGGGCCCTCCGCCTGGTCGCGCACCACCCGCACGACGCTGGGCGGTCCCTCGTCGCCGGGACCGAGCGCGATGGTCCAGGTGTTGCCGATGGAGGAGGCGAACACGGGCACCCCGTGGGCCGCCTCGATGCGCACGGCGGCGTAGTCCGCGCCCTTCATGGACGAGATGGCGCTGTACTGGATCAGGCCCCTGGGCGCGTGGCCGACGTCGATCACCGCCGGAGCGTCGAACACCACCCAGATCGCGTCGCCGCGGCGGAACACCGCCGCTCCGGCCGGATTGGCCCAGGTGAAGCTGAATTGGACCTGGGCATTGCTGATGCCTGAGGCCATGTGCACCACGCCGCCGGCGGGGACCGGATTGGGACGCTGAGGCACGGAGATTGCGGCCTTGGCGGCGGCGAGCTCGGCGGCGGTCGGGGGCGCCTTCTGGAAGACGTTGACGAACATCGCCCCGTCCGCCGAGCCCACCTTGTAATCCGCATCGTCCGTCAGCGTGATCGACAGCTGCAGATGGCCGCCGACGTGCTTCTTCTCGGCCGTCTTGATCCACTTGGGGGGCGCGGTATGCAGCCGCGCGATGTCCGGATCGCCATCGCGGGGGAAGGTGAAGACCAGCGTCTGGCCGTCCTTCTTGACCTGGGCGGCCGGCGCGCCGGCGAACTCCACGCGGGAGAAGCCGTCGGCCTGGGCGACACGCACGTCGATGGGCGACGTGGCCGCGCCAGCGGGCGCGACGACGCTCGCGACGGCGATGGCCGCCACACCTGCGCGCAGGGTCTGGCGCAGGTACATCGCCCTATCCGGCCTTGGCCGGGCCCGGCGCAGCCGCGGCGCCGGCGGCGGGCGCGTCCGGCTTGTCGGCCGCAGCCTCGGCGTCGAC
The DNA here is from genome assembly GCA_035656795.1 of Phenylobacterium sp. GTDB lineage: Bacteria > Pseudomonadota > Alphaproteobacteria > Caulobacterales > Caulobacteraceae > Phenylobacterium. Next base: position 8,332 of record DASRRU010000279.1, on the reverse strand, counting down.
CGGAGCTTTCTTGCGCGGCGGAGCCTTCTTGGCGGTGCGGACGGGCTTGGCCTTGGCCGTGGGGTCCTCGGCGGCGGTCTTGCTCGCCACGGCGTCGGCCTGGGCCGAGGCGGTCTGCGCCAGGGTCTGGGCTGCGGAGAAGCGGTGGGCCAGGGATTCGGTCAGCTTCTTGGCGTCCGCCGGCGCCATCAGGCCGACGATCGCGGAGAGCGAGCGCTCCTTCATCTTGGCGGCGATCGGCAGCCGCACGCTGTCATCGAGGATCGCCAGTCGCGCGGCCGAATCCTTGGGCTTCATGCCTTCGTAGACCTTCACCAGCCGGTCGACCTCAGCTGCTTCGCGACCATCCGCCTGGGCCAGCAGCCCCTGGATGTCGGACTTGAGCCCCGTCAACACCTTGGCCTTGGCGTCGAGCTTGGCCTCGGCGGCGGCCAGCAGCGCGAGCTGGGTGGAGAGATCCGCTTCTCGCTGGTCGAGTTGGCCGCGGCGCGCGCCCAGGTTCTGCAGCACCTGCAGTTCGGCAGGCGAGAGGCCGGCCTCCTTGGCCAACTCGGCGGCGGTGGGCGCGCAGACGCTCTTGGGCTGGAGGGTCGGCGGCGGCAGGCCGGCGGTGGCCGCGGCGTCCGTGGAATCACCGATTGGCGCGGTGGCGCCGCCGGGAATGGCGGGCGCACTCGGAGCCGCGGCGGCGCCAGCGGCCTGGGCGTCGGTCGCCTTGGCGTCGGTAGCCTTGGCCTCGGCGGTCTTCTTGGCGGCCGCTTTCTTGGCGGGCCTGGTGGGCGCCGCGGCGTCCTCGGCCCAGGCCTTGGCGCCGGAGATCAGGCTCGGCAGGTCGCGGGCGCCAGCCAGGGCGTTGATCGCCAGGACGCCGCCGACGGCGATGCCCACCAGCGGCAGGATTCGGGGCATGGACTTCACCGGTGGGCTCCACGGACATCGTCAAGAGTGAGCGGCGCGTCGTCGAAGAGGTCGTCCTCGGCGAGGCGGCGGGCGCGGACGATCTGGCGCTCGAGACTCGGACGCTCACTCGCCGCCCGCTCGGGGGCGGCGGCGCGAAGGGGAGGCATGCTCCGCTCCGCCCGCATCTCGCGGGCGGCGGCCAGCAGAGCGCCCAGGCGTCGCTCGGCCACCGGATCGTCCGGGCTCGCGGCGGGCGCAGGCGCCGGGCGTTGCGGCACGGCGGCATGTTCGACCAGCCGCTCCAGTTTCATGGCAAGGCTGCGGCCCTTGTCGATGCGGTCGGCCAGCAGGTCTGCGGCCTCGTCGGTCGCCGCGCGAAGGTCAGCCAGACCCTGCTCCGCGCGCCCGGCGGCGGCGTTCAGGTCGGTGACGGCCGCCGCGAAGCCGTCGTGGCTGTCGCGCAGCGCCTTCAGGCGGCGGTTGAGGCGCCAGCCCATCATCAGCGCAGCCAGCAGCAGGGCGGCCAGCAGCACGTTCATGGCCAGACCGATCAAGCTCATGATGTCCTCGTCACGGCTTGCCGCGCGTGGGGCGTCAGAGGCGCCTCCACACGGACGGCGATGTGGGTGTTGCGACGGCCCATGCGACCGCGTGTGAGTGGGATGACGCCGGCGCGCAGCTCGATCAGGCTATCGGGCGTGGCGTTCAGCATGAGCGTATCCCCGACCTTCAGATCGAGCACCTTCTTGAGGCCCATCTGCTGTTCGTCGAGCACGGCGCGGACCTCCATCTGGGTGGTCCAAAGTTCCGTGGCCAAGTGGCCTTCCCAGATGTTGTCGCGGCCGAACTTCTCGCCCATGAACTGCTGCAGCAGCATCTTGCGGATCGGTTCCAGCGTCGCGTAGGGCAGCAGCAGCTCGATCCGCCCGCCGCGATCTTCCATGTCGATGCGCAGCTTCACCAGGATGGCGGCGTTGGCCGGCCGGGCGATGGCGGCGAAGCGGGGGTTGGTTTCCAGACGATCCAGGGTGAAGGTCACCGGCGTCAGCGGCTCGAAGGCCTCGCGCGCGTCGGCCAGCACCACCTCGACCATCCGCTGCACCAGCACGCGCTCAATCGTGGTGTAGGGCCGCCCCTCGATACGCATGGCCGCCGTGCCGCGCCGGCCGCCCAGCAGCACATCGACGATCGAATAGATCAGGTTGGAGTCGACCGTCAGGAGGCCGTAGTTGTTCAGCTCCTCGGCGCGGAACACCGACAGGATCGCCGGCAGCGGGATCGAGTTCAGATAGTCGCCGAAGCGGATCGACGAGATGTTGTCGAGACTCACTTCCACGTTGTCGGAGGTGAAATTCCGCAAGGAGGTGGTCATCAGCCGGACCAGCCGGTCGAAGACGATCTCCAGCATCGGCAGGCGCTCGTAGGAGACCAGCGCAGAATTGATGATCGCGCGGATGCCGGTGCGCTCGCCGCCCTCTTCCTCGGACAGGTCGAAGCCCAGCAGGCTGTCGATTTCGTCCTGATTGAGAATGCGTTCGGCTTGGCCATCGCCGTCGTCGGCCCAGGCCGGCGATGCGCCCTCGGCGCCGGTGGCGGCCTGGATTTCTTCGGTGTTGTCTTCAGGTTCGTCGGCCATGCGTCTTGAGTGATCGCGGGCGCGCCTCATCGAGGCCGCGCTAGTTGATCAGCATCTCCTCGATCAGGACGGCGTTAGCCTTGGATGGCGCGATCACCAGGTTGACCCGGCGCAGGATTTCCATGCGCAGCTGGAAGGAGCCCTGGGAGCCGGAGAGGTCCTCAGGGCGCAGCTCGCGCAGGAAGGTCTGGAACATGTCCTGCAGCCTGGGCATGTTCGGCTCCAGTTCATCGACCGTGGCCTGGTCGGGCAGCTCCAGCGTCAGTTTCAGCTTCAGGCAGGTCGGCCGGCCGTCGGCGGTCTGCATGTTCACGACCACGTCGGGCAGGGTGTAGAACAGCACCCCGTCAGGACCCTCGCGGACGACGGCCGCGGTCTTGTCGTCCTTCTTGCCCTTGTCGTCCTTGCCCTTCTTGGCTGCGGGCTTCTTCTTGGCGTCCTTGCCGGCGGCGGCCTCGGGTTTCGGCTTCAGGAAGAAGTAGGCCGCGCCGCCGCCGCCGCCCAGCACGAGGACGAGCGCCGCCGCGCCGCCGATGAGCATCATCATCGGAAGCTTCTTCTTGGGCTTGGCGCCCTCACCTTCTTCGCCTTCGGCGGCTTCCTCTTTGGGAGCCTCCTTGACCTTGTCTTCGGCCACGCGCGCATTCCTTAGAAACCTACACGCTCACCCTTGTGGTCAAGTTGGTTAACGCGCGGTTTTTAACGGACGTTAATGAGTGACAAGCCTGCCCGGCAGTTTCCGCCGCCGGGCGCCTGTTAACTTTCTTATTTGTTGAATTTATTGGCTTTTCAAACTGGCCCGAAGCTTGCAGCCAGGATCGGCGAAAGTGTCGCGTCCAAACCGGTGCAAGGATTTCATGGACAACACCCAATACGTCGGACTGTCGAACCAGATGGTGCTCAAGCGCCAGCTGGATATCGTCGCCAACAACATCGCCAACGCCGACACCACCGGCTTCAAGTTCGAATCCCTGATGACCCGCGAGGTCCCGGGCGCCCCCGCCTACACCCAGGGCGGGCCGAGGCCGGTCAAGTTCGTCGGCGCCGCCGGCGTGGCCCGCGACTTCGGCCAGGGCGGCCTGCGCCGCACCGACTCGGCGCTCGATGTGGGCATCGAGGGCCAGGGGTTCCTGAAGGTCACGACCGCGAACGGCGACCGCTACACCCGCGACGGCCACCTGCGCACGGACGCCAACGGCCTGGTGACCACCCAATCGGGCGACCCGGTCGCCGACGACGGCGGCGGCACGATCACCCTCGACCCCAAGAAGCCCGGCGAGGTCACCATCACCGAGGACGGCGTGATCAGCCAAGGCAAGGAGCGGGTCGGCAAGATCGGCGTCTACAAGTTCGACAGCCTGTCGGCCCTCGAGAAGACCGGCGACAACTATTACCAGAACTCGTCCAACCAGACGGCGGTGGCCGCCCCCGGCGCCAAGCTGCGCCAGGGGATGCTGGAAAGCTCCAACGTCAACCCGATCCTGCAGATCACCAAGATGATCGAGGTCAGCCGGGCCTACGACCAAGTCTCCCAGATGATTTCTTCCCAGTCCGATCTGTCGCGCAACTCCGTCGCGCGGCTCGGCAAGGCGAATTAGTGAGGATCTGAGCCATGCAAGCTCTTCGGACCGCCGCGACCGGGATGGCCGCGCAACAGCTGAACGTCGAGGTCATCTCGAACAACATCGCGAACATGAATACCGTCGGCTACAAGAAGCAGCGGGCCGAGTTCCAGGACCTGCTCTACCAGACCATCGAACAGGCTGGGGCGCAGTCGTCCGACCAGGGCACCATCGTCCCGACCGGCGTGCAGATCGGCGCCGGCGTAAAGGCCGGCTCGGTCTATCGGATCAGCACCCAGGGCGCGTTGACCCAGACCGGTAACCAGTACGACCTGGCGATCAACGGGCGCGGCTTCTTCCAGGTGCTGACGCCCACCGGCGACATCGCCTACACCCGGGCCGGCAACTTCTCCATCAACGACCAGGGCCAGCTCGTCACCCAGGACGGCTACCAGGTGCAGCCGGCGATCTCGATCCCGCAGACCGCCACCGCCGTCGCCATCTCGGCCTCCGGCCAGGTACAGGTGACGGTGCCCGGCACGCCCACTCCGACGGTTGTCGGCCAGCTTGAGCTCGCCAGCTTCATGAACGAGGGGGGCCTCTCCGCCCAGGGCGGCAACCTTTACCTGGAGACCGGCGCCTCCGGCGCTCCGGTCACCGGCATTCCCGGCCTCCAGGGCCTCGGCACCCTGACCCAGGGCTATACCGAGGCCTCCAACGTCGATCCGGTGAGCGAAATCACCTCCCTGATCGTCGCCCAGCGCGCCTACGAGATGAACTCCAAGGTCGTCTCCACGGCGGACAACATGCTGGGCGTCACCAACCAGATGAAGCAGTAGGCCATGCGCGGCGTCTTGACCCTCTGCTTCGCCCTGGCGCTGGCCGGGCCGGCGCTGGCCGGCCGCGGAGTCAGCCTGAAGGCCGACACCGTGAGTGGCGACTCCATCGTCACCCTGGGCGACCTGTTCGACGGCGCCGGCGTCGCCGCCCGCGTGGCGGTCGCCGAGCGCCAGGGCCAGACGGTCGTGCTGGACGCCGCCGTCGTGCAGGCGGCCGCCCGCCGGGCCGGCCTCGACTGGGACAACCCCGACCGCCTGCACAAGATCGTCGTGCGCGCCGGCGTCAGCAACAGCTCCGGCGTAGGCCCCGCCGGCGCCGGCGCAGGCGCCGCGCACGGCAACGTCGAGGTGCTGACCTACACCCGCAGCCTGAACGCCGGCGAGATCGTGCAGCCCACCGACCTGAGCTGGATCAAGGTCGCCGCCGCCCCCGCCGACAGTCCTGGAGACGCCGCCGCGGTGATCGGCCAGGCGGCCAAGCGCCCCTTGCGCGCCGGCGCGGTGGTGCAGGCCCGCGACATCGGCTCCGCGGTCGTCATCAAACCGGGCGACATGGTCACCGTCACCTACGAGGCCGACGGCATCTCGCTCTCGCTCGAAGGCAAGGCCATGGGCGCCGCCGGCGTCGGCGAAGCGCTCGCCGTGCAGAACACCCAATCGAAGAAGACCGTCCAGACGATGGTCGTCGGACCCGGCCAGGCCGTGGTCGGCCCGGCCGCTCAGGACATCAAGACCGCCCGCTCACTTCGCTACGCCGCCCGCTAAGAGGAAGTCGTCCCATGCGTATCCGTTTCGCCACCGCCGCCGCCCTGCTCATGCTCGCCCCCGTGGGCGCCTGCTCCACCATCAAGGAGGCCGTGAAGGGCCCCGAGCTGGCGCCGGTCGGCTATCCCGCCGCCCTGGCGCCGCTCGACCAGAGGATCATCGCCCAGGCCAATGCGCCCCAGCCGGCCACGGCCAACTCCCTTTGGCGCACGGGGGCGCGAACCTTCTTCAACGATCAGCGCGCCGCCAAGGTCGGCGACATCCTGACCGTGCTCATCAACATCAACGACTCCGCCAAGACCACCAACGAGACGACCGCCGGGCGCACCTCGACCACCACCGCCGGCATCCCCAATCTCCTGGGACTGGAATCCTCGCTGGGGAAACTTTTGCCGAGCGCCTTCAATCCGGCCACCGCGATCTCAACCAACTCCAAGACCACCAACGACGGCGTCGGCGCGGTGAACCGGCAGGAGCAGATCAGCCTGACCATCGCTGCGGTGGTCTCCGCGGTGCTGCCCAACGGCAACCTGGTGATCCAGGGCACCCAGGAGGTGAAGACCAACACCGACGTGCGCCAGCTGACCATCGCCGGCATCGTGCGGCCGGAAGACATCTCCGCCAACAACACCATCCTGCACACCCAGATCGCCGAGGCGCGGATCAACTACGGCGGCCGCGGCGACATCAGCCGCGTGCAGAAGACCCCGGGCGGCCAGGCGCTGTTCGAGAAGTTCTGGCCGTTCTAGCGGCGCCGGAGCTCCAGCCGATGCGCAGCGCGATGGCCTTGCTCGCGATCGCGGCCGCGGCCGCGCTCGGCGGCTGTGCGGCGCAAGACGAACGGCTTTCGTGGTTCTTCAGCGAAGATCGCCAGGAGGGCGCCAAGCTCGTCCTTGGGGTCCCCGATACGGACGATCTGCGGCTTTTGGCTCTATGTCAGCCGCACTCCGGCGAGGTCCGCCTGGCGGTCTTCGGGCGGCAGGGAGATCCAGCCGTTGTGGAGCTGCACTCCGGAAAGCTCTGGAGCCGCTACGTCGGCGCGGGGATCGCCGAGGATGAGGAAAGCCTCGGCGCGCTCGACATCCAGGTTCGGCTCCGCGCCGACGACCCGGTGCTGGCGCGGGTGGCCGACACGGGGGAGTTGACGGTTGTGCTGGGCAAGAGGCGGATGGTGCTGCCGAACAGCTTCGCGCAGGCGCACGACTTCCTGGCTGTCTGCCGGCAGTAGGGCCGCGCGTTTGACAGCCTGAAGCACAGGCCTAGTTTCATCTGGCCCGTCGCGGGCGGGGGGACTGCAGAGATGCGCTGGAGCTTTGCCGCGTTTGTGGCCATGGGACTGGCCCTGGCGCTCGTCGCGCCGGCGCGGGCTGAGCCGTTGAAGGTGGTCTCCGACAATCCGCCCATGCAGCCTGGCTACAGCCGCTTCGTCCTGCATTCCGACAGGATCGGCCGAGACTTCGCGGTCACGGTGAATACGCCCTCGGCGATCGCCTTCCTGCCCGGCCAGAAGCTGCCGGCGATCTATGCGCTGGACAGCGGCTATGGCCTGGCCGGCCCCCAGGGCATGGTGCTCGCCAACACCGGGGCGATGGAGCCGGCGATCATTGTCAGCGTCGGCTACCTGCCCGGCCAGACGCTGTTCCGAAACACCGATCTGCTGCACAACAAGCTGGCCCAGGACAAGGTGACCATCGGCGGCGGCGGGGCGGCGTTCGAGGCCTTCCTGCTCGAGGACCTGAAGCCCTTCATCGAGGCGAAGTACCCCGCCGACCCCGCGCGCTCGGTGCTGTTCGGCCACTCGTTCGGCGGCCTGTTCGCCGCCAACGTCTTCGCCGACAAGCCGGACGCCTTCTACGGCTACATCATCGGCAGCGCCTCGGCCTGGGCTGACCCGGCGCTGATCGCCCGCGTGGCGGCCGCCGCGCCCAAGGCGCATGGCCAGCGGGTCTACCTGAGCGTCGGCGAAAAGGAGAGCGCGGGCAAACCGGGCGGCGGCACGATGATGACCGACGGCTTCGACGGCCTCCTCAAGGCGCTGAAGGGCCATCCCGGCGTGATCCTGAAGGCCCGGATCTACAAGGGGGAGACCCACCTCTCCTACTATCCCCGGCTGGTGACGGACGGGTTCCCCGACGTGCTGCCGCCGGCCATGCCGCTGGGGTCGTTCCAGGCCAGGCTGCCGGACGCGACCCTGACAAAGTACATCGGAGACTATCGCCTGCCGGATGGTCGAGCGTTCAAGATCACGACCGACAAGGACGGGTTCCTGTACGGCCACGTGACCGGGCTTCCGCCGATCGGGCTGCTGCAGAACGGCGCGGACCGGTTCTACACCTCGGCCGCGGACGCCAACATCACCTTCGACGCGACCGGCGCGACCCTGACCGGCGTCGATGGCGGGACGATGCGGGCCGAGCGGGCGAAGACCCCTTAAGCGCGCCAGCCCTTGGCGATGGCGTTGTCCATGCCGAGCGCCGCCAGCGCGGCGCGGACGATGCCCTCGGCGTCGAGGCCGGCCTCGGCGTACATGACCTCGGGCTTGTCCTGGTCCTGGAAGATGTCGGGAAGCACCAGCGGGCGGACCTTCAGACCGCGATCCAGCGCCCCGTTCTCGGCCAGCGTCTGCAGGA
>DASRRU010000278.1:0-8439 GCA_035656795.1 Phenylobacterium sp. | reverse complement strand
ACGCCGAGCTCGAGGTCTAGAGAGATCGCCTCACCCCCGACGCGAAGCGTCGGTGGCGACGCGTTACAAGTTCTCGATCTGGCAGCCCAGGTCTTCGCAGATCCAGTTGGCGAGGATGGTCCGGTGGCAGCCCGCCGCATCGGCTTCGTAGCAGAGCAGGGCGACCTTCTTGCCACGGGCGAACTCCGTGGCCTTGGCCAGTTCCACCTGAGCGCCCGGTTCGACCATGTGGGCGTGAAAGATCTCGTGCATCTCGGCGACATGGCCTTTGCGCGCCGCGTCGCGGCCTGGCTTGGGCGTCCCGAGCTGACGCAGGTGGACGTAGCCGATGCCGGCCTCGTTGAGGCTGGCGGCCAGCAGCGTCTTGGAGAAGCCGGCCCGTCGCGAGGCGGCCACCGCGCGGACGTCGATCACCAGCTCGACTCCGGCGTCCTTCAGTTTGCCGATGACGGCGGGCTGGGTCTCGCGCTCATAGCCGATGGTGGCGAGCTTCATATCTTCACCTCCGGGGTTCGCCGGCTATATGGGCGCTGAGCCAGGAGAAACCATGGACGCCAAGGTCACCCCCGAGCCGCAGATGCGGGACTTCGCGTTGCCGGCGCGTGGCGGCGTCATGGCGTCCCTGGACTTCGGGCCGAGGGACCGTCCGGTGGACATCGTCTTCTCCCACGCCAACGGTTTCAACGCCCGCACCTATCGCACAATCCTGCAACCGCTCGCCGCCAACCTGCGCCTCCTGGCGCTCGATCTGCGGGGCCATGGGGCGAGTACGCTGCCGACCGTGATCGAAGGCCGCCAGGGATGGCTGGAATTTCGCGACGACCTGCTGGCGCTCCTGGCGGCGGCCTGCGAGGCGCCGGTGGTGCTGGCGGGCCATTCCATGGGCGGGACCTCCAGCCTGCTGGCGGCTGCCGCCGAGCCGGGTCGCGTAAAGGCGGTGGCGCTGTTCGACCCGGTGGTCTTTCCTGTCGAGGCGCAGGGCGCCGGCGGCGCAGCCGAGTCACCGCTGGTCGCCGGGGCCTTGCGCCGCCGCGCGACCTTCCCGAGCCGCGAGGCTGTCTTCGAGGCTTACCGCGGGCGCGGCGCCTTCAGGACCTGGAGGGACGAGCAGCTCAGCGACTATGTCGCGGCGGGTTTCCGCCAGACGCCGGGGGGTGAGGTCACGCTGGCCTGCACGCCGGATTGGGAGGCCTCGAACTTCCGCACCCACAACTACGACCCCTGGGCGGCGTTCGCCGAGAGCCGTTGCCCGATCCGCATTTTGCGCGCCACCGAGGCCTCGACCTTCCGCGCGGAGGGCCGCGAGGCCGAGCTCGCCAGACTTGGCGACCGCGTCGCCCTCGAGACCGTGCCGGAAACGACCCATTTCCTGCCGATGGAGCGGCCGGACTTGGTGCGGGCCACGCTCGCGGCGTGTGCGGGTCTCTAGAGGCTCAGGCCAGGCACCACGCGGGCGTTGGCCTCCGCCAGCGCTTCGTCGGTCAGGGTGATCATCCTGCGGGTCTCAAGGTCGAAGGAGACCGCGATCGCCTCGGCGACACCCCAAGCCTTGCCGCTCTCCGGGTCCAGCAGCCAGTGGGTCAGCCGGCGGAAGCGGGCGTCGCCGCCAGAGGGCCCGGAGCGCAGCTCCACCCGGTCGCCGGCCCGGGGCCAGTCGAGGTGGATCAGCCGGTACTCCAGCGCCGCCCCGCCAGCCTGCGGGCCGGCCGCGTCGGCGCCCGGGCGGCGGCCTTCGAAGAGGTGCGGGATGCCGTCGGAGATGCGGGCTATCATCAGCTCGGTGCGCATCCGCCCGAAGAGGTCGCAGTCCGCCGCACTGACCACCCCCAGGGCTGTACGTGGCAGGCCAAGCTCGTCGGCGCGCTTGCGGCTCGCGCGGCTCTCCACCGGGCCCAGTCCGATGCTGCGCGCCGCCGCCTCGGGCGGAACCTCGACCGTCAGGGCCTGGGCGCGCTCGAGCACCCGGGCTGGCCAGGGGAAGGCGCGGCCGTCGCGGGCAGTGGCGTGGGCGACCACGGTCTGGAAGCTGGCGGCGATTTCGCCGCTCCGATGATGCAGCAGGAGCAGCAGCCGCGCCTCGCTCTCGGACACCTCGAGCACCCCGCCGGTCATCACCAGGGGCGCGCCAGGGCGGGCCTCGCGTAGGAAGCGGATGTGCTGATCGCGCACGATCAAGGTGGCCCGCGCGTCGGGAGCGAAGGCGCCCGCCATGCCCAGTTCGGCGGCCAGTCCCGCCAGCCCTTCCATGGCCTTGGCCACGTAGAAGCCGACGTTCAGGTGGCCCATCGCGTCGCATTCCCACATGGCGACGCTGCCGCGCCAAACCTCGATCGCCTCGCCCAATGACCCCTCCCGATACGCCCGGACGCTGCCCCGTCTGACTTGAATCAAGTCGGACGGGATAAACAGGGTCGTCGCTCGCCCCGCTAGCTTAGGGGCGCCCGCGCACCCTGTAACCTTGCTCCGCTCGCCTCCGAATGGGATTTCGTGTCAGATGGGCCGACCCGTGACGCGGGCTCGGGGAGAAGGAAGCGTTCGCGAACATGGCCCATCCGCAGAAGGTTCTGGTCTATCGGCACGCGGCGGTGACGCGGATCACCCATTGGATCAATGTCCTGGCGCTGACCCTGCTGCTGATGAGCGGGCTCAACATCTTCGGCGCCCACCCGGCGCTCTACTGGGGCCAGACGTCGACCTTTGCTCGTCCCTGGATTTCCATGAGCGCCGAGCCGCAGGCCAACCGGATCCTCGGCGTGACCCAGATCGGCTCGGCGAAGTTCAACACCACCGGCGTGCTCGGCTATTCCGGCAAGCCGGGCGCAGAACAGGCCGTGGCTTTCCCCTCCTGGGCGACGGTGCCGAGCGAGCGCGACCTGGCCGACAGCCGCCACTGGCACTTCTTCTTCGCCTGGTTATTCGTGCTGAACGGCCTGGTCTACTGGCTGGTGGGCCTCGGCCGGGGCCACATCGCCAAGGACCTCGCGCCTACCAAGGCCGATCTGAAACCGAAGAACATCTGGCATGAGGTCGTCACCCACGCGCAGCTCAGGTTCCCCAAGGGTGAGGAAGCGCGCCACTACAATGTCCTGCAGAAGGGGGCCTACCTGGCGGTGGTGCTGATCCTGCTGCCGCTGATGGTTCTGACCGGCCTTTGCATGTCGCCGGGCTTCGACGCCGGCGCGCCCTGGCTGGTGGACTTTTTCGGCGGGCGGCAATCGGCGCGGACCATCCACTTCCTGACCGCCTTCAGCATCGTGGGCTTCGTCCTGCTCCACCTGTTCATGGTGGTCGCCTCGGGGACCTGGAACAACATCCGATCCATGATCACTGGGCGCTACGCCATCGTCCCCGACAAGACCGGAGAGGCGGCATGACCATCTCGACCCACCGCCGTGGCTGGCTGCGGGCGGGCCTGGCGTCCGTCGGCGCCCTCGCCTTGAGCGGCTGCGACAAGATCACCAGCAGCCCCAAGGGCATCGCCGTCCTGCAGAGCGCCGAAGGCCTGACCCGCCGCGCCCAGCGCCTGTTCATCAATCGCACCGCCTTGGCGCGGGAGTTCGCCCCCGCCGACATCTCGCCGGACTTTCGGCCGAACGGTTCGATTGACCCGCAGGACCCCGATTACCTGGCGCTGAAGGCCAAGGCCTTCGCCGATTACCGGCTGGTGATCGACGGCCTGGTCGACAAGCCGCTTTCGCTCAGCCTGGAGGATCTGCGCGCGGCGGCCGCGCGCACTCAGATCACCCGCCACGACTGCGTCGAGGGCTGGTCGTCGATCGGCAAATGGACCGGCGCGCGGCTGGGCCCGCTGCTCGACCGGGCGGGACTGAAGCCCACCGCCCGCTACATCGTCTTTCACTGCGGTGACACCCTGGAGCAGACGCTGGACGGCTCTGGCCAGTACTACGAGAGCATCGACCTGATCGACGCCTACCATCCGCAGACCATCCTGGCCTACGCCATGAACGACGCGCCGTTGCCGGTCGCCCACGGGGCGCCGCTGCGCCTGCGGGTCGAGCGCCAGCTCGGCTACAAGCACGCCAAGTACGTCATGCGTATCGAGGCGGTGGACGACTACCGCCACCTGGGCCGCGGCAATGGCGGCTTCTGGGAAGACCGCGGCTACGAATGGTACGCGGGGATCTGAGCACGAAGCGGCTCACCCCGGCGGAAGCCGGGGTCCAGGCCATCTAATATGGGTTCTGCGCCACCACGGCGGCTTCCTTGGCGCAGGCCGCGGGGTCTGGCGCCGGGCCGGCTTTGCGGGCGGCGGCGACTTCCGAGCGGGCGATTTCCAGGTCCCTGCGGAATTCCGCATTGCCGTGCAGGCCGGCGACCACGATCGAGGCGTTCATCCGCCCGCCTTCGACAGCACTCAGGTTGTGAACCCCGCAGACCAGGCGGCCCTCGCCGAAGGCGCGTGCGCGGCTGAGGATCTCAGTCGCCCGGTCCGGGGCGAGCTCGGCCAGGATCAGGCCCACGGTCCAGCCCCAGGTGTTATGGCCGGACGGATAGTCCGGGCTTTTCGCCAGGGCCTCGCTCTGCTCGATGCAGGTCTCGCCCTTGTCGATCAGGAACGGCCGTTGGCGCTTGTAGATATCCTTCGGGTGGTCGGTGGCCCGGCTGACGTCGCGCCCCACCCGCAGGATCATCGCCGAGGTCTTGGGCGCATTGGCGGAGGTGATCTCGACGCCGACCGCGCAGCTCAGGTCCTTCAGGATCGCCGCCTGGTTGACATCGTTCTGCGCCAGCGCCCAGCGCGGCGTGTCTTTCAGCGCGCGGGTGGCCTTGTACACCGCCCGGTCCGCCTCATAGCGCGGCGTGCCGGCGACCGGCGCGGGCGGCAGGATCTTGTAGGTGTCTGGGGCGCTGTCGCCCAGGTAGCCCTGGCCGGTCGGCATCGCCATCGGGGCCGGGGCCCGGGCGGGATCGGCGCCCATCGTCAGCAGCGCGGCCGTCGCCGCCGCCATCGCCAGTTTCCAGCTCATCCCGCTCTCCCATTCTGCCTGTTTGGTGTTGCAGAGCCCTGCGGCGGATTCAACAGCGCAGACGAGCAATTTCCGAGTAGCTGGAGCTAGAATTGAGTTTCTTGACAACGAACTTGATAAAATGAATATTATCCGGCATGCGAGATGCGAAAATACAAGACTGGCAAGCGCTCAGCGAGCTGACTCGCGGTCGGCCCATCGTCGTCGAGCGGGTGCGCCTCATCGATCAGGGGGTGGCCATCGAGGGAGCCTTCGAGCTGCCGCGACTGGCGCAGCTGTCGGCTGAGGACCAGGTCTTCGTCGTCGCCTTCGTGCGCAGCCACGGTTCGATCAAGGAGATGGAGCAGGTGTTCGGCGTCTCCTACCCGACCATCAAGGCCCGGCTGAACCGCATCGCCGGCAGCCTTGAGTTCATCGAGACCGATCCCGCGCCGGCTCGCGAGGACGTGCTGGAGCGCCTCGCCCGCGGCGAGATCACGGCCGATCAGGCGATTTCCGAACTGGGAGGTTCCCGATGACCTATGCGCCGCGCGCCATCCGCCATTTTGGACAGGCCGCCATTGAAGCCCGCGCGGAGCGCACCCGACGGTTCGTCGGGCCGTCGGATCAGCAAGTCCGTCCTGCGCCCCGGCCGGGCCGTGTCGTGGTCCGGCTCTGGCTGCCGATGACGGCGATCTTCCTGCTGCTCGCGCCGTTCGCGATCCTGGCCATCCCCTTCCTCTATCTCGCCCCGCTCTTGCGCAGACTGAATTGCGCGGCGGCGGTCTTCACCCTCGGCCGCGCCCTGCTCGCGCTCGGCGGTACGGACATCGACGTCCGCACGCCCGACGCCGTCGTGCGCCTCAAGATCTTCTAGGGAGACAAAGCCATGAACGACGACCGTCGCTCGGTCCTGCAGATGCTGGCCGATGGCAAGATCACCGCCGACGAGGCCGAGCGCCTCATCGCGGCCATGGAACGCAATGGCCCCGCGCCCCGCCCGCTCGATGGCCCGTCCGCCAGCCAGAACAGGCCGGCCCCAAAGTACCTGCGTGTGACGGTGGACGCCGACGTCGAGGACGAGGGCCCGACCAAGGTCAATATTCGCGTGCCCATGGCCCTGCTGCGAGCCGGCGTGCGGCTGACCAGCCTGATCCCGCCCGCCGCGCGCGACCAGGTCAACGCCGAACTCGCCAAGAACGGCGTGCCCTTCGACATCGGCCAGCTGAAGCCCGAGAACCTCGAGGACCTCATCGCCCACCTCGAGGACTTCAGTGTCGATGTGGACGCGCAGGACGCCAAGGTCCGCGTGTACTGCGAATGACTTTCCTTTCCCGCGTTGCGGGAAGGGAAGTTCGGGTCACTTCCCGAACAGCTTGTTCCACCGGCGCTTGGTGCGGGTCTTCCAGCTTCCGCGGTGCCAGGCGTCCGAGGCGATCAGCGGCACCACCGTGGTGGCCTCGGCGAACACCATCTGCTCCCAGGTGACGTCGACCTTGCCCCAGGAGCAGGCCTCCTTGAGCGTGGACGATGAGCAGGCGCCGTCGCGCACGTCGGCGACCGTGATCTGCACGGCGTATTTGTGCATCTCGACCTCGTGGCCGAGGATCTCGGCGCAGACCACGGTGTCCTGGGCGAAGTTCTTCGGCACCCCCCCGCCGACCATGAACAGGCCCGTGGCCCCAGCGGCGATCTTGATGTCGGTGAGCTCGCGGAAGTCGGCGACGGCGTCGATGGTCAGGTAGGGCTGCTTAGCCTTCATCCGCTCCACCTGGTGCTTCACCAGGCCGAAGCCGGCCGAGCTATCGACGAAGGCCGGGCAGAAGATCGGCACGCCTTCCTCGTAGGCGGTCTGGACCAGGCTGCCCGGCTTCTTGGCGTTGCCCGCCGCCAGCCACTTGCCCATCTCCCAGATGAACTCGCGGCTCGAATAGGGGCGCGGCTCCAGGGTCTCGCAAAGGGCGTAGATCGTCCCGTCGCAGTTCTGGAGCTCTTCCTCGTCGATATAGGTGTCGTAGATGCGGTCGATGTAGAGGTCGCGCAGGTCGCGGTCGTCGACGGATGCCTGGGCCTGATAGTGCTTGAAGCCGAGGGCTTCGAAGAAGTCCATGTCGACGATGGAGGCGCCGGTCGCCACCACCACGTCGATCATCCCGTACGTCAGCATGTCGCGGTAGATGTGCATGCAGCCGCCGGCGCTGGTGGAGCCGGCCAGTGTCAGCCAGGTCGAGCAGTCGGCATCCTCCAGGCTCATCGACCAGATGTCGGCGGCGCGCGCGGTGTCGCGGCTGGTGAAGCTCATCTTTCGCATGGCGTCGATGACCGGGCGGGCGTCGTACTGGTCGATCGCCACGTGCTCGACGGTGTTGGCCAGCAGCTCGGCCTTGCGGTTCGATTTTTGAACGTCAGCGTTCATCTTCGGAAGTTCCCTTCTGAGAGGTGAAAGCCCGTCCACAGGAAAAGCGCGACCGGGACGGAGCGACCGGCCGCGCCTTTAGCACGCGAAATACGTCAGTTGTTACCGCTTGCGACGGCTCTTGCCGGCGCGGCCCTTGGGCCGCGACAGTCGAACGACCTTGTTGCGCTCTTCTTCCTGCGCTTCGCGGGGCAGGCGGATGGCGCGACCGGCCAGACCGAACATCGAAGCCATGGGCGCATCGGACACTGCGACAGTCTCGGCGTCGCCGAAGCCGTTGAAGCGGGTGTTCATCGCCACGCCATAGGCGCCCAGCATGCCGATCTCGATGTAGTCGCCTTCGCGAACGTCGTCCGGCAGCCAGAACGGGCCCGGCATGTGGTCGAGGCTATCGCAGGTCGGCCCATAGAAACGAAAGGGCCGCAAGGGGCCCTCCACTTCGCTGGCCGCGCCATCCTCGGCGCGGAACAGCTTGACCGGAAAGGGCCATTTGGTGTGCGCCGCATCGAACAGGCTGCCGTAGGAGCCGTCGTTCAGATAGAGCGCGTCGCCCTTCTTAAGCTCGACCTTGGTCAGGATCGACGAGCCTTCCGCCACCAGCGCGCGGCCGGGTTCGCACCAAAGCTCCGTGTCCTCGTGGACCATCATCTCGGCAAAGCCGCGGTCGATGCTGTCGAGATAGTCGGCCATGTCAGGCGGGACCATGCCTGGATAGACGCTCGGGAAGCCGCCGCCCACGTCGACGATGTCGACCATGACGCCGGCGCGCACGATGGCGCGGCTGGCCTGGGCCATGGCGGCCTGGAACGCAGTCGGGCGCATGCACTGGCTGCCCACGTGGAAGGAGACACCAAGGCGGTCTTCGGTCGCGCGGCGTGCGGCAAGCAGGAGCGCCGAGGCGTCATGGGTCTCGACGCCGAACTTGCCGCTGAGCGAATAGGCCGCGCCGTCGGCGCTCACCGCCAGGCGAACCATCAATGTGAGGTCGCGCGCATCGCCCGTCGCCTCGAGGATCTTGGCCAGCTCTTCGTGGGTGTCGAAGGCGAAGGTCTTCAC
>DASRRU010000277.1:0-7856 GCA_035656795.1 Phenylobacterium sp. | reverse complement strand
CTGAACGCCTTGCCCTGGATGCCCGCGTCGGCCTTGGCCGCAACACCGGTGTCGTCGATGTAGCTGGCCTCCAGGTCGTCGACGGCGCGCCGGTCGTCCTTACGCGAGGCGTTGAAGACGAAGGAGAACGGGTAGGGATTGGAGATCCAGCCCGCGGCGACGGGTTCGGCCTGGCCGTCCCCGGCGATCGCCAGCCCGTGCTCGCCGAAGCCGAATCGGGCGCCGCCGGCCAGTTCCACGTTCACCGGGCCGGTGTGCTTGTGCAGCGGCTCGTATCCCCAGCCCAGGGTTCCTTCGAGAAATGGGCTCGTGATATTGGCCGCGCTGCGCGGGGTCAGTTCGACCGTGCCGCCGAGTCCCTCACCCTCCTGCTCGGGCAGGCGGGTCTTGGTGACGACGATGCCGTCGATCGCGCCGGTGGGGATGGTGTCGAATTCCACCGCGCGGCCGCCGCCGCCCGCGGCGGTGCCCCCGGCGTTGGTGTTCATCAGCACGACGCCGCCATAGGTTGCGCCGTTCAGGTTTGCGTCGATGCCGCGAATGTTGACGAAGCGGCCCTCGCCGGTATCGCTGGAGAGCGAAATGCCGGGGATACGTCCAAGGGCCTCCGCGGCGTTGAAGTCCGGATACTTGGCGATCGTCTCGGCGGACTGCACGTCGATCAGGTTCTGCGCCTTCTCCTGCCGCGCACGCGCCAGGTTTTCCTCGCGCGGGGCGGTGATCACCAGGTCGCTGACTGCGCCGTCGGCCGGCGCGGCGTCGACGCCGCTCACGTCCGCGGCTCTCGCGGCGCCGCTAAGGGCGAACACAGACGCCGCCGCCAGGAAGAGGGTTCTTTGAATCGCCATTGTTGCGCCCCACGTGATCAAATGTGGCGCTGCGGTAACGAGCCGGCGTGACAGCCAAACTCAAGTTTTATGAAGAAATTATGCCAACCTGTGGTTGCCCAACACGGGTCTTCGGGTGGGCCCGCTACTGCTGCTGCTGACGCTGCTGGTCATAGGCGAGGCCCGAATATTGGTTCCGGCGCTGGCCGGGCCGCGGGGCCGCTTGGGAGATCCGAAGGAATTCAGGCTCGGAGACCGCAGCGCGGGCCTTGCGCACCGTGACGCCGACCGCCAGTTCGCTCTCGGCCTCGCCCTTGTAGACGCCCCGCGAGGGCGGCACGTCGGAGTAGTCGCGGCCCACGGCGCAAGCGATGTGGCGCTCGGCGGCCAGGATGTTGTTGGTGGGATCGAGGCCCACCCACCGAAGACTGGGCAGAAACACCTCGACCCAGGCGTGCGTGGCGTCGGGGTCGGAGCGATCGCCGGCCTTGCGGTCGGTGAACAGGTAGCCCGAAACATAGCGCGCCGGGATCCCCCAGCCGCGGCAGATGGCGATCATCACGTGGGCGAAGTCCTGACAGACCCCCTTGCGGGCCTGCAGCACATCGTCGATCGCTGAATCGGCGCGGGTGACCCCGGCTTCGTAGGCGAAGGCGTCGTAGAGGGTGTGCTTGAGTTCGCGCACGGCGCTCAGCGGATCGCGCACCCGAAGCTCCTCCAGGCTCCGCTCGGCGATGAACCGCTCCAGGGCCTCGGTGGGCTCGGTGAAGCCGTGCGGATGCAGGTAATCGAAGTGTTCGCCGCGCACGAAGTCGGACTTCAGCCGATCCCACTCCCCTTGGTCCAGGCGATCGGGCAGGGCGGGCGGCGGTTCGGTCTCAACCGCGGAACGGGCGGTGATGGTCAGCCGGTCATGCGGCTGGGGGATGTCGAAGTGGTAGACGGCGTTGCCGAAGGTGTCGGCGTAGGAGAACAGCTGCGCGGCGGGGTCGATCTCCAGCTCGAAGCTGATCAGCCGCTGGTGGGTGCGCTTGTGCGGCTGCATCCACAGTTCCATGACGCTCTCGCGCACGGGTTGATCGTACTGGTAGCGGGTCGAGTGGCGGACGGCGAGGAGCACGGCTTTCCTCCTTACGCGGGCAGGCGCTGTTCGAGGGTGTAGGCGACAAACGTCTCGTAGACCTGGCGGTGGACCCCGGCGCATTCGTCCAGCACGGCGCTCAGGAAGGCGCTGGCCCCGCCGGCCTGCACCTCGCCGATCTCGGCGTACTGCAGGCGCGCGCGCAGCCGTCCGGCCAGGCGGTCGGGGCCGGAGACGCCGGCGGCCTCCACATGGCGGCTGATCGAGCTCAGGTGCTCCTCGATGCGCGCCGTGCAAAACCGCAGCGAGCGCGGGAAGTCCTCGTCGAGCAGCAGGAACTCCAGGATGAAGCGCGGCTGCATATCGGCGGTGTAGACCCTCAGGTAGGGCTCCAGCGCACAGCTCATCCGCAACAGGCCGGTCAGCGCCGCGTGGTCGTTGATCGCCCGATGGCGCCGCTCGCCGAAGCAGACCTCGAGCAGGCCGCCGATCAGCTGGGCGCGCTCCAGGTAGACGCCCAACAGCAGGAACCGCCAGCCTTCGCCGTGGCTCATGGTGGCGTCGGCCGCGCCCTTGAACAGGTGCAGATCGGCGATGGTGTCGTGCAGGAAGGCTTGGCTGCCGTCAGCGAAGGCGCGGCCCGCGCTGGGATCGCTCATCCGCAGATGGATCAGGTTCAGCCTTTCCCAGGTCTCGGTGGTGATCTGGTCGCGCACCTGCCGCGCGTTCTCGCGGGCGCGGGCGAGCGAACTGGCGACGGAGCCCGGGTCATCCCGGTCGAGCACCAGGGCAAGCGCCGCCTCGTAGGGGTTGCGCGCCTTGGCCGCGTCGTCCGGGTCGCCAACTGCGGCCAGCGCGATGCGGGCGATCTGGGTCGCCGATTCCGTGCGGTCCAGCGCAGCGGTCAGCATGACGTCGGACAGCCGGCACAGATGTTCGGCGCGCTCCACGTAGCGACCGATCCAGTAGAGGCTGTCGGCGACCCTGGCGAGCATCATGGCTGCAGGTCCTTCTTGTCCGTCAGCACCCAGGTGTCTTTTGAGCCGCCGCCCTGGCTGGAGTTGACCACCAGCGAGCCCCTGCGCAGCGCAACGCGGGTCAGAGCGCCGGGCGTCACCACGATCTTCTCTCCGCAGAGGATGAAGGGGCGCAGGTCCACATGGCGCGCCTCGATCGAGTGACCGATCAGGCAGGGCGCGGTGGAGAGCTGGATGGTCGGCTGGGCGATATAGTTGTCTGGATCGGCCTTGAGCGCCGCGGCGAACTCGTCCTGCTGGGCCTTGGTGGAGTGGGGTCCCACCAACATGCCATAGCCGCCCGAAGCGCCGACGGCCTTGACCACGAACCTGTCGAGATTGGCGAGCACGTGGCTGAGCTGGGCCGGCTCGCGGCAAAGGAAGGTCTCGATATTGGGCAGGATGGCGTCTTCGCCCAGGTAGTAGCGGATGATCTCAGGGACGTAGGCGTAGACGGCCTTGTCGTCGGCGACGCCGGTGCCGGGCGCGTTGCAGATCACCACATTGCCGGCGCGGTAGGCGTTGAACAGGCCGGCCGACCCCAGGCCGCTATCGCGGCGGAAGGTCAGGGGATCGATGAAGTCGTCGTCGACCCGCCGATAGATGACGTCGATGCGCCGCAGGCCGGTGGTGGTGCGCATGTAGACCATGTTGTCGTGCACCACGAGGTCGCGGCCCTCGACCAAGGGCACGCCCATCAGGCGCGCCAGGTAGGCGTGCTCGAAATAGGCGGAGTTGTAGACACCCGGGGTCAGCACCACGACCTGCGGGTTCGGCCGCCAGTCGGCCGCCATGCTCTTCAGCGTGGTGAGCAGCATGTCCGGATAGCGGTCGATGGGCCGGACGCCCGCGCCGCGGAAGGTGCCCGGAAACACCCGCTTCGACGCCTCGCGGTTGGCCAGCATGTAGGAGACGCCCGAGGGCACCCGCAGGTTATCCTCCAGCACCGCGAACTTGCCGTCGGGCTGGCGGATCAGGTCCGAGCCGCAGACGTTGGCGTAGGCCTGGTGCGGCACGTAGAGGTTCTGCATCTCGCGGCGATAGGACGGCGCGTTCAGCACCAGGTCGCGAGGCACCACCCCGTCCATCAGGATCTGCTGGCCGGAATAGATGTCGGCCAGGAACAGGTTCAGCGCCTTCAGCCGCTGGGTCAGGCCGGCGTCGATGGTCTTCCATTCTTCAGCCGCAATGATTCGGGGCAGAAGGTCGGTGGGGATGATCCGCTCGGTGGAGCTCTCGGCGCCGTAGACGGTGAAGGTGATGCCCTGCAGCAGGAAGAACCGCTCCAGGGTCTTCTGGCGCTCGGCCAATTCGTCGGAGCTGAGCGTGTCGATGCGTTCGGCCAGCGCCGCGTAATGCGGCCGCACCTGGCGCTGGGCGTCACGCATCTCGTCGTAGGGCAGGGGCTGAGCCGCCACGGCCGGTGCACGGTCCGCAGCTTTCGTCCGGGCGGCCTCAAGCTCCACGCGTGACGTCCCTTTGCTCACCCCTTGTCCTTAAGACCCTTAAGCCCTCACCGGAAGGTGGGCGCGGCTATTCGTCTGCGGCGCGCCCCGCCTTGGAAGACTGCCCAGGGTTTGGGCGCCCGGCTCGCGGCGGAGGTGACAGTCCGATGGCGCGCGCGTACACCTGGATGGGGCGCGAGGGGATTCGAGAGCTTGTCTCGTCTTGTCTACGCCGTCAGCGCTGGAGCGGTCCTTTGCCTGCAGGGGCTTGCCTGTCCGGCCGAGGCAGCCGAGGCCAAGGCGCAGATCGAGGGAACCCTGCCGCCCGAATTGCGCGCCGCCGTGGCCCGCGCGGTCGGCAACTCCGATCGACCCATCGAAAATCGGTTCGAGGCGCGGCGACGGGCGCGCGAGGCGGCCGAGGACGCGACCGCGGTCCTACGCTCAGAGGGCTACTACGCCTATGACGTCGAACCAGACGTCGGCGAGGGAGATGCGCCCAAGGCGCTGGTGAAGATCGCGCCGGGACCGCGGTTCGTGCTTGGGCCGCCCCACATCGACTGGATCGGAGCCACCCCGGACGCCGCCGCCATGGCCGCGGCTCAAGGGGCGCTGTCGCTGACCCCCGGCCAGCCGGGTCGCGCCGCCGATGTCGTGGCCGCCGAAGGACGCGTCCTGGCGGCTGTTGAAAAGCACGGCTATGCGGACGCCAAGGCGCAGGCTCGCGAGGTCGTCGTCGATCACGCCGACAACACCGTGACGCCGGACTACCGCATCGCCGCCGGGCGCCTGGTGCATCTCGACTCCATCCAGTTGAACTCCCAAGGGCGCACCCATCCACAATGGCTGCAGAACCTGGCGCCGTGGAAGCACGGCGCGGCCTATGATCCTGACCAGGTGGCCGAGCTTGAGCGGCGGCTGATCGACACCGGGGTCTACGAGTCGGTGTCGGTGTCCCTGGCCCCCGACACCGACCTCACGCCGGACGGCCTGCGGCCCCTGGTGGTCAGCCTGGTGGAACGCGACAAGCGCACCATCGAACTGGGGGCCAGCTACGACACCACCGAAGGCCTGGGCCTGGACGCCAAATGGACCCGCTACAGTCTGCTGGGCCGGGGCGACACATTTTCGGTGCTGGGGCGCGTCTCGGACATCGACAACCGTATCGAGCTCGACCTTTCCCTGCCGCACTGGCTGACGCCGCAACAGACGCTCGCCCTGCGGACGGCGGTCTATCGCACGAATACGCCGGCCTTTGACCAGGAAGGGGTGATGGCCAGCGCCGACGTTACGCACCGGTGGGGACGCAACGCCACGTTCGGGCTGACGGGCACCTATGTGACGTTCGGGGGGTCGATCGACGTCAGCCGCACGCAGGAACTCGGGGTCCAGACGCTGACCCCGCTGGGTCGCGACCTTGTCACCCTGGCGGGCCTTGCCGACCTGGCGCTGGACCGGTCGGACGATCCGCTTGACCCCAAGCGTGGGTGGCGGATCAGCGCCCGGATCGAGCCGACGCTGCTGACCGGCGACGGCGTGCTCCCGTTCGTCAAGCTTCAGGCCCAGGCCTCGGGTTATGTGCCCTTCGACGGGAAGGGCGACACGGTGCTGGCGGCGCGCCTGCATCTGGGCGCCATCACCGATGGCTCGGTCGGCGACATACCCGCGCCGCAGCGCTTCTACGCCGGCGGTGGCGGTTCGGTGAGAGGCTTCGGCTTCCAGGAGGTGGGGCCGCGGCTCTCAGACAACACGCCCGAGGGCGGACTGTCGCTGGTGGAGGCTTCGCTGGAAATGCGCCGCCGCCTCAGCGAGTCGTGGGGCCTCGTGGCCTTCATCGACGCTGGCGCAATAGGTGGCGCGCAGGTCGCGAGCTTCCGCGACCTCAGCCTGGGGGCCGGCATCGGCGTGCGCTATAACCTGGGCTTCGGGCCGATCCGGGTGGATCTGGCGACGCCGGTGACCAGCCGGCGCGGGGCCGCGCCGCTACAGGTCTACGTCAGCATCGGGCAAAGCTTTTGAGCGACCCCGTCGACATTCCGGGGGTCCGGCCCCCGCCTCGGCGCGCGGCCCTGCCCAAGGCCATCGTGGCGGCGGCGCTCGCGACGCTAACGGTGATTCTCCTGGCCATCGTCGGCGTGCGCTACGGGGTGCTGTTGCCGCAGACGCGCCTGTTGATCGAGGCGGCGGCCGACGGACTGAAGGTCGGCAGGTTCGGGCGGCTGAAGATCGAGGGGTTGAGCGGCGACATCTGGCGAAACGTCACGGTCGCCAAGCTGGTCGTAAGCGACGAGGGCGGGCCCTGGCTGGAGGCGGATAACCTCCACATGACATGGGCCTATATCGCACTTCTCAGGCGCGAGTTTCATGCGGGCCGAATTGAAATCCAGACGCTGAAGGTCCTGCGGCGACCGACGCTCACGCCCAAGGGCGAGGACACCGGCCTGCCGCTCTCCTTCCATATCGACCGGGCGCACGCGCGGGTCGAGATGGCCCCGCAGTTCAGCTACGAGCGCGGCCTCTACGACCTGGCGCTCAACCTGGCTATCGAGCGCAACGGGGACCAGCGCGGCAGCGTGCGCGCGGCCAGCGTGCTGCATCCCGGCGATCATCTGAATCTCGACTACGACGTGGCCAAGGCCCGCCCCTTGAAGGTGCAGATCGACGGGGAGGAGGCGCAGGGCGGGGCGCTGGCCGGGGCGATGGGCCTGCCCTCGAGACAGCCGTTCGTCGTGCGGGGAGCGGCGAGCGGCAAGATCTCGGAGGGACAGTTCACCGCGGCCGCGAGTTCCGGCGTGGCCCGGGTGCTGAAGGCGCAGGGCGCCTGGACCAGGGACGGCGGCGTGGCGCGCGGCGTGGTCCAGCTCACCGCCTCGGCCCTGACCGCGCGATACGCCGACCGGTTCGGGCCGTCGGCAAGCTTCGTCCTGGCCGGACGACGCGCGGGCCCGGATCTGTTCGCCCTCGACGGGCGCATCGGCTCGGAAAACCTTTCAGCCCGGATCCAGGGCCTCGGCGATGTGGGGCAGCGCCGGATCGGGCCGCAGGGTCTGGCGCTGAATGTGCAGACGGCCGCGCTTTCGCGGATCACCGGCGGACCCGACCTGGGGGCGGCGCGACTGGCGGGGCGGGTCACGCAGGTTTCCGGCGCCAAGCCGGCCTGGCGCTTTGCGGGGCAAGCGGGGCTGTCGAAGGCCGAGGCTGGCGGCTATGGCCTGACGCAGGTCGCAGGCCCGGTCGAGGTTGTCGAGGCGAACGGCCAGTGGGACGTCAAGACGCGGCTCGCCGGCGCAGGCGGGCACGGGACGGGCTATCTGGCGGCCATGCTGGGCGCAGCGCCGGGGGCCAGCCTGGACGGCGCGAAACTGGCGGACGGCCGGCTCTTGCTGCGTAGCCTGCAGGTCACCGGCGCAGGCTTGAAGGTGGAGGCCACGGGCGGTCGCAGTCTGTTTGGGGGGCTGACCTTCAAGGGGGCGGCGGCGATCTCCAA
>DASRRU010000276.1:0-11865 GCA_035656795.1 Phenylobacterium sp. | reverse complement strand
GGGCGGGCCACATAGGCGACGCTCACCGCCCCAAGCGCGCTGTGGGACAGCATGCCGTTGGTTTCGCGGACGATCAGGGCGAGACGCCCACCGCCCACCGCCGTCAAGGCCGCGGGCGACACCGCCAGGTCCTCCGAACCGGCGGTCGTCTTGAGCGTCTCGATGAAGGGCGCTTCGAACGAGTAGGCCGCCTGGAACGCGGCGTTGAGGTCGGCCACCGTCGGCGAGGGCGGCGCGAACATCCTAGCCGGCCCGTTCCGCCGCCTTGGCCTCGTCCCAGAGCGCGTCCATCTCGGCGAGATCGGACTGGTCCGGCGTCTTGCCGCACCCAGCGAGCTTGGCCTCGATGTACTGGAAACGCCGCTGGAACTTGGCGTTGGTGAAGCGCAGGGCGTCTTCCGGATCCACTTCCAGGGTGCGGGCGAGGTTGGCGACCACGAACAGCACGTCGCCCATCTCCTGGCGGGCCTTCTCCAGGTCGCCGGCGGCGATCTCGGCCTTCAGCTCGGCGAACTCCTCATCGAGCTTCGCCACCACCTGGCCGATGTCCGGCCAGACGAAGCCGACGCCCGCGGCACGCTTGGAAAGCTTCACGGCGCGGGTGAGGGCGGGCAGGCCGACCGGGATATCGTCCAGCAGGCTCGTGGCCCGGCCGTAGCCCTTGGTCTCGCGCTCCGCCGCCTTCAACTCTTCCCAGCCGGCCTTCTGATGGGCGAGGGAGGCGTAGGTTTCTTCGGCAAAAACATGCGGATGCCGGCGGATCATCTTGTCGTTGATGGCGGATGCCACGTCGTCGAAGGCGAAGGCGCCTTGCTCCTCGGCCATGCGGGCGTGGAACACCACCTGCAGCAGCAGGTCGCCGAGCTCTTCCTTCAGGTCGGACAGGTCGTTGCGCTCGATGGCGTCGGCGACCTCGTAGGCTTCTTCCACGGTGTAGGGCGCGATGGTGGCGAAGGTCTGCTCCTGGTCCCAAGGGCAGCCGTCCGCAGGGTCGCGCAGCCGCGCCATGATGGCCAGAAGCTGGTCGATGGGCCGCAAGGTCTCGGGCGGGGCAGGGCGCGTCATGACGGAATGAGACCCTGCGCCGCCCGGGCTGGCAAGGCGGTGTTAGCGCCCGTCAGGCGCCTTGCCGCGCCCCAGCTCATAGGCGAACTGCTCGAAGGTGCTTTCAGCGTCCGTCCAGATGCCGCCACCCCGAGACCAGCGGATGTCCGGCTCGGTATAGCTGTAGCGGAGCGGCGTAACCTTGCCGTCCGGGCTCACCGCGCGACCCTCGATGCGGGCGCCGCCGACGCCGAAGCTGCGCATGGAAAGGCCCGGAACATCGCTCAGTTGCTTGAACGTCGGATGGTTCGGCGTGGCGTCGGTGAGCACCAGCTCGATCCGCGCGCCATCGTAGGCGCTGGTCTTGGCAAGCTTGCGCTCCACCGTGGTCTGCAGATCCTTGGCGAGGTCGCTCACCTCGCGCTCGCCAAGCGTCTTGGCGGCCTTGAGCTGCAGTTCCGGCCCCACGCTGACGCTGACAGAAGCTGGCGTCGCCATGGCGGCTGTCGCGCTGGCCAGGACGGCGGCCGTGGCAAGGATCAAGGTTCGCATGGTCATCTCTCGCATCTCGCCCTCTGACCTAAGGTAAGCCTGCCGCGGCGGCGCGCAAGCTCCAGCTCGTTCGAGCTTACGCGAGCTACGGCGCCGCCGCCGTGACGGGCGCCGTTGAGCGGTGGAAGCCGACGCTTCGGCCGAGCGCGGCGCTGTCGTAGAGCTCGCCGGCGCGGACCACCTTGGTGACCCGCCGCAGGTCGCTGATGTTGCTCAGCGGATCGCCTTCGACCAGCATCAGGTCGGCGCGCTTGCCGACCTCGACCGAACCGGAGTCGCGGTCGAGCTTCATCGCCCGCGCCGCGCCGAGCGTCGCGGTCTGGATCGCCGCCATCGGGGGCAGGCCGGCCTGGACGTAGAGCTCAAGTTCGCGGTCGATCCCGTAGCCGATCAGGCCGGTGTCGCTGCCCGCCACGATCGGAACGCCGGCGTCGTAGAGCGCCTTGATGACCCGTCCGTTGGCCGCCATCCGCTCGCGGAAGCGAGCCTCGTCCGCAGGACCGCCCATGGCCTCGAACTTCGACGCCAGGACGAAGGGCGCCGCGTCCAGGCCTGGCTCAAATGAGGCCGCATGCATGGACTTCGGGTGTCCGCCCATCTCGCCCCAGCCCTCCGTGGGATCGACCACGATCTGGCGCGCTTTCAGCAAGGCGATCAGTTTCTTGGCGCGATCGGCTGAGAGATCGACGGGACCGTTGGTTCCCTCCGGCAGCATGGCGCGGGTGACGAACTGCAGGTGGTTGATCTGATCCATGCCGTCGGCGAGCCCGCCGAAGGCGTCGACGGCGGCGGGCACGTGGCCGGTCACCGTCAGGCCACGGCGGTGCGCCTCGGCGCTGATCGCGGTCAGTACGTCGGGCTTCAGCTGGGTGTAGACCTTGATCTGGTTGAAGCCCGCGTCGGCGTAGCGGTCCACCGCGGCTGCGCCCTCCGCCGGGGTCTCGGCGTCGACGGCCCCGAAGCCCAGGATCCCGCCCGAATCGATCAGGCCGGCCAGCAGCAGGCGCGGGCCCAGGGCGTGTTCGCGCGCGATCTTAGCGCGGACCGCGGTGAGGAAGCCGAACTCGCCGCCGCAGTCGCGCGCCGTCGTGACGCCCGCCGCCATCAGAGCCGGGCCGAACTCGACGCCGGAATAGTGCGAGTGCATCTCCCACAGGCCGGGCAGCAGGGACTGGCCCTCGGCGTGAATCACCTTGATCCCGGCCGGCAGGGTCACCGCGCCGCGAGCGCCCGCCGCCACGATCCGACCGTCACGCACGATCACCGCGGAATCGGCGACCGCCGGCGCGCCGGTCCCGTCGATCAGCCGCGCGCCTACGATGGCGAAGGCGCCGCTCGCCTCCGGCTTCACCTGCCGGTCGAGGTCGTCGAGGTCGGCCATTTCCTGACGCACGCCGCTCGCCACCAGCTGATTGAAGGCCGGGCGATAGGCCTCCAGCACCTGCTCCTGCGGCAGGCCGCCGGCGAAGGTCATGACCGCTGCCAGCCGGCCCTTGGCGTCCATCCACAGGATCTCGCGGCCGAACAGCAGGTTCGCCACCGTGTATCGGGTGAGCCGCGCCGGGCGGCCGGGCAGGGTGACGGTTTCTGCGCCCACGCGGCGGATCTCCAGCGGCGGCGCCTGGACGCTTGCGCGCAGCAGGGGCAGCGAGGCCGGCTCGCCGTGGGCGGTCCAGTAGCGCAGCATCATCATCTGCAGCGCCGCAGGCATGGCCGCATAGCCCACATAGGCGACCGGTGGCTTTGCAAAGGTCCGCCGGCCGCTCGGCTCCTCGACACGGACGGAACCGGCGGTGATCTGCGTCCGCCAGACTTCGTCCGCCGGCGCTCCGGCGCGCTTCTGCTCAAGGAACGTCGGCGCGAAGCCGGCGCCCATCTTCAGCGTCCAGTTGCTCGCCCGCGTCGTCCCACGGTCGGAGAGGGTGGCCGCCACCGTCATGACCGACCCCTGTGCCCCGGAGGTCACCGCGTAGGTCTCCGACCCGATCTCGTGCAGCAGCGAATAGGTGGCGTAGCGACCCTGTTCCTCAGGCGCCGCGGAAGCGGCTCGCGCCAGGCCGGGCGTCGCCGCCGACAGGCACAGCACGAGGGCGAGGGCGGCGCTGCGCATGGGTCTAGATCTCTGGCTGGAACCGGGGGATCACCCGGTTTAGCTCGACCGCGGCCGAAAACAACAGTCGTCGCCGTCTTGCGGTTTGGCGTCAGCCTGATGCACTCCTAATGCGGTATATTCAAACCACAACGACCGGAGGCGGAGGCGCGTATGGCGAACCGACCCTTGGACGGACAAGTGGCGCTGGTCGCGGGGGCGACGCGGGGCGCGGGCCGGGGCATCGCCTGCATGCTCGGGGCAGCCGGTGCTGTGGTCTACTGCACCGGTCGGACCGCCGAGGGGCACGCCTCGGCGATGGGCCGATCCGAGACCCTCGAGGAAACCGCGGCGCTGGTCGACGGGCAGGGCGGGGAGGGCGTGGCGATCCGCACGGACCACACCCGCGAAGACGACGTGGCCGCCCTGATCGCCCGCATCGAAGCCGAGCGGGGGCGACTGGACATCCTCGTCAACGACATCTGGGGGGGCGACCCGATGATCGACTGGAGCGCCAAGTTCTGGCAGCTCGATATCGGCGCGGTCCGCGCGCTCGTGGACCAGGCGATCCTCAGCCACCTGATCACCGCCCGGCACGCCGCACCCCTGATGGTGCGGCAAGGCAGCGGGCTGATCGTCGAGGTCTCGGACGGCCACCACGATGGCTACCGCGGCCAGCTGCTCTACGACCTGGTGAAGAACACGGTGAACCGCCTGGGCTACGCCATGGCCTGGGACCTGCATGGAACCGGCGTGACGGCGCTCGCCCTGTGCCCGGGCTTCCTGCGCTCCGAGGCGGTGCTCGACCACTTCGGGGTCAACGAAGCAACTTGGCGCGACGCGATCGCGAAGGACCCGTTCTTCGCCGAGTCGGAGTCCCCGTTCTTCGTCGGCCGGGCCGTAGCCGCGCTCGCCGCCGATCCGCAGGTGCATCGCATGGCGGGTCAGGTGCTGTTCGCCGCGGACATCGCCGAGGCCTACGGCTTCACCGACCTCGATGGCGGCCGGCCGGCCTTCCATCCGATGTTCGAACGGGTCGCCGCCGACCTGGCGCTGTGTGAGGGTGAGCTCGATCCGGACGAACGGTTCCTGGCCTTGGCGCGCTACCTGCAAATCCACCGGGAGCCCGCCCAGGCCGGCCAAGCGCGCCAGCTCGCGACCAAGCTCGGCTTCGCGGACCTGGGGCCGGGCCTGGGGCCCAGCCAAGCTGGCATGGCGGCAGGATGAGCGGACTCTTCCGGCTCTCAGGCGCCGTCAGGCGAGACCCCGATGTCGAGGCCTGGTTCGCCGGTCCAATCCGCCTGGACCGGGACGTCGACGCCTTGTTCTCCGAGCCGGCTGACGACCTGCGGCGGACCGCTCGCACCTGGTTTGAACGCATGCGCGGCTGCGGCGCCGACGTCTACGAACTCATGCACGATGGCGGCCCGGTCGCCTGTGTGGAGGACGCGCCGTTTGCCTACGTCAACGTCTTCAAGGCGCACGTGAACGTCGGCTTCTTCCACGGCGCGACGCTCGCCGACCGGGCAGGCCTGCTGGAAGGCGCCGGCAAACGCATGCGGCACGTGAAACTGCGCGCAGGCGAACCGGTCGACGCCGATGCCCTGAACCAACTCATCGCAGCGGCGTATCAGGACATCCGGTCACGGCTCAAACCGCGCCCTGAAGCCAATCGCAGAGGGAGTCGGCGGACTTCGGAGCGTCTCAGTCGGCAGGGTAGGACCTAGCGCCGAGCCATATCAAATGTCTACGCCGGATAGAGATGTCGCGGGTTCCGCCAGATAGAGATGTCAGGGCAGGGCGCTCGGGGTCGGGCGGCGGGCGGGCGCGTAGCCGTCACATCGCGCAGAGCCTGACCGCCGGCCGATGCACGGACGGTTCAGCAGCGTCTTTGTTTTCCGAGTGCGCGTTAGCGCGCAAGGCACGTAGCCATTCGCCACAAAGCGGCCTCTCCCAAGGTCTCAGAAGGGTGGTGAGTGGACATTGCCTGCGATTTCGAAAGCCTAGATCGAGAAGTCGGCGGTGGGAAGCGGTCCGCCCCTGGCGGCGGCTGCGCGGCGGCCAGGGGCGGGGTGTCGGGGCCTCTCTGCGCTCAGGCTGCCGCGGCGGCCGCACCGGGCCTGGCAGACGAAGACTCCTCGTAGACGGACAGGTCCTCGTTGATGGCGACGAGCTTGAACACCTGGCCGCCCGGCGCTTGGAAGTAGAGGTGTGGATCAGGGATTTCGATCACCTTTACGCCAGACGCCACAACCTTGCACCGCATGGCCTCGACGTCGTCGGTTGCAAGCTCGAGGTAAATGGCCTTGAGGAAGTGGACCGGGTCTAGGGCCGTGTCCTGCCAGACGAAGCAGAAGTGGACGTCGCCCAGTTGCCAGCGGTCGACGTCGTTGGTTTCGATGCGCGACGCGGCGCTCAGCACGTCGCGATAGAAGCTGCGGATCTGATTTTGCTCCGAGCGGGGCGCGAAAACGGCGGTGTGATTGCCGAGGATGACTTTGGTCATGGCTAGCTCCTTGAATGATGGGTTTGTTTTGGGAGGAGTTTAGGCGTTGACAGCGATCTTGGTATCGCGCGGCTCCGGGCGGCCCTCGCCGCTTTCGACATAGGCCTTCAGGCTGAGCAGGAAGGTCGCCCACTTGGTGCTGCAGTGGTGCATGAACTCCACGGGCTCGACCCAGCCGGCCTGTTTGAACAGCACGATGGTCTGGGCGTCGCGCCATTCCAGCCGGAAGGTGATCTCGGTGGACTCCCATTCTTTGGCTGGACCGGTGTAACGCCAGGTCACCAGGCTCGAGTCGGCATGTACGACCTCGAGGCGATTGCTGCGGAACTGGAAGGCGCCGCCTTCCGACGCGTCGCCGTGGGTCTCTTCGGCCCACCAGTTGCGGATGCCGTCCACGGTGGTTAGCGCTTCAAAGACGCGCATTGGCTCGGCGGCGATGCCGACGCGGTGCAGGATGTCCGGCATTTCAATATCTCCTTGGGTTTTGGGTTGGGGTCAGGGGAACTTCCGGCGCACGGGGGCTCGTTCGCGCGAGAGACGCGGCGAGGCCGGACGGGAAGAGGTGGGGCCGCCGGGGCGGCGGATCAGGTCGGAGGGCTGGCGGTACGCGCCATGTCATTCCTCCTCGTCGGGCAGGTCGGCGAAGGTCGCAAACTCGCCCAGCTTCTGACTCCAGCCGCCGCCGATGCTGGCGAGCCACTGGACGGAGTCCTGCCCGAAGCGCTCCAGTTTTCGGTGCTCGAGCGCGACATTCGTCCCGCCGTCGGCCGCGGTCGTGAAGGTCAGCTCGACCTCGGTGACGAGGTCCGGGTCGAAGCGCTTTTCGCGGTTCAGCTGCCAGGCCAGGACAAGCCGTCCCGGCGGATCCCAATCGAGCACGCGGCCCCACTGGGTTTCGTGGCCGGCCGCATCGCGTTCGAACCAACGGCCGCCGACCCCGGGTTCAAGGACCACTTCGACGAGAGGCTGAGCGCCGACGCCATTCCCCCTCGGCCACCAGCGGCCGATCTGGCCGGTAAAGATCTCGAAGGCTTTGGCCGGCGGCGCTTTGGTGTGCGTCGCGTGGCGGATCGGGGCGATGGTCATTGCGGCTCCTCCGGGTCGATTTGCTCGTCGGCGAAGGCGGCGAAGGCCTCCAGGGATTGCGCCCACTGGCTGTCCAGCCAGTCCCGCACCAGGGAAATGCCGCGCGGGTCCAGCCGATAGATGCGTCGCGTGCCATCCGGAGTCTCGCTCACCAATCCCGCCTCCTTCAGCACCTTCAGATGCTGCGACACGGCCGAGCGCCCCACGGTCATGCCCGCGGCGATTTCGTTCACCGCCGATGGCCTGGCCGCAACGTGTTCGAAGATTGCCCTTCGGCTGGGGTCTCCCAATGCGCTCAACGCCCTAATCGCATGTGATATGTTAGCCATGACTAACCGTTAGTGTAGACTAACATAATAGGTCAAGCCCAAATCGCGAAAACGGTGCGCAGGCGACCCGGCCGTGGCGGTCTGTCTGCTTCCGGGTCAGGGAGCAGATGGCGCATCTTCAAACTGCTAGACGCTTACCGGTCACCGTTCGAAATGGGTCGGTTCCGGCCAAAAACTGCCGCGCGTGAAACGGACTTTTCTCAGCCTACGCTGAACATGTGCCCGGTTTGGTCCCGCCGCTTGGGGCCTTTGCGAGTGCGTTGCCCCGGCGGGTCGGCCTGCTGGTCTTTGCGGATCAAGGCGAGGAGGCCGCCGAGCCTCTTGTTCTCCAGGACCGCCGTTTCGCTCACCCGCCTGAGCCTGTCGAAGGTCCGGTAGGGCATGCTCCGGCCCTTGTCGCGGACCTCCAATCGCCCATCAGGGAAGTCCACGACCTCAACAGGGTCCGCTCGGCGCGCCAGATGAAGGTCTCGTCCAGCCGATCCCTGGGCGTCATGGGCCGATGGAGATCCTTGTCGTTGAATGGCGCCTTGGCGAAGCGGGCGTTGTAGTCGGCCATGAAGGTCGGCAGGAAAGCGTTGCCGGCCTCCATGGTGCTGACGCCGGCGAGCCTCAGCTCCTTCACCAGGCGATCCTGCAGGGTCTTGTTGGCGCGCTCGACGCGGCCCTTGGCCTGGCTGGCACGGGTGCAACATTTGCACTTTGCGGCGTGGGTTCCAGGCGAAGTGCAACAGGGTCAGGCGACCGGACGGCGGGCGGGCGCGGAGCCCTCGACCGCGCAGAGCCCGACCGCCCGGCCGGCGCACAGAGGTTCAGCTGAGATCTTGCTTCGAGCGCGCCGGAAGGCGTGCGAGCACGTAGAGCCAGTGCCGGAAAGCCGGCGTTGCGAAGTTCGGTTCAGGAGGGTTAGTGGACGTAGTTGAGTAGGCAAAACACCGACATTCCGCGCTTGGCTGTAAGATTCCTCTTCTCCGTCGGACTATCTTCCCAAATGGGCGGGGAAGACGTTGCACCAGCAACCCAGACAGGATGAGCGCTATGCGGCCGCCGCCCAGGAATTCGGCGGCGCCATCGAGCGTCTGGCGCGCGGCTACGAGGCACAAGCGGACGCTCGCCACGATCTGATTCAAGACATCCATGTCGCCCTGTGGCGCAGCCTAGCCTCCTTCGACGGGCGCTGTTCCGTAAGGACCTGGGTCTACCGCATCGCCCACAACACCGCCGCCGAGCACATCCGGCGCCGTCGACGCTGGCGGCGTGAAAACGGCGCGACGCTTGAAGCGCTCGAAGCCGTCGCCGACGCGGACGATCCGGAAACCGCCGTCGGTGACCGCCAAGCGCTCGAACGCCTAATGGCGATGATCCAGAGTTTGCGCCCACCGGATCGCCAGGTGGCGCTGCTTTATCTCGAAGACATGGATGCTGCGGCCATCGGCGAAATCACCGGCATGTCCACTGGCGCCGTCGCCACAAAGATCCACCGTCTCAAGGCCCTGCTGGCCCGACGGTTCGCCGAAGGAGGCCGCGCATGAGCCTGCCCCCCGACCAATCCCTCAAGGCCCTATGGCAAGGGCAAGAAACGGAGCATTCGACCATGACCGTCCAGGCTATCCGCATCCTCGTGAACGACTATCGGCGCACGGCGCGCCTGCGGGCCGGCGTCGGCGTCGGAATAGGCCTTCTCAGCGCGGTGTTCCTCGCTTGGTGCGCCAAGGTCGCGCCCAATGACGTGGTGCGGATCGGGGACCTGTTGGTGCTCGCTGGGACGGCGCTGGGGGCTTGGATCTCCTGGACCCAGCAACCTCGTCGCACGCCGGACGCGGCAAGCTCCACCATGGGACTGATAGACTTTTATCGCTCCCAGGTGGCCCGCGAGGCACCGAACCTCCGGCTGATGGCCGCGATCCTGGCTCCGGCCGCGGTCGGCATGGTCGTGATTTTCGCGGGGCTGTGGCCGAAGATCGTCGCCGAACACGTCTCGGCGCAGAAGACCTTCCTGAATTTCCTGCCCATCCTGCTGCTGCTCGCGGCGTGGGTCTATTTGTTCGCCGTGCGTCTGCGTCGGCAAAAGCGCGACGTAGCTGAGCGCCTGCAGGAGATCGACGCTATGCGGGGACTTTAGTCTGGCCGCGAACCAGACGCCCCAAGCGTCCTCCAAGGGGCGCGAACCGAAATTGAAGTCGGTCCGGAAATCCGGCCTTCAGGGGCCCGGTCCGGCTGAAGACGCTCCACAGCTCCGTACCGACGCGGCGAAGGCCTCGGCCGGCGTCATGAACCCGAGGCACTTGCGCGGCGTGGCGTTCATTTGGGCGGCGAGGGCGCGCAGGTCCGCCGTGCTCCGGTCGGAAATGTCCGCGTCCAGCGGCAGAAAACGTCGCAGGCGGCCGTTGGTGTTCTCGACTGTGCCTTTGCCTGGGGCGCGCAGAAGTAGGCGTCCATGCCGAGTGAGGTCTTCAGGGCGGGGTAGGCGGCGAACTCGGTTCCGCGATCGAAGGTGACGGGTCGCCGCGCTGCAGGCGGCAAGTCGCCGAGATCCTCGACCAGGCTGTTCATGATCGGCTTGGAATGGCGGCTCGGCTGCACGCGGAAAACAGCGAACCGGCTTTGGCGCTCGACGAGCGAGAGGACGTTGCGCTGGCCATGCACCTTGCGGAACATCACCAGGTCGCCCTCCCAATGGCCGAACGAGCTGCGCGCCGCGATCTCGGTCGGTCGTTCGGCGAAGGTGTTTTCGAGCACGCCGCGGGGCTTGCGCGCGTAGCGTCGCCGGCGACGACGCCGTCGGCTCGGGAGCAGCTGGCAGAGGTTCTGCTCGCGCCCGTGCTCGCTGTAGACGAACTGATAGATGGTCTCGTGGCTGATCCGGCGGGCGCCGTCAGCCTCGCGTCGAAGGCGGCCTGCAATCTGCTCCGGCGACCAGGCTTGTTGCAGACGGGCGATGACGTGCCGCGCCAAGTCTGGATCCTGATGCAGCTTGCGCCGGCGGATGCGGCGCCGATCCGTGCGCGACTGGGCGGCCTGGGGGAAGTAGCCGCGCAGCCAAGGCCCGTCGTCGTGCCAGTTGCGCTGGATCTCGCGGTGGATGGTCGAGCGGTGCCGGCCGAGCCGCTCGGCGATCCGCGGCACAGACATCTTCGCTTCGCGCAGCTGGAAAATGAGTTTCCGCTCATCCAGGGTGAGGTGGTCGTATCGTGTTCCCAAAGCCCGGATCCCATCGCGCCGCAACCCGCTGAAAAGCTTGGCAGGTCGCACTTGGAAATGGAATCCACCCGGCTACATCTATTTCGCGCCTAAGGAAGATTATCGGAAATATGCCTAGGCGGACGACGTCTCACTTCGGCTTGCGGAACTTGTACAGGAACTGATCGGTCTTCCCGCGGATCGCCGGGTTGAACACCATCTTGTCGTGCGCGTCGTCCGGATTGGCCAGGACCTTGCTCTCACCGTCGAACTTGAAGCCGGCCGCGGCCAGGTCGGCCTTGACGCGCGCCGGATCGATCCGGTGCAGCGTTTCGGTGGCGCCAAGGTCGGATCCGGCGACTGCCGCGTGGTCCAGGATCACGAAGACGCCGCCGGGCTTCAGCGCGGCGTAGACCGCCTTATTGAACGCAGGCACGTCGGCCGGTCCCATGAACTTGTCGTAGAGGTCATGGTAGTTCTGGCGGATGAACACCACGTCCAGGCCGCTGGGCAGCCCCATGGCGTTGGTCGGCGGCGACGAGACCTCGATATTGTGGTCGGCGACCTGGGCCGCCAGCGCCTGCATGCCAGTCAAGGCGGTCGGATGGGCCTTCACCACTTCGGCGACTTCGACCGCATAGACCTTGCCCTTGGGCCCGACGGCCATGCTCAGCGCACGGGTGAAGCGGCCCGGCACGATGTCGGCCACCTTGTCACCCGGCTTCACGCCCATGAACTTGATGACCTCCGGGCCTTTCAGCGACGGATCACTGACCGCATCCGGCGGCGGCCCGGCCGCGGGCGCCTGAGCCATCGAAGGCGCGCCCGCCAGCAGCGCGAGGCCCAAGGCGATCGCGGTCGCACGCAGGCCAGTCCCGTGCAGGTAAGTCATGTCACCCTCCCATTTCCCGTTGCCGCCAAGCTGGACCCTATGGCCGTTGCGCACAATCCAGTTTGCGCGACGTCTCAGCTGAGGACGATCTCGCCCTTGGCGATCCGGCCCAGCGTCTCGACAAAAAAGCCGGGCTCCAGGCCGGTGACACGCGCCTCGAGGCTTTCCGGGGTATCCCCGGGCTCCA
>DASRRU010000275.1:0-5232 GCA_035656795.1 Phenylobacterium sp. | reverse complement strand
GGTGAGGCGGAGGCGCTAGAGCAATTGGCGGTCGCCTGCCGCGGCGGACCCTCGGGCGCCGTCGTGGCGTCGGTGGCGACGGCGCCCGCCGAGGATGACGGCAGCATGGATTTCGAGCAGAGGGCGACGCATTAGATGATGGATATCTCGGGTCTCGCGCCCAGCCGGTTCGCGGCGGTAAAGGACGCCTTCGCCGCCCATTTCGACGCCGGCGAGGAGTTGGGCGCGCGCTTCACCCTGGTGGAGGCGGGCGAGACCGTGCTGGACATCTGGGCGGGCTTTGCCGACCGCGGCCGCACCCGGCCGTTCGACGACCAGACCCTCACCCCGATCTTCTCCACCACCAAGGCTCTGGCGGCGTTGCTGATCGCGCGGCTGGTCGACGCCGGAAGGCTCGACTACGCCCAGACCGTGGCCTCGGTCTGGCCGGAGTTCGGGCAAGCCGGCAAGGCCGCGATCACCATTGAGCAGGTGATGTCGCACCAGGAGGGACTTCCGGGCTTCGCCGACCAGATGGACCCGGCGCTGTGGTTCGACTGGGACGCGATCTGCGCCAAGCTCGCCGCCATGGCGCCGATGTGGCCGCCGGGCACGGCGAGCGGCTACCATCCGATCACCTTCGGCTACCTGGCGGGCGAGATCTTCCGGCGCGTGGATGGGCGCACCATGGCCAAGGCCCTGCGCCAGGACCTGGCGGAGCCCTTCGGCCTGGACCTCTGGATCGGCATTCCGGACCCGGAGTTCGGGCGCGTAGCGGAGTTGCAGCGGCCGAACGCCCTGCCCGATTTCGGTCGCCGAAACGAGCCGACCCGCGCGGCGTTCCTGACGCCCTGGGCGCAGCCCGGCGGCCAGGGCGCGGCCGCCCTGCGGCGGCTGGAGCTGCCCTCGGCGACCGGCCAGGCCACGGCGCTTTCGCTGGCCCGGCTGATGGGCGCGCTGGCAAATGACGGCTGGCTGGACGGCGAGGCCATCCTTTCACCGGCCCTGATCGCCGAGGCGTCGCGAGAGCGTATCCGCGGGCAGGACCTGGTGCTGCCCTTCGAGATGAGCTGGGGCGCGGGCTTCATGCGCAACGAGGCGGTGCACCCCTGGGGCCCCGGCGAGGCGACCTTCGGCCACTCCGGCTGGGGCGGCTCCTGCGCCTTCGCCGATCCGGAACGGAAGTTGGCCGGCGCCTACGTCATGAACAAGCAGTCGACCGATCTGCTGGGCGACCGCCGGCCCCGGCGGCTCATCGAGGCGGCCTACGCCAGTCTCTAGTCGCCCGGGCCCGTCACTGCGCGGTAGCGGTGCACCGGGGCCGGCATCGTCGAGGCGGCGCCCTTGACGCTCTTCCAGATGATCTCGTTCAGCCGGTGCATGGGCGCCTCATCGGCGTCGGCGAAGTTCATTCTGGCGCTTTCCCGGGCGCCGTAGGCCTGCGGCGAGTTCTTCTCGTTGACGTCCCACTGCGCGGCGAGGCCCTTGAACCCGGTAAGGTCCGGCGTCGTCCCGAAGGCCGCGTAGAACGGCGTCGCCGCGGCATCGTACTGGCTGAGCGGCGGCATGCCGAGGAGGAGCTCGATCGAACGCACCATCGAGCTGGTCGTGTAGAGCGTCGAATCCACCATCCCGCGCTTGATGTACGGGCTGATCACCAGACAGGCGGTGCGCCGCGCATCCACGTGGTCGGGGCCGTCCTGGGCGTCGTCCTCCATGATGAAGATCGCCATCTGCGGCCAATAGCGGCTGTGGGTCAGGCGTTCGATCATCTGGCCGAGGGCTGCGTCCTGGTTGGCGACCATGGCCCTGGGCGTGAACGACTTGGGGTCGGTCCCGTGGGTGTGGTTTTCCTGCATGGACATGACGATGTAGTTCGGCAGCCGCTTCTCGGGGTCCTTGGAGTCATAGTTCGCCTCGTAGCCGGCGAACTCGTCGAGGAAGACCTTGGCGTTCTCGGTGTCGCGCACCCGGTTCTGCAGATAGTTGGCCGAGACGTGGCCGATCAGGCCGTTGGCGCCTGGCACGCTCGACATCGGCTCGCCCGTCGAGGCCCGCGTCGCATACTCGCCATAGCTGCGGTAGGTCAGACCCTTGCGCTTGGCGGCGTCCCACAGGTAGCCGCTTGAAGGCATGTAGGCGAGCGAACGGTTCTGCGCCTGGCTGTGGCCGCCGTAATTGGCGGGCCAGGACTTCTCGTTCTGGTCGGTGGCATAGGCCGCGTTGGCCCATGAGTGGCCGTCCTGGCTTACGTCGCCGTCGGCGTAGCAGTTGTCGAAGGCCGCATATTGCTCGGCCATGGCGTGCTGGTTGGGTGTGATCTGGCGGCCGAAGATGGCCAGGCGAGGATCGCCGTTGGTGTGGGCCAGGTCGCCGTAGACCTGATCGTAGGTCCGGTTTTCCTTGATGATGTAGATGATGTGCTTGATCGGCGACCCCACGCCCACCTTGCTCGGCATGATCGTGGGCGCAGCAGGCGGACGGGCCTCCGCCAGCAGGGCGTCATTGTACGGCGTGTCGGCGAACACCTGCTTGGTCCAGCCGGCGAGCTTCGCCTTCAGGGGCGCCAGCGGCAGGCGTTCGATGCTGCTGCGCTGCAGGGTCTTGATGGTCTCGTCGCCGTTGAATTTCGAAGCCAGAGGGCTGGTGGGACCCTTGAGGTCAGGGTGGCCAGATTCGCCCTTGGTCGAGCCGATGTAGAGCGCCTGGCCGGCCTCGGCCAGCACCAGCGCCGAGGGATACCAGCCAGCCGGAATGAAGCCCACGACCTGGCTGGTCTCACGCTTGTGGACGTCGACCACGGCCACGTCGTTGTTGTCGGCGTTGGCCACGAACAGCAGCTGGCGTTTGGCGTCCAGCGCCAGGGAGTTGGGCGTCGAGCCCTCGGGCGCCTTCGGATAGAGGGCGGTCGAGATGACCTGCATCACCTCCATGGTGTGGGTGTCGATTACATAGACGGTGTTTTCGTTGGAGCAGGCGACGAACAGCCGGCCGTCCGCGGTCAGCAGCATGTCATTGGGGTTGAAACCGACGGGGATGGTCTTGATGACCTTTTCGCTCGCCACGTCGACGACGCTGACGGTCTTCTCGCCCCAGTTGGACACGAACAGCCGCTTGCCGTCGGCGGCGAGGGCCAGTTCGTAGGGGCTGACGCCTACGTGGACACGCTTCTTGATGGCGCCGCTCTTGGCGTCGAAGGCCACCACGTCGGTGGCGCTCATGGAGGTGCCGCGATTGGCGGCCCAGACCAGGCCGCGCTTGGGATCGGAATGCACGCCCGACCACCAGGTCTGCTCGGTGGGAACCGAGAGGTCCTCGAATTCCGCCACCGGCTTGGGGTCGAGCCGGCCGTTGCGGTAGCTGAGCGCATAGATTGGCGCGAGCGAAGCCTCGATCTTCTTCTCGCCGTTGGCGTTGCCGCCGGAGACGTAGAGGGTGTGACCGTCGCCCGACCAGGCCAGGCCCAGCCAGGCGGTCTTCAACGGGATTTCCTGGATCAGCTTGTGGGTCTTGGCGTCGATGACGCTGAGCCCGTTGGGCAGGTAGCCGCCGTGGCCGGCTATGATCACCTTGCCGTCCGGCGAGACGACCATTTTCAGCACCAGGTCGCCCAGGTCGGCGACCGCCTTGCCCGCGGGCGTGATCCGCCAGCCGTTCGGCAGGTCGAAGCCGCCGCCCGGCGTCGGGCCAGGAAGCTGGGTCGTGGCTTCGCCGATCGGCCGCGGCTTTGAGGCGGGCGCGGCGCCCAGGGCGGCGGTCGCCAGCGCGGCGGAAAGACCCGCCAGTAACAGGGGGCGGACGAGGGGCATGTGTCGTGTCTCCGAGCGCTCAACCTTGACCGTGACCGCCGGACGAGTGGGCCCGGGTGGGGATGGCCCGTCAAGCAGCGCAGAATCGCTGGCGCAAGCTCTGCGGCCATCGTGCGAAGGCTTAATGACGGCGGCGGACCGGACCGGTTAAGCTGTGGTCGTCAGGCGGGCTCGGTGAGCTCGATCGCCCGCAACTCCGGCCGGGACCGTTTCCAGGCGGCCCAGGCGAAGGCCGTGGCCCCGGCCCAGATGAACACGAACGAGAGGCCGCGCAGGGGCGTGAAGGCCTCGCCCTCCATCACGCCGACCGCAAACCCGGTCGTAGGCCCGAGGAATTGCAAGAATCCCAGGGACGACAGCGGGATGCGCCGCGCCGCCCAGGAAAACAGCACCAGCGGCACCGCCGTGAACGGCCCGCAGGACAACAGCCACAGCGTCGAGGGCAGGTTCGCAGTGAAGTGGCCTGCGCCGGTGTTCTGCAGCCACAGGACATAGGCCAGGCCCGGGCCGGCCAGCAGCAGGCATTCCACCAGCAGGCCCGCCTGCGCCGAGACCGCGACCCGTTTGCGCACGATGCCATAGCCGCCGAAGCTCACGGCCAGGGCCAGCGAGACGATGGGCAGGCCGCCGACTGCGACCGCCTGCACGACCACGCCCACGACCGACAGGGCGATGGCGATATATCCGAGCCGGTCGATCCTCTCGTGGAAGATCAGCGCGCCGGCCGCCATGCCGATCAGCGGGTTGATGTAATAGCCAAGCGCCGTCTCCAGCACCCGGCCGGAGTTCACCGCCCAGATGTAGATCGACCAGTTGGCGCAGATCAGCACCGAGGACAGCGCCAGCCAGGCCAGCGACCGTGGATTGCGGAATGCCGCGAGCACCTCGCCGCCCTGGCGCGCGGCCAGGACGAAGAGCAGCGCCATGGGAACCGCCCAGACGGTGCGGTTGGCGAGAATTTCCAAGGGAGACATGCCCAGGCGTCCCATGACCTGGAACACCAAAGGGACGATCCCCCAGATGAGGTAGCAGACGACCCCCGCGGTCAGCGCCAGACGGGACTCGCCCGACGCGGACGAAGTCATGGCGTCAGGCGAGCGCTTTCTGGCGGATCAGGCCGCGCTCGTGGAGGAGTTCGGCGATCTGAACGGCGTTGAGGGCGGCGCCTTTCCGCAGGTTGTCGGCGACCACCCACATGTTCAGGCCGTGCTCGACGGTCGGGTCGTTGCGGATGCGGCTGACGAACACCGGGAATTCGCCCTGGGATTCCTTGGGCGTCATGTAGCCGGTGTCGTTGCGCTGATCGATGACGATCAGGCCGGGGCTCTCGCGCAGCAGGTCACGCGCCTCGTCCTCGTCGAGGTGCTCGTGGAATTCGATGTTCACGGCCTCGGAGTGGCCGACCATCACCGGCACCCGCACGCAGGTCACCGTCAGCTTGATG
>DASRRU010000274.1:0-4561 GCA_035656795.1 Phenylobacterium sp. | reverse complement strand
AGGATATCCCACGCCCACCTTCAGCGTCGAAAGCTTGCGCTCGGCCTCCTTCTTGGTCGCCGGCGCCATCCAGTCGAGATTCTCGATGCGCACGCGGAAGGCAGCGATCAGGTCGTCGACCATGGCTTGCACCTTGGCCTTCGATTCTGGGGGGAAGTATTTGGCGACGTAGAGCTTTCCCACCGCCATGCCGAGCGCGTCGTTGGTCGAGTTCACCGCCCGCTTCCAACGCGCCTGTTGCTGCGGCGTGCCCGACAACACTGTGCCGTAGAAGGCGAAACGCTCGTCGGCGAAGGCCTTGGGCAGGACGCCGGAATAGTGATTGAGCTGCAGGTAGGTCAGATAGGCCTTCCATGTCGCCAGGGGCTGGCTGGCGACCAGCGCGCTCTCGCCTGCCGTCGCCTTCGGATGCCAGACGATGAACTGCGGCCGCTGGCTCAGGCCCGCGGCGGTGAAGAAGGCCGTCCAGTCGAGGCCGGGCGCCTTCCTCGCGAAATCGGCCCGCCCCCAGGGATTGTTGGCCTTCAACACGTCCTCGGACTCGGCCCGCGGCGCATGGGCCTGGGCGATCTTCAGTTCCAGCTCGTAGATCGCCTGCGCCTCGCCCTTGGCGTCCTTGTGGCCGGCCAGCTCGAGCACCTTGGCGATGTGAGCCTTGTAGGCGACGCGGATCTTCTCCATCCGCGGGCTCGGCGACACGTAGAAGTCACGGTCGGGCATGCCGAGCCCGCCCTGCAGCAGGTAGGGCGCGTAGCGCTTGGGATTGTTCAGGTCCTGCTCGACCCACAGGCCGAACAGGTGGTCGGTGTAGAAGTTGGTGGAGTTCAGCGCGTCGACGTCGGCGCGCAGCTCGCGCCCGAACTCGGCCGAGAGGCCCTTCCGGTCCTGAATGGCGCCGATCCGGATCAGGGTCGGTCGCAGGGGCGTCAGGCCCAGGGACTCGATTTTCGCCTCATCGAGGTAGCTGGAATAGTAGTCGCCGATCTTGCGGGCCTCGGTCGCCGGCGCGGCCTTTGCGGCGGTCTGGATCAGGGCCTGCACACGTCGGTTGGTGAGCTCGGTCAGCTCCGCGCCCACGCCCCAGCTCGATCGGTCGGGCGGGATCTGCGTGGTGGCCAGCCAATGGCCGTTGGCGTAGCGGAACATGTCGTCGCCGGGCTGCACCGCCCTATCGATGCCTGCCAGGTCGAGGCCGGCCGGATGGGTGTTGGCCAGGTCCTGGGCGGACGGGGTCTGCGCCATGACGGCCGAAGCCGCAAAGGCGAGCGCGGCGCTGAGCGCCAGCAGATTTCGTGAGGTGTTCATGGAGCGCAACCTAGCCTGTGCGCCGCCGGTGTCCACGGAGCGGTGTTCTTGCACCCACCCGTGACGGCTGGTGTGCGGCGCAAGTTCTGCGGGGACGAGCGCCCGTGGATCAGATCGGCTATCTAGGCCGCATGATCCGGATCGGTGTGGACTTCGGGGGGACCAAGATCGAGGCCGCGGCGCTGGATCCGCAGGGCCGCCTCCAGGCGCGCGTGCGCGCCGCCTCACCGGGGAGCTACGAGGCAAGCCTTGAGGTGGTCCGCGATCTGGTCGCCGAGGCCGAGCACCAGGCGGGCGTGACCGCCGCCAGCGTCGGGATTGGCATCCCGGGCTCGCCCTCGCCGGCCAGCGGCCTGATCCGCAACGCCAACACCACCCACCTGAACGACAAGCCGCTGCAGCGCGACCTTGAGGAGGTGCTGGGCCGGCCGGTGCGCCTGGCCAACGACGCCAACTGCTTCGCCCTGTCGGAGGCGACGGACGGCGCGGGGGCCGACAGCCATGTCGTTTTCGGCGTGATCATCGGCACCGGCTGCGGGGCGGGCCTGGCTGTCGGCCGGCAGGTTCTGGCCGGCCGCAACGGCATCGCCGGTGAATGGGGGCACACGCCCCTGCCCTGGCCGCGTCGGGACGAGCTGCCCGGCCCGGGGTGCTTCTGCGGCCGGTTGAACTGCCTGGAGAACTGGATCAGCGGCCCCGGCCTGGCCCGCGCGCACGGGACCGGCCAGAGCGCCCACGCCATTGTCGAGGCTGCGGCGCGCAACGAGCTGGCGGCCGTCGCGGCGCTGGACGACTACATCGACCGTCTGGCGCGCGGCCTGGCTGTGATTGCCGACATCCTCGACCCGGACGTGATCGTGCTGGGCGGCGGTATGTCAAACGTCGAGGCGCTCTACCCGCGCCTACCCAGGGCGATCGGCGGCTACGCGTTCAGCGATGTGTTCGCGACGCCCGTCCGCAAGGCCCTCCACGGCGACTCCTCCGGCGTGCGCGGCGCGGCGTGGCTCTGGCCGCTGCCATGACGGCCTTCTGCCGCGACTGCTTGTGGCAGGGCGAGCAGGCCGTACGGCGGTGCCCGGACTGCGCCTCGCCCCGGATCGTGACGCATCAAGAGCTGAACCACCTGACCATCGCCCACATGGACTGCGACGCCTTCTACGCCTCGGTGGAAAAGCG
Organism: Phenylobacterium sp.; assembly: GCA_035656795.1. Lineage (GTDB taxonomy): Bacteria > Pseudomonadota > Alphaproteobacteria > Caulobacterales > Caulobacteraceae > Phenylobacterium. The sequence continues at coordinate 2,080 of DASRRU010000274.1, read as the reverse complement.
CGACCGGCCGGAGCTCAGGGACCTGCCGGTCATCGTCGGCGGCGGGAAACGCGGTGTGGTGACCACCTGCTGCTACATCGCCCGGATCAAGGGCGTGCGCTCGGCCATGCCGATGTTCAAGGCGTTGAAGCTCTGCCCCGAGGCCGTGGTCCTCAAGCCGGACTTCTCCAAGTACCGGACCGAGAGCCGTCGCATCCTGGGGATGGCCGGCGAGCTGACGCCGCTGATCCAGAACCTGTCGCTGGACGAGGCCTGGATGGACCTGTCCGGCACCGAGCGGCTGCACAAGGCTGCGCCCGCGGTCACGCTCGCCCGGTTGCAGGCCCGGATCGAGGCCGAGACCGGGCTGACGGTCTCGATCGGCCTGTCGGTGAACAAGTTTCTGGCCAAGATCGCCTCGGATCTCGACAAACCACGCGGCTTTTCGGTGATCGGCGGGGCGGAGGCGCAGGCCTTCCTCGCGCCCAGGCCGGTGGGCATCCTGCCGGGCGTGGGCCCCGCGATGGTCTCAAGCCTGGAGCGCTCGGGCTTCCGCACGGTGGGCGACCTGGCCCGCGCCGACCTCAAGGCGTTGGCCGAACAGTTCGGCAGCCACGGACTGCGCCTGTCGCGCCTGTCCCACGGCCAGGACGGCCGCGCGGTCAATCCGAACGAGGCGCGCAAGGGGATCAGCGCCGAGACCACCTTTAGCGAGGACCTTTGCGCCCTTGGCGACCTGGAGGATGTGCTGGCCGAGCTGTCGGAGAAGGTGGCGCGCCACGCCCGCGCCGACGGACTGGCCGGGCGGGTGGTCACCCTGAAGCTGCGCACCACCGATTTCCGCATTCACACGCGCAGGCGCACCATCCCGGTTCCGACCCAGACGGCAAAGACTCTGTTCGCCGTGGGCCGCGAGCTCCTGGCGACGGAGGCGACCGGCCGGTCCTACCGTCTGATCGGCATCGGCCTGGCCGAGCTGATCGAGGCCGGGGCCGTCGAGGACGACTTCTTCGCCGGCGATGAGCGCCGCGCGCTGGCGGGCGAAAAGACCCTGGACGCCATTCGTGCGCGATTTGGCGCAGGCGCTGTCACCTCGGGGCGCATTTTTCGGGCAAAGCGCGTCACAAAGCGCGATTGAGGCTCATAAATCGGGCGCAACGCGGCGCAGGAACGCGGCGGGCCAACGGTTTCGCTGGGCGCCGTGACGATTCGACCCTTCCAAATGGTTCGGGTTTGCATATCTAATCAATTGGCGGCGTTGCGGCAGCGCCGGCAGGAGATGGATTGAATGGCCGATCGTAAAATGGGTGATCAGGATACCGGCATTCGCTCGGCGGTCGTCACCCAAACGAAGCCCAAGACACAGAAGCCCTCGATGTATCGGGTGCTGATCCTGAACGACGACTACACCCCCATGGAATTCGTCGTCTATGTGCTTGAGCAGTTCTTCAATAAGTCGCGCGAAGACGCGACTCGCATAATGCTTCACGTCCATCAACATGGCGTGGGGGTGTGCGGGGTCTTCACCTACGAGGTGGCGGAAACAAAAGTAGCCCAGGTCGTTGATACGGCGCGGCGGCATCAACATCCGCTGCAGTGCACCATGGAAAAGGACTAGAGGCAGTTGCCTTCATTTTCGCGCCCCCTGGAAGAGTCGCTTCATCGCGCTGTGGCTTACGCCAACCAGCGAAAGCATGAATACGCGACCCTCGAACACCTGCTTCTTTCTCTCGTTGATGACGAGGACGCCGCTGGGGTGATGCGGGCCTGCGACGTAGACCTGGGCGCGCTCCGCACCACGCTCACCAACTACGTGGACACCGAACTGCGCTCGCTGGTCGTCGACGACGGCGAGGACGCCAAGCCCACGGCGGGCTTCCAGCGTGTTATCCAGCGCGCGGTCATCCACGTGCAGTCCTCCGGCCGCGAGGAGGTCACCGGCGCCAATGTGCTGGTGGCGATCTTCTCCGAGCGCGAGAGCCACGCCGCCTACTTCCTGCAGGAGCAGGACATGACCCGCTACGACGCGGTCAATTACATCGCCCACGGCATCGCCAAGAAGGCCGGCGCCACCGAGGCGAAGCCCGTCAAGGGCGCCTCG
>DASRRU010000273.1:0-2519 GCA_035656795.1 Phenylobacterium sp. | reverse complement strand
CCTGCACATGTACTACCTGCGCAAGTTCTACGGCGAGAACGCGCTGGCGAAGGGCGAGCTGGTGCTCGACAACGTCCGGCTCGACCTCAAGACCGTGAAGACGCCGATCTATGTCCAGTCCTCGCGGGACGACCACATCGCTCCGGCCCGGTCGGTCTATAAGGGCGCAAAGCTGTTCGGCGGTCCGGTGACCTTCACCCTGGCGGGTTCCGGCCACATCGCCGGGGTGATCAACGCGCCGGTCGCGAACAAGTACCAGCACTGGACCAACCCCGCCCTGCCTCAGTCGCTGGAGGCCTGGCAGGCCGGCGCCATGGAGACGCCGGGCTCCTGGTGGCCGCACTGGATTGAATGGCTGAAGGCGAAGTCCGGCGGCCAGGTTCCAGCTCGCGACCCGGCCGAGGGCACGCTGAAGCCGCTCGGCGATGCGCCGGGGGCCTATGTGAAGGTGCGGAGCTAGGCGTGCAGCGGCTCGCCGCGTTCGTCGGGCTGCTGGCGCTCCTTGCAGCGTCCGCGGCGGGCGCTGAGGTCCCGCTGGGCGTCGCCATCTCCGACCTGACTGGCCTCGACCCGCCGGCCGTGCGATCCCGCCTCGCCGACGTGCCGTCCGAATGGCCCATCCCGCCCGCTTTCCAGGTCGCCGGGTCCAACGGGCTACTGACGTTCATCACCGCCGACGCCCTGATGACCGATCCTATCCTTGCGCAGCAACTTGCAGTGTTCCGGACGCAGGGCGATCCGGCGCCGGCCCAGCCCTTCCTGGCCTGCACCCAGATCCTGATCCGCAATGGCCGTGCGGCGGAGGCGGCCAGCTCGGTCGTGCTGATGTTCCGCAACGGCCGCCTGGACGCCGCCTTCCAGCCGATCGCCCCTGCGATCCCGCCCGCCCCGGACTACCGGGATCGCAAGGCCTCGCTGGCTTACATCCGACGGCCGGTTAGTTCACCGTTCGTCGCGCATTTCGGCGAGCTACCGCTGGAGGACGGGCTCGGATTCCTGTCGCGATGGGAGAAGACCCCGCTCGCGCCGAACGACAGGCTGAGCGCTACCTGCTCGCCGTGGCGCCCGCCGCCGCAGCCCCCCAGCCACGCCCACGAAGCCCTGAATGCAAGCGACATGCAAGGACTGGCGCTGCTGCCGTTTGCCATCAGCCTTCCGGGGATGAACCGTCAGCGCGTGGCCGCCCGCCGCGACGGCGCGGCGCTCCTGGCCTCGCTCCATATCGGCGACCCGTTGAGCGCGCCGCCGCGGACGTTCGCCGCCGCCCACACGGGCGTGCGCGCCTATCCGGCGAAGGGCAGCGATTACGCCGTGCTGACCATCGATCTGGGCGGCTACCCGAGCCGGAATCTCAGCAACTTCAAGGATGCGGCGCTACTCGGCGTGCGGGATGGCCGGATCGAATGGGTGTCCCCGCCGTCCTACTTCGGACCGAAGGGTGGGCTGCTCTGTCTCGACGAACGGGGCGTGCCAAACACGCCGCGTCGCGGCTGCACCGGCTGGGGACAGTTCTCGCCGTAACTCCCTTCAGGTTCGGAAGAGGGAGGGCGCAACCTTACTAAGGTTTAATGCCAGCTACCTTGCACCGCCCACTACCTTGCCATAGGTTTTGGACACGCAAGGAGGCGCCGACGTGCCTGAAGCCATCGAGATCCAGCTGAAGAAAGGCGCGCTCGAACTCTGTGTTCTGGCTCTGCTTTCGCAGCACGACAGCTACGCCTACGAGATCGCCAGCCAACTTTCCGAGCAGATCGGGATGGGCGAAGGTACGATCTATCCGCTGATGCGCCGGCTGCAGACCGACCGCCTCGTCGAGACCTACCTCGTCGAGAGCCCTGCGGGGCCGTCGCGCAAATACTATCGGCTGACGGAAGCCGGAAAGGCGAGTTTCATCTCGCAGAAGTCCGCCTGGAGCTCGTTCTCCGGGGCGGTTGAATCCATTCTTGGAGGGGCGAAATGACCCGTCAGGCGTTCATGGCCAGGCTGCGGGAGGGTCTTCGCGGCCTGCCACCGTCGGCCCAGGCCGACATCGTCGCGGACTACGAGAACCATTTCAACGAAGGCGCCGCCGCCGGCCGCAGCGAGGCCGACGTGGCCGCGGGCCTTGGCGATCCGGGCCGGCTGGCCCGCGAGCTACGCGCCGAAATCGGCCTGCGACGCTGGGAAGAGGAGCGTAGCGCTTCGGCGGGCGCGTCGGCGGTGTTCGCGGTCCTGGGCCTGGGCGCCATCGATATCCTGGTGCTGTTGCCGATCCTGATGGGCATCGGCGGGGCGATCTTCGGGATCGGCGTGGCGGTGATCGCCGTGTTCTTCGCCGGCGGCGTGGTTTTCGCCGCGGGGCCGTTCAGCGGCCTGCCCGGAGGCCCGGGGGCAGCGGTGCTGGCCGGCATCGGCTTGATGGCCGGCGCGGCCTCCGGCGGCGCGGTGCTGGCCATCGTCACCATCGGCCTGGTCAACGCCCTCGTCTGGTACGGCCGCCTGCACTACCGGCTCCTGAAGCCGGCCCTCGAACCGCAAAC
>DASRRU010000272.1:0-14514 GCA_035656795.1 Phenylobacterium sp. | reverse complement strand
GAGGAGTTGCGGCGAAGAGCCGTTCAGGCAGGCGCTCGGGCCAAAGCAGATCACGCGGACGGATTCGCTGCCGGTCAGGTGGTCGTGGCTGTAGCGCAGGCCGAGCGTCGCCTTCCAGCTGTCGGCGAACTTCCAGTCGACCTGGCCGTAGGTGGCGTAGGATTCTTCCTGGAACTGCGGCCGGTCGTCATAGAGGCGGTTCTGGAAGTCCTGGCCCACCGGACCCGTCAGCCCAGGAACGGCCGGGGTGATCGTGCCGGCAAGCTGCGGCTGGTCGTAAAGGGTGGTGAAGACCGGCTGCTTGTAGCCTTCGCGATAGTAGTAGAGGCCGCCCAGCCACTGCAGCGAGCTCTGGCCGCTCGATCCGACGTTAATTTCGTGGCTGAAGTTGTGATAGTTCTCGGCATAGGTCGAGGATTGGCGCGGGAAGACGGTGAGCGGGGCGCAGCTTCCGCCTGCGGCGTTGGTGGCCGGGCACCCTTGCGCGGCCGGCGGCAGGGCCGGGTTGAACGCCGCGACCGGGATCTGGAACGAGCTGATCGAGGTGTCGCCCGGGTTCGACTGCTGCAGGGTGTAGTGGTAGTTGATCCCGCCGCCGATGTACTTCACGTCGAAGCCGTCGAAGTGATAGGTGAACTGCGCGGACAGTCCGTAGGCGTCATCCAGCGACACCGCCTGCGCGACGTTGGAGGCGAAGTCCCTCACATTGCCGTTGGAGGGGTTCGTGCAGCCCAGCGGTGAGGTGTTCACGACATTGGTGACCGCGTTGCCGGGCGCGCAGGCATAGCCAGGGTTGATGTACTGGTTGCCGTATTCGCCGAAGCCGATGGGGCCGTTGGTGTAGCCGGCGCGCGCGCCGGGACCACCGCCGCCGTTGTTCCAGCCGGTGATGTAGCCCTTCACCCAGCCGTCCACATGGTCGCCGAACTTCGCCTGGAGCTGGCCTTCCACGTAGTACTGGTCGATCACGTTGCCCTCGGAGGGCATCCCGGGGACCAGGTTCTTGTAGTAGCCCTCGCTCTGCTTTTCCCAGTTGCCGGCCAGCCGGTACTGCAGATCAGGGGCCAGCGGGCCGGAGACGGCCGCCTCAAGCAGGGTGTGATCATAGTTGGAGATCGTGGCGCGGACTTCCGCATACGGATCTTCGGTGGGGCGCTTGGAAATGATGTTGATCGCGCCGCCGATCGAGTTGCGGCCGTAGAGCGTGCCCTGCGGGCCGCGCAGCACTTCCACCCGGTCGGTGAAGATCGGGGACTTGGCCGCGGTCACCGTCGAGGTGGTGTAGATGCCGTCGTCATAGACCGCGACCGGCACCGCCACAGGGTGCGCGTTGGTCAGGCGGCCAATGCCGCGCAGCGCCGCGCGGTCGTTGGAGCTGGTGTAGTTCAGGCCCGGCGTGAAGTTGGTCATGTCCTGGATCGAGGTGATCCCCAGGAGGTCGCGCTTTTCCGACGTGAAGGCCGAAATCGCCACCGGCACGTCCTGCAGACTCTGCGAGCGCTTTTCGGCGGTGACCACCAATTCCTCGATGGTGTCGCCGCCGCCGGCGGCGGCGGCGGCGGCGGCCGGCGCGGCGGCGGCAGTCACCTGGGCGTGGACGGATGTTCCCAGCGCGAACGCAAACAGCACGGCGCCGGACGCCAATAGGCGAACCTTGTTATTCAACTTGAACCTCCCCAGTTGGCCTCGCGGCCAGGAAATGGATGACAGCCTCTTTTTTTCCCCAGTGGCTCAGCCGTAGGGGGGCGTCAACTACCCTGAGGCAAAAATACAACTCGTTTTCGAAAACACGGTTTGCTCAATAACGTTGTTGTAATGGACTTTTTTACGGGGGATTCAAAAAATCGGTGTGGTTTAGAGGCGGCGCCATCGGGAATCTGACGCAACCTCAGGTTTTTGCAACGACCAGCACAATCTTGCCCACGTGGGCGCCCGTTTCGAGGTGCGCGTGAGCCCTGGCGGCCTCCGCAAGGGGAAAGGTCGCATCGACCTGCGGGCGGACTTTTCCGGCCGCGATCCAGGGCCATACGAGGGCTTCCACCGCGGCGGCCAGGCGGGCCTTCTCGTCGGGGTTGCGCGGACGAAGGGTCGAGCCAGTGACCACGGCGCGCTTTTGCATCAGCCGCCAGATGGGCAGGGTCACCTCCGCGCCGCCGAGGCTGGCGATGAAAACAATTCGGCCCCCAGTTTTCAGCGCGTCGAGATCCTTGGCGAAATAGTCGCCGCCGACCATGTCGAGCACGACGTCGCAGCCCCCTTCGCGGTTCGTCGCTTCGGCGAAATCCTCGTTTCTGGCGTCGATTGCCACATCGGCGCCCAGGTCGCGGGCGGTCTGAGCCTTGTCGGCCCCTCGGGCGGTGGCGATCACCTTGGCCCCATAGGCCTTGCCCATCTGGATCGCCGTCGTGCCGATGCCCGAGGTGGCGCCATGCACCAGCAGGGTCTCGCCGGGCTTAAGGCGCCCGTGCTCGAAGACATTGGCGAAGACCGTGAACACCGTTTCCGGCAGAGCCGCGGCCTGGATGAAATCGAGGCCATCGGGGATCGGCAGGGCGTGGCGCGCGTCGCAGACGGCGTATTCCGCGTAGCCGCCCCCGCCCAGCAGGGCGCAGACCCTGTCGCCCGCCTTCCAGCGCCCGGCGCCGACCACCACCTCGCCGGCGACCTCCAGGCCCATGGTCTCCGGAGCTCCCGCCGGCGGCGGGTATCCGCCCAGGCGCTGGAGGATGTCCGGACGGTTGAGTCCCGCCGCGCGCACCCTGATGAGGATCTCGCCGTCCCTGGGTTCCGGACGGGGGATCTGGACGGCCTTCAGCGCCTCGGCAGGGCCCTTGCCGCCCTCGATGGCGATCGCGGTCATGGTCTCGGTCATGTGGAGAACTCCGGCAAAGCTGGGGGCCGGCTGAGCGCGCTAACTTGCGCTTTCGCGGCATGCGCGGTTGGATACCCCCCCATCGGGGATCCGGAAAGGTAAAGCCCGTCATGGAAGAACCTGCCGAAGTCCGCGTTGGCCGCGGCCAACGCCTGATCGAAGCGATCCGTGAAGACCTGGAACTGTTCGGCGTCGCCGAACTGGAGGAGCGTATTGATGTCCTGCAGGCGGAAATCGCCCGCGCCCAGGCCCAAATCGACCGCAAGCGCGCTGGCCGCGCCGCCGCCGACGCCCTGTTCGGGGCGGGACCAGGCTAGTTTGCCGCAGCCGCGCGGCGCAAGGCCGCCCATATCGCGCGCCAGGGGGTATATTGTCCCAAAGCTGGGCGCCCTGCGGGGTGGCATGGGCGTTGCACTGGCGGATTTCGCGACCGCACGGCTGGCTTTGGTATAGGTTGACCACCGAATGAGCGAATCTAACGCCCCTTCAACGCCGTGGCGCGCCGAGGTCATCCAGGACTTCGCGCGATCCGAGCTGTTCCAGAGAACCTTCCAGGAGGGCATGGACCTCGTGGAGGAAACCGCCGGCTATCTGGACGGGGCCGGCCGCCAGGCCTCCAAGCTCCTGTCGCGGAACGCAGCGCTGGCCTATGCGGCCGAAAGCATGCGGCTGACCACGCGACTGATGCAGGTGGCCTCGTGGCTGCTGGTGCAGCGCGCGGTGCGCGAGGGCGACATGCCCCCGTCGGCCGCCTGCGAGGACCGCTATCGCCTGGCCGCCGCCGACGTCTGCATGGCCAACGGAGCCGAGGAGGGCCTGCCGGCCGAGCTGGTGAGCCTGCTGGACCGCTCCGAGCGGCTCTACGAACGCGTCCGCCACCTCGACAAGCGCATGTACGTGGAGAACGAAGCCGACGAGGCGCCGCACCCGGTGCTGTCGCAGCACGACCGCCTGAAGACCGCCTTCGGAAAATGAGTCGACCGCCCCATCGCGGCAGCGATGGCGAGAGGTAAGGCGCAGAAATGCGAAACGCCGCGGAGGGCGACCTCCGCGGCGTTCGTGTTTGGGATATTGCGCCGTGCTGGACTTGATCCCCGCTTTCGCGGGGATGAGTCGCTACGCGCTCACTTGCGGGTGAAGCCGCCGAACTTGGCGTTGAAGCGCGACACGCGGCCGCCGCGGTCGAGCATCTGGTGACCGCCGCCCGTCCACGCCGGATGGGTCTTCGGGTCGATATCGAGGTTCAGCGTCGCGCCTTCCTTCCCGTAGGTGGAACGGGTCTGATAGGTGGAGCCGTCCGTCATCACCACGGTGATGAAGTGATAGTCCGGATGGGTGTCTTGTTTCATCGGATCAGCGCCTGACGTAAGGAAGCGTCGAAAATTGAGCGAAGGCCACCGGAAACGGGGCCGTTCGAGGAAGCCGGGCGTATAGAGAAACGCCGTCGCAAATGCAAGGTGTGAGCGTCGATGAGTGAGTCAGGCGTCGAAGCGGTCGCAGCCGGTCGGCCGACTGCCGGCCAGGCGCTGGCGCAGACCCTGGGCGAGGCCGCCGACCGCCGGCCGAAGAGCCGCAATGTCCGCGCGCTCGGCCATCTCATTCCCTTCGCGGCGGGCCATCGCCTGGACGCGGCCGCCGCCGGCCTATTCCTGGTCACCGCCGCCACCTCCAGCCTGGCCCTGACGGGCGCCGTCCGCCTGCTCGCCGACCATGTGACCCAGGCCGTCGCCGCGCACGCCGGGGCCGGCACTGTCGCGCCGTGGTTCTGGGCGCTGGGCGGCGTGGCCGTCGCCTTGGCCCTGTCGTCGGCGCTCCGCTACTTCTTCGTCACCAAGCTGGGCGAGCGGATCGTGGCCGACCTCAGGAAGGCGACCTACGCGCACATCCTGTCGCTGGATCCGGCCTTCTTCCTGATGACCCGCACCGGCGAGGTGCTGTCCAGGCTCACCACCGACATCCAGATCGTCGAGAACCTGCTCACCACTTCGATTTCCGTCTCGCTGCGCAACGTGCTGATGCTGATCGGTGGCCTGGGCTACATGCTGGTGGTCAGCCCGCGCCTGACCGGGCTCGTGCTGATCACCGTGCCGCTGATCATTGCGCCCTTGTTCCTGTTCGGCCGCCAGGTGCGCCGGCTCACCGCCTCCACCCAGGACCAGTTCGCGGCCGCCGTCGGCCATGCGGGGGAAACCCTGGACGCCCTGGAGATCGTCCAGGCGTTCGGTCGTGAGGCCTCGGGGGCGGCCCGGTTCGGCGCCGCCGTCGAGAATTCCTTCCGTACGTCGCTGCGCCGCATGGCGACGCGCGCCGGCATGACCGCCGCCGTGATCGCCCTGGTGTTCGGCGGCGTCGTCTGGATCCTCTGGCTGGGCGTGGAAGCCCTGTTCAGCCACCAGATGAGCGTTGGCACCCTCTTTCAGTTCGCCCTCCTGGCGGTGATGTCGGCGGGCTCGGTGGGCGCCCTTGGCGAGACCTGGGGCGATGTGCAGAAGGCGGCCGGCGCCATGGAGCGGGTCTCCGAGCTGCTGTCCGCGCGGCCCGGCATCGCCGCGCCGGCCCATCCCATCGCGCTGCCCAGCCCGCCGCGCGGCGAGGTCAGGCTGGAGAACATCACCTTCGCCTATCCGGGCCGCCCTGACATGCCGGCCGTGCGCGGCCTGACCCTCACCGTGAGACCCGGTGAACGGGTGGCCCTGGTGGGCCCCTCCGGCGCGGGCAAGAGCACGGTCTTCCGCCTGCTGCTGCGCTTCTACGACCCGCAGGCCGGCCGGGTGCTGCTGGACGGCGTCGACGTTCGGGACGCCGATCCGGTGGAGGTGCGCGCGCGCATGGCCCTGGTGGCCCAGGAATCGCCGCTGTTCTCCGGCTCGGCCCTCGAGAACGTCCGCTTCGGCCGCGAGGACGCCAGCCTGGAGGATGTGGAGGCCGCGGTGCGCGCCGCCCAGGCCGAGGCCTTCCTGGCCGCCCTGCCCGACGGCATCGACACCCAGATCGGCGAACGCGCCCGCAGCCTCTCCGGGGGCCAGCGCCAGCGCCTGGCCATCGCCCGCGCCCTGGTCCGCCACGCCCCGATCCTGCTGCTGGACGAGGCTACCAGCGCGCTGGACGCCGAGAACGAGCGGCTGGTGCAGCGGGCCCTCGACGAGGCCATGGTCGGCCACACCACCTTGGTCATCGCCCACCGCCTGGCCACCGTGCTCAAGGCCGACCGCATCGTGGTCATGGACGAGGGTCGCGTGGTCGAGGAAGGCACCCACCACGAGCTGGTGGCGAAGAACGGGCTCTACGCCCGGCTGGCGTCGCTGCAGTTCGGCGAGGCAGCCTAGCCCAATGTCTGGCCGGCGCGTCGAAAGGCGCCCCGAGCCAGCGCCGACCAATCCTTGTCCTCGTCTCCATTCGCCACCGCCTCGATGAAATGGTCGCGCAATAGGGAGGCGAGCGGCAGGGGCGTGTGCTTGTGCTCGCCGGCGGCCAGCGCGAGGCGGACATCCTTCAGACCCAGGGGCAGCTTGAAACCCGCAGGTTCGAACTTCGCCTCGGCGATCAGCGGCGCATAGGTCTTGTACGCGGGCGCCGCGAAGAGCGTGCTGGTCATTACCTCGAAAAGCGCCTGCGGCCGGACGTCATAGGCGTGAACGAGGGCGCCGGCCTCTCCCAGGGTTTCGATCATGCTGGCGAGCGCGAAGTTGCAGGCGAGCTTGACCACATTGGCTCGGTGCGGCGCCTCGCCAAGCGGCCAGACCTTGGCCGCGAAGGTCTCCAACAGCGGCGCCACGCGGGCCACCGACTCCGCGGCGCCCGCGCAGAGCACGTTGAGCTGTCCCTGGGCCGCGACATCCGGTCGGCCGAGCACCGGGGCTGCCACATAGCCCAGACTCCGACGGGCGTGCTCGGCTTCCAGGCGCTGAGCGAAGGCGACCGAAACTGTGGCCAGGTTCACGTGCACGAGCCCCGGCCGGGCGGCGTCCAGGGCGCTGGATTCCAGCAGCACCTCGACGATGGCGTCGTCCTGGGCGAGCATCGAGAAGACGGCCTCGCCCGACAGTGCGTCCTGCGCCGTCTCGGCGCGTTCGGCGCCCTGCGCCACAAGCCTGTCGACCGGGTCGCGGGAGCGGTTCCACACCCGCACGCGATGCCCCGCCTTGACCAGGTTCTGCGCGATAGCCGCACCCATGTGGCCAAGCCCGATGAAGCCTATATTCATGACCGGATCCTCCGCGCCGCACATCCTCGACGGACCCCACCGCGCCTATGGGTCTTGGAACGGCGCCGACGCGACTCCTGGTCAACGGCTCGGCCCCCTGCGCCGTTTCGGCAGCGGCGAGATATTCTGCGGTGAAGCCGCACGTCCACGGAGCCCTTAGGCCGAGGGCGCTATCTCGACGGCGACCGTGTAGCTCATAGCCACTAGGCTCGCGCCTTCGCCGCCAGGCCGGGGAAATCGCTGAACAGGCCGTCGATCCCGGCCGCGTAGAGCGCGTGGTAGACCGCGTCGACGTCGCCGTGGGCGGCGGGATCGGTCCCGATGCGCAGCTTGGGCGGCAGGAAGAAGTTCTCCGCCCGCACCGTCCAGGGATGCACCTTCAGGCCTGCCGCGTGGGCGTTCTTGACCAGGTCGGTGGCGGGCCCCAGGCCGCCGTCCACGGTCGGTATGACCATCGACCAGTCCGGGCCGACGCCGTTGGCGTAGGTCGCAATGGTCTTCATGCCCGAGGCGGTGACCATGTCCTTGTAGGGGGTCGTGGAATCCGTCGGCGAACCGGTCGGCGAGACCAACTGGATGCGCGGCGCCTTGGAGAGCTTCATGAAGGTCTTCAGCGGCTTCACGTCGAAGCACTGGACGAAGACCGGGGCCGTGGCGCTATCCAGGCCGTTCTTCTTCAGCATGTCAGCGAGGCGGCCTTCCATGGGCAGGCCAAGCGCGGCGAAGTGGCTGGCGTGCTTCAGCTCCGGGTAGGTGCCAATGGCGCGACCCAGCCGGGCGCTCTCCGACTTCGCCAGGTCGATGACCTCCTGGTAGGTCGGGATCTGCTCCTGGCCATCGTAGGCGGCGCTGATGGGGCGCAGCTGCGGCAGGCGCTCGCGGCAGCGGATGGTCTTCAGCTCGGCGAGCGTGAAGTCCTCGGTGAACCAGCCGGTGACCGGGGTCCCCTGCACGCTCTTGGTGGTCTTGCGGGCGGCGAACTCCGGCCGCTTGGCGACGTCGGTCGTCTGGGAGATCTCGTTCTCGTGGCGGACCACCAGGTGGCCGTCCTTGGTCATCTCAAGGTCCGGCTCGATGAAGTCGGCGCCCTCGGCGATGGCCTGGCGGAAGGCGAGCAGCGTGCTTTCCGGGCGCTCGCCGCTGGCGCCGCGGTGAGCGATCATCAGCGGGGTCTTCTTGAACCCCTGACCGAAGGCGGGCAGCGAAGTCAGCGCAGCGGCCGCGGCCGCTGTCGCGCCCAAGGCGCGGCGTGTGATTTCCATGTGCTCCCCCCACTCATCGTGCGTGACAGTCAGTCACTCGACCGGGAGCGGGTCAACCACAGGGCAGAGGTTATTTCGCGGCCTGGCGCAGGCGCTCCAGGAGCTGCGGGTGGATCTCCAGGTTGCCGGCGATGACGGAGCCGGCGCCGAGCACATCGTCCTCGCCATTGGCGTTGGTCACCCGCCCGCCAGCCTCGGTGACCAGGAGCACTCCCGCCGCCAGGTCCCAGGGCTTCAGGTCACGCTCCCAGTAGCCGTCGTAGCGGCCGGCCGCGACCCAGGCGAGGTCGAGGGCCGCGGCGCCGAAGCGGCGCACGCCTGCAACGCGCTGGCTGACCTGATGCAGCTCCTTCAGGAAGGTGGCGTGCTGGCCGTGGCCCATGAACGGGATGCCGGTGGCCAGCACAGCCTCCTCCATCCGGGTCCGCGCGGCTACGCGCAGGCGCTTGTCGTTGACGAAGGCGCCCTTGCCCTTCTCGGCCCAGAAGAGGTCGTTGGAGATCGGGTTATAGGTCACCGCCGCCACCACGGCGCCCTCGCGCTGCAGGGCGATGTTGATGGCGAAGTGCGGGATGGCGTGCAGGAAGTTGGTGGTGCCGTCGAGCGGGTCGACGATCCAGGTATGGGTCTTGTCGGTGCCCTCGATCATTCCGCGCTCTTCACCCAGGAAGCCGTAGCCGGGCCGGGCCTTCTGCAGGGCCTCGAAGATGGTCTGCTCGGACTTGAGGTCGGCCGCGGAGACGAAGTCGGCGGGCGCCTTCTTGGCCACCTGCAGCTCCGCCAGCTCGCCGAAGTCGCGGTTGAGGCCACGAGCCGCCTTGCGCGCGGCGTCGCTCATGACCTTCAGGAGGGCGGACTGGGTGCTCACGGTGTGAAAGATCTCGGGCGTCTGGAGGGCGCGGAACCTAGTCGCCGAACCCATTGGAAGCAAGACGAGGACTTAACCGCGTGCCGCGAGGCCCTTCGTGATCTCAACGTTGAAGGCCGCCACCGCCGCGGCGGGGCCCTCTGCGTACGACCAGACACCCGCCGAGACGGCCAGGAAGTCCGCGCCAGCGGCGGCCAGGCCGGCGGCTGTGTCGACAGTGATCCCGCCGATGGCGACGCAGGGGATCACCATGTCCGCCTGCCAGCCGGTCAGCAGCTCCGGATCGGCTCGGGTGGGCGCGTCCTTGGTGGTGGTCGGGAAGAAGGCGCCGAAGGCCACATAATCGGCCCCGCCCTCGGCGGCCTCCATGGCCAGGTGCAAACTGTCGTGGCAGGTGACGCCGACCATCCGGTCCGGGCCGACGATGCGGCGGGCTTCGGCGAGCGGCGCATCGTCCTGGCCCACATGGACCCCGTCGCAGCCCAGCCGCACGGCCAGGTCAGGCCGGTCATTGAGGATCACCGCCACGCCGCGCGCCTGGGCGATAGGCATGAGCGCATCGACGGCGGCGGCGACGATCTCGTCGGGGAGGTCCTTCAGCCGGATCTGCAGGGCCGCCACGTCGCCGGTGTCCAGCGCATGGGCGAGCGCGCGTCCGAACGCGGCCAGATCGTCGAGCCGAGGCGGGGTGACCAGGTAGAGGCGGCAGAGCGGAACGGCCATGGCCCTACATACACGCCGTTCGTCCCGGCGAAAGCCGTGACCGAAGCCGAGTTGGCCGACGCCCCTGGGCTTGGAGATCTGCGACGCCGCTTGGATCCCGGCACTCGCCCGGATGAGCGGGCTAGTAAAGTAGGGCTCTCAACGCATAGGCGACCGCCGCGGTGGTCAGGGCCGCGGTGATCGCCAGGCCGAAGAACCAGCCGAGACGCCGCCCCAGCGAGGCCAGCGGCGCGCCCGGTTCTGGCGGTGGCTCAATGATAGCCCGCATCGGCGCCCACCTTGCCGCGGAAGATCCAATAGACCCACAGGCTGTAGCCGAAGATCGCCGGCAGCAGCACGGCGCCGCCGATCAGCAGCAAGGCAAGCGTATTGTCCGCGTTGGCCGCCTGGCGGAAGGTCATGCCGTAGGGGACGATGTCGGGGAAGAAGCCAACCGCCAGGCCCAGGTAGCCGGAGAGGAATATCGCCACGGCGCCGGCGAACGGCAAGCCTTGCGAGCGGGCCCTGAGCCCAATTGCGACGGCGGCGAGGCCTGCGCCACCCAAGAGCGGGATCGGCGAGAGGCGCGCGAGCTTCGTCAGGTCGAAACCCCGACCGTTCCAACCCCAGCGCTCCGCAACCTGGGCGTGGACGAAGAGGGTGGCCATGCTCACCGCCGCCAACAGGCCGGCGACGCAGACCAGGGCGATCCAGGCCCACCGGCGCGCGCGGCCCTGCAGGGCGTCCTCAGTGCGCCAGACCAGCCAGCAGGCGCCGGTGAGGGCATAGCCCGCCACCAAGCCCACGGCGACCAGCAGGGAGTAGGGGGTCAGCCAGTCGAACCGGCCGCCGGCGAAGCTGAGGTCGCGCAGCGTCACCCCCTGGATGAAGCCGCCCAGCACCAGGCCTTGCGCCAAGGTCGCGGTCAGGGAGCCGGCTGTGAACGCCGCCGTCCAGAGCGGCTTGCTGCGCGCCCGCCCGTGCAAGCGGAACTCGAAGGCGACGCCGCGCAGGATCAGGGCCAGCAGCATCAGGATGATCGGGATATAGAGCGCCGGCATCAAGGCCGCGTAGGCGAAGGGGAAGGCCGCGAACAGCCCCCCGCCGCCCAGCACCAGCCACGTCTCGTTGCCGTCCCAGACGGGCGCGACGGTGGCCATCATGGTGTCGCGCTCCGCGCTCGACCGCGCGAACGGGAACAGGATGCCGATCCCTAAGTCGAAGCCGTCGAGCATCACATAGAGCAGGACCGCAATCGCCATCAGCCCGGCCCAGATCAGCGGCAGGTCGAGGTTCATGACCGTTCCTCCGGTTCGCCGGGCGCCGCGGCCAGGGCATAGCCCGGCGGCCGCACCATGATGGGCATGTCGGGCTGCGCCCGGGCATGCGGTCCGGCCGCCATCAGCCGCAGGATGTAGAGCGCGCCGAAGCCGAAGATCAGGGCGTAGATGCTGATGAAGGCGACCAGCGAGACGGAGACCTCGCCGCGGGTCACCGGCGAGACCGCGTCGGCCGTGCGCAGGACGCCGTAGACGACATAGGGCTGGCGGCCGACCTCGGCCACGGTCCAGCCGGCGATCACCGAGACGAAGCCCGCAGGGCCCATGACCACGCAGGCGCGCAGGAACCATGCCGCGCGGGCCAGGTCCCCGCGCCAGATCCGCCAGACGCCCCAGGCGCCTAGCCCGATCATCGCCACGCCCAGGCCCACCATCACCCTGAACGCCCAGAACACGACCGCGACCGGCGGGCGGTCCTGGGGTTCGAACGCCTTAAGCCCCTTGATCTCCGCATTGATGCTGCCGGCGGTGATCAGGCTGCCCAGTTTCGGAATGGAGACCTCCCAGCGGTTTCCCGCCACGGCCCGGTCGGGCCAGGCGACAACGTGAAATGCCTGGCCGCGCTGCGTATCCCAGAAGGCCTCGATGGCGGCGAGCTTGGCCGGCTGGACCTTTTCCACCAACTTTCCGGACATATCGCCGACCAGCAGCTGCAGGGGGGCGACGATGGCGAACATGCCGATGGCCATCTTCAGCGCCAGGCCGCTCTCGCTCTCCTCAGGGTCCTTGAGTAACCGCCAGGCAGAGGCCGCACCGACCACCAGCGCCGTGGTCAAAAAGGCCGCCAGCACCATGTGAGTAAGCCGCAGCGGGAAGGTCGGCGAGAAGATCACCTGGCCCCAGTCCGCGGCCCGCAGCGCCCCGTTGGCCAGGCGCACGTAGCCCGCAGGGTCCTGCATCCAGCTGTTGGCTGATATGATCCAGAAGGCCGACATCAGGGTGCCGCCCGCCACCAGCACCGAGGCCAGAAAATGCAGGCCCGGACCCACCTTCCGCCACCCGAACAGCATCACGCCCAGGAAGCTGGCCTCCATGAAGAACGCAGCCAGCACCTCGAATGCCAGCAGCGGGCCGATCACCGGCGAGGCCGCCGCGGCGTAGACGCTCCAGTTGGTCCCGATCTCGTAGGACAGGACCACGCCGGTCACCACGCCCATGCCGAACGAGATGGCGAAGACCTTGATCCAGAAGAGGTAGAGGACCTTGAACGCCTCGTTCTTGGTCGCCAGCCACAGGCCTTCCAACACCGCCAGGAAGCACGCGAGCCCGATCGAGAAACTCGGGAAGATGATGTGGAACGCGATGGTGAAGGCGAACTGAAGGCGCGACAGCAGGAGTGCATCGAGATGCATTGGCCTGGCCCCAGGCATGTGCGCGATCGCCGTTGTCGGCGGGCGTCACTTCTGACGTCAACGCACAGCTTGACCTTTAGAACATGCGGCAGTCTGTCGCAGGTGTCGTGGACTCGACGCTGGGGATGAAGTCGCTTGCCCCGGCGCGCCGGCTGGGCGAACAGACGGCTCCGGCGCGCCGCGGGAAGCCGATGGCGGCGAGCCCGCCCTAGCTGGGCCGGAACTCGCGGCGGCGCCTGCGGATTTCGTAGACGGGCGCCATCGTGGGAGGCTGATCCATGCCAACGAACCCGATCCGCGGGGCTGTCGACAGCCTGGCGAACAGCCGCGGGCGCTCCACCCAGCACATCCTGATCGGCGTCGGCCTGACGGTAGGCGCGGTGGCGGTCTCGGCGCTGGTGGCGCGGATGAACGCGCCGAAGGACGACGGCTACGAGGCCTATTCCGACTACGACGCGCCGGTCGACGAACAGGCAAAGCCGCCATCGAAGGTGCTCGGCGCCCTGTGGCCGCCGCTGTTCATGGCCCTGACGCTGTCAGGCCTGCGCATCTGGAACGCGCCGAAGAGCGCTGCGCGAACCCAGGCGCTCACCCTCTGGGGCGCCGTACAGGCGCTGAACGGGGCCTGGATGGTGCTGGGGCCCGGGCGCCTCGGCGGCCAGGTCGCCGCCGCCGTGGCGTCCCTGGGCACCGCCGCCGCCTACGTCTGGCGCGCGCGCCAGGTGGACCCACCGGCCGCCAACATGGTCGCCCCCTACGTCGGCTGGATGGGCGTCGCCAACGTGCTCAGCGAAGGCCTGTCGAGGAAGCCGGCCGAACCCTGGACGATCCACTGAACGCACAGCACTAGCCGGGCCGCCGGCTTCGCCATAGGCTCGCCCAAAAGAACATGGGTCGAGGGAGCGAAGACGATGACAGCTGCGGCAGCGGTAGGCGAGGACGTGCGCGCGACGTCCAACCGCATGGTGATCGCGGGTGCGTCGGCCGGGACCGTTTTCGAGTGGTACGACTTTTACCTCTACGGCTCGCTCGCCACCTTCATCACTGAGCACTTCTTCTCCGGTGTGAACGCCACGACCGGCTACATCTTTGCGCTCCTGGCCTTTGCCGCCGGCTTTGCGGTCCGGCCGTTCGGGGCGATCGTCTTCGGGCGCCTGGGCGACCTGTGGGGGCGGAAGAACACTTTCCTCGTCACCATGACCCTGATGGGCCTGGCGACCTTCGCCGTGGGCCTGTTGCCCGGCTACCGCGAATGGGGCGTGGCCGCGCCGGTGGCCTTGATCCTCATGCGGCTGATCCAGGGCCTGGCGCTTGGCGGCGAGTACGGCGGGGCGGCCACCTACGTCGCCGAACACGCCCCGCCGGGCAAGCGCGGGCTCTACACCAGCTGGATCCAGATCACCGCGACCTTTGGCCTGTTCCTGAGCCTGATCGTGATCATCGCGGTCAGGACGCGGATCGGCGAGGACGCCTTCAAGGCCTGGGGCTGGCGCATTCCGTTCCTGGCCTCGGCGCTTTTGCTGATCGTCTCGCTGTGGATCCGCCTGCGGCTGAACGAGAGCCCGGTGTTCGAGAAGATGATCGCCGAGGGCAAGGGCTCCAAGGCCCCGCTGACCGAGAGCTTCGGACGTTGGCCCAACCTGAAACTGGTGCTTTTGGCCCTGGGCGGCCTCACCGCCGGGCAGGCGGTGGTCTGGTACACCGGCCAGTTTTACAGCCTGTTCTTCCTGGAAAAGATGCTCAAGGTCGACGGCGTGCTGACCAACGAACTGGTCGCGGTCGCGCTGCTGCTGGCCACGCCGTTCTTCGTCGTCTTTGGCTGGCTCTCCGACAAGATCGGGAGGAAGCCGATCATCCTGGCCGGCTGCCTGCTGGCGGTGTTGACCTATTTCCCGATCTTCAAGGCGATCACCA
>DASRRU010000271.1:0-10988 GCA_035656795.1 Phenylobacterium sp. | reverse complement strand
AAATCGACTGGGGGAAAACCGACATGAACCTGAAGCTCGCCGCCGCCGCGATCGCGGTCCTGACCGTCACTGCCGCCGGCGCGGCCCGCGCCGCCGACTTCGTGACCATTCCGCTTGAAACCACGGTCAACGCACCGGCCGATGTAGCCTGGAAGAAGGTCTCCGGCTTCTGCGACATCGGCGCCTGGATGAAAACCACCTGCGAGATCACCTCGGGCAAGAACAATGAGGTCGGCGCCATCCGCAGGATCGCCAATCGGATCGATGAACTGCTCGTCGCCGAAACCGCGTGGTCCTACACCTACAGCCAGCCGAAATCGCCGATCGACTATCACGGCACCGTGGAGATCCGCCCCATCGACAAGGGCCACTCCAAGCTGATGTACACCCTGGTCTATGACGCTGCGGCCCTGCCGCATCCCGAGAACAAGGACCAGGACGTGGCCAACCGCACCAAGCAGTTCACCAACGTGCTGAATGTCATCAAGGGCATCGCCGAGGCGAAGTAGGCCTCAGGTCCCTTCCCGGCGGACTTGAGGCAGGTCCGCCGGGCTAAGGTCCGGGCTAGCGTCGGCCGAGGTACGTGAAGAGCGCGTAGACGGCCACCAGGACCAGCATGCCGATCACCATGGCGCGGCCCACCAGTTTGCGGCGCGCCGCCTCGCGTGTAGCGGATTGATCGTCGGGCATGTCGTTCATGCCCGGCGATCAGCCTTGTGTGCGGCGCTTCGTCAAGCGCGGCGGTGTTATGTTGGAGTTTGCGATGCGGAAGCTTCTGGCTCTGATCCTGGCGTTCGGCCTCTCCGGCGGGGCGGCCGCCGGGCAAGACGAGCGGCTCGGCGCCAATCAGCCCACCGGCGCCGGCGCCGGCCAGACCAAGGCCCTGGATTTCGCCGGCGGGCGCATCCACCAGGCCACCGGCTTCGGCAACACCTTCATGGTGACCACCAAGGACGGCGACGTCATTATCGACACCTCCCTGCCAGGCAACGCGGCGCGCCATAAGGCCCTGCTGCGCGCGGTCTCCGCTGGCCCCATCCGGGACATAATCCTGACCCACAGCCACGGTGACCACACAGGCGGCGTCTCTGCCTGGAAGGAGGCCGGGACCCACGTCATCGGCCAAGCCAACGAGGTCGAGTTCCGCAACTACCAGACCCGCCTGGAAGGCTTTTTCGTCGCCCGCAACTCAGCCCAATACAACGCTTCGGCGGGCGCCCTGGGCGCGGGCGCACGCGGCGTCGGCGCGAGCCCTGGGAACTACGCCGCCCCAGCGCTCGCCGACGTGCTGTTCGACAAGGAATACAAGTTCAAGCTGGGGGATTTGACCTTCGACTGCCTGGCGATGCCGGGCGAGACCCCAGACATGCTCAATGTCTGGATCCCGGAGCTGAAGGCGCTCTTCATCGGCGACAACTACTATGCGTCGTTCCCCAACATGTACACGCTGCGGGGCACGCTCACGCGGCCGGCGCTGAACTATGTTGAATCCATCAACAAGGTCCTGGCCCTGAAGCCGGAGATCGTGCTGCCCAGCCACGGGGTTCCCATCATCGGCGCCGCCAACGTCCAACGGGTGCTGACCCAGTACCGCGACGCCATCCTCTATGTGCACGACGCCACGGTGCGCGGCATGAACGCGGGGACCGACGTCTACACCCTGATGCAGTCCATCAAGCTGCCGCCGGAACTCGATGTCGGCGAGGGCTATGGCGCGATTTCGTGGTCGGTGCGCGGCATCTACGAAGGCTACGCCGGCTGGTTCGACGGCGACCCCGCGACCATGTATGCGACCGCGCCCTCCAAAGCCGATGGCGAGATCGTCCGCCTGGCCGGTGGCGCAGGACCGGTAGCGACGCGGGCCGAGGCGCTGCTGGCGTCCGACCCGGCGCTGGCGCTGCGTCTGACCAGCGCCGCCCTGGCCGCGGAACCGAGGAACGCCACCGCCCTGGCCGCCCGCAAACACGCGCTGGAGAAGCTGCTCGCCGCCTCGAAGAACTCCAACGAGAGCGGCTGGCTGCACGCGGGCCTCAACAGGATTGAGGCCTCGCAGAACTAGGTTCGGAACCAAGCATCGCAGAGCGGTTTTTTTCTCCCACACAATCTAACGGGAGACCCATCGCCATGAAACACGCCCTGTTCTTGAGCGCCGCGGCGGTCGCCGCCCTCTCGCTGGCCGCCTGCAACAAGCCTGCCAGCACGACGGCCTCCGATACCACGGCCGCCGCCGGCCAGGCGGTGAACAAGGCCGAAGACGCCACCGGCGCCGCGGTCGGCGCGACTTCCGCCACGACGGTGGGGTCGCACGACACCGCCGCCTTCGTGTCCAACGCCAGCCAGTCGGACATGTACGAGATCCAGGCGGCCCATATCGCCGAAAAGAGATCGAAAAACCCCGACATCAAGGCCTTCGCCAGGCTGATGATCAAGGACCACACAGCCAGTTCCAAGGCGATGGGGCCCTTGGCCCAGGCCGCCGGCCTGACGCCGGCCGCGGACCTCGACAGTCGCCGCCACGGCTTCATCGATCACCTGAACGCCGCTCCCGACGCTGATTTCGACAAGACCTACGCCGACCAGCAGGTCGCCGCCCACAAGGAGGCGCTCGACCTCATCAACGGCTATGCCAAGGACGGCTCAGACTCCGGCCTGAAGGACGCCGCGGCCAAGCTCGTGCCGATGGTGCAGACGCACCTCGACAAGATCACGGCCATCCAGGCGTCCTTGAAGACGTAGAGGCGCGGAGCGGCAGGATCGTACGCTTCGGCGCGCCGCCCGCTCACCTCACCCGTAGGGGAGGGGGACCGTGGAAGGCGGTGGAGGGGGAGCGCCGCCCTATTCGACGGTGGCGGGGACGGCGACCTTCTTGACCGCCTTTTTGCGCGTCGCCTTGACCTTGACGGGCGGCGCAGCGGCCGCCGCGCCGCGGACGAAGCTGGTGTTGCCGCGGTCCAGGTTCGACTGCACGACCCCGCCCGCCTCGACCGCCACGCCCAGGTAATGCATGCCGTCGGCGCCGAAGCTGATGTCGGCGGTGGCGACCTTCGGGTCGCGCTTCAGTTCGGAGACGTCGCGCAGCGTCATGCGCAACGTCATATCCTTTCGGGCCACGCCGTCGGCCTCGGCCGTCTCGATGGACAGGCGGGCTTCGTCGGCGGCGGAACCGCGGCGACGGGCGGGTTTTTCATGCGAGCTAGTCATTCTCAGGCGTCCGCGAAGAAGCCGTGTTCGCCACTCACCCGCACCTGACAGGGACGGCCGGCGTCCTGCAGCGCTCGGGCGCGCTTGTTTGCAGCGGCCTTGGCTTCTTCCTTCTCGGCCGTGTGGTCGGAGAAAATCCCCAGATGTTCGACCGCCCAGCGCCCTTCATGACGCGCGACCGTAAGGGTTTCGCGTTCAGCCGCGCCACGAATGGCCATGGTGAGAAGATCCTTCTAAGCACGGCGCGCACGCCGCGAGCCCGGGACGATTATCGAGAGGTCAGGAACCAAGTTTTCTACATGTAAACCCCCGCCGCGTCTCGCCTTATCGGCCAGATCCCGGCGAATTTCCTTGCATTTGACGTAAAACAATGGGACATGGCGGCATCGAATATCGTTTTGGCTCGCCCGCTCTCCACCCCCGATTTTCCAATCGGGCGCCGGAACCGCCCTCGACCCTCTCCGAAAATTTGATCGTGCCGTCCATCGTGGGCGGTTGAATACTTAAGACCCGGAAGGGGATACTAAAATGGCGACTGGTGTCGTGAAGTGGTTTAACGGCCAAAAAGGCTTTGGCTTCATCCAGCCCGACGACGGCGGCCAAGACGTGTTCGTGCACATCTCGGCCGTCGAGCGGGCGAACATGTCCTCGCTCAACGAGGGTCAAAAGATCAGCTACGAGCTGGAAAAGGACCCCCGCAACGGCAAGACGTCCGCGGGCCAGCTGCAAAGCGCCTAAAGACTGACGCCGGCTCTCTCAGGAGCCGCGGAAACGGATCGGGGCCGGCGCTGCGAAGCGCCGGCCCTTTTCTTTTGGGCGCCCCGACGCGGAGCGCGGTCAGGGGAGATGTCGCGAAGCGACGAAAGGGGTTTCACCCGCCGACGCTGCGACAGCCGACATCCCAGGCCCCGGAGAGCCCGCTCAGTCAGTCTCAGGTCGGCCCTTGGCCGAGCCCGGGCGCTGACAGCTCCCCCGAAGGGGAGCATCTGCGCTAGGGTCGCCAGATGCGCAGCCGATCAATCGCCACTGTCCTGACCCCCACGCCGTCGCTCGAGGCTCAAGAATGAGGGCCTACCGCTTCGACAGTTTCGACAGCCTGGATGCGCTTCGCCAGCGTGAGGAGGCCGACCCGCAGCCACAGCGCGGCGAGGTGCTGGTGCGTGTGCACGCGGTGTCCCTGAACTTCCGCGACATCGCCATGCTGCGCGGGCGCTATCCGCGTAAGTGCGTTCCTGGCCTCATTCCGGTCAGCGATGCGGCCGGCGAGATCGTAGGGATCGGCGAGGGGGTCAAGGCTTTCAACGTCGGCGACCGGGTAATCGGCGCGTTTCACCCGCGGTGGTTCGGCGGAGAGATGCCCTCCACCATCGCCAGCGACAGCTATGGGGCCGAGAGCGACGGCTGGCTCTGCGAACTCAAGGCGGTCAGCCAGGAGGCCGTGGTTCGCTTGCCCGAGATCCTGTCCTATGAAGAGGCCTCCACCCTGCCCTGCGCGGGCCTCACCGCCTGGACGGCGCTCACCGGCCCCGTTCCGATACGCGCCGGGCACACGGTGCTCGTGCAGGGCAGCGGCGGGGTCTCGGTTTTCGCACTGCAGTTGGCCCGCTCGGTGGGCGCCGCCGTGATCGCCACGACGTCCAGCGCCGCCAAGGCGGAGCAACTGAAAGCCTTGGGCGCCAAAGAAGTCGTGAACTACGTCGATGACCCGGAGTGGGGCAAAGCGGTTCGCGCACTGACCGGCGGCCGGGGCGTCGATCGGGTGGTCGAAGTCGGCGGACCGGGAACCATCGCCCAGTCCCTTCGCGCTGTGGCGCTGGGCGGCGAGATTGCCTCCATCGGATTCCTGAGCACCGAGAACCCCGGCATCGACTTCTTCCAGCTCAAGACGAGCGGCGCGAGCTTCCGCAACATCACCGTGGGCCACCGCGCCGCATTGTTGGACCTCAACCGCGCGATTGCGCTGACCGGTCTGCAGCCGGTCATCGACCGGGTCTACGCCTTCGATGAGGCCCGCGAAGCCTTCAGCCATCTCGAAGGCGGCGCGCATCTTGGCAAGGTCGTGATCCGATGCGTGAGCTGAGGTCAGGATTGCGCCGGTCGCCGGCACGACGGGATCTCGGCGCCGGCCCGCCGAACCGATCACCCGTCAGGACGCTTCCGCGCCTTCGATCTCATGGCTAGGATTGCGCCATGCGCATCGTTTCACTCGTCGCGGCCCTGACCGCCCTCGCCCTCCCTGCCGCCGCCCAGACCCAGCCCAAGGTCGACTCCGGCCCGATCTCTCCCGCTCGCCTCTCCGCCGACGTGAAAGTGCTGGCCGATAGCAAGTTCGCCGGTCGCGCGCCGGGCGGCCCCGGGGAGGCCGGCACACTCGCCTACATCGAGGCCCAGTTCAAAGCCGCCGGCCTCACCCCCGCCGGCGACAATGGCGGCTGGACCCAGGCCGTGCCGCTGATCCGGTTTCAGGTCGATCCCGCCGCGACCCACTTCTCGCTGGCCTCCGGCGGAAGGACCCGCGACCTGGCCGAGACCAAGGACGTCATGGTCTGGACCCAGCGGCCCGTCAGCCGCGTCCAGGTCGAGCACGCGCCGCTGGTGTTCGTCGGCTACGGCGTCAGTGCGCCTGAGCGGAAGTGGGACGACTTCAAGGGCGTCGATCTGAAAGGCAAGATCGCCGTCGTCCTGATCAACGACCCCGACTTCGAAGCGGCTCCCACCGACCCGGTGGCCGGCAAGTTCGGCGGCAAGGCGGCGACCTACTACGGCCGCTGGATCTACAAGTTCGAGGAGGCCGCCCGCAGGGGCGCGCTCGGCTGCCTGATCGTCCACGAGACCGCTGGCGCGGCCTATCCCTGGTCCACCGTCGTGGCCTCCAATGGCGACAGCTACGACGTCGTCCGGCCCGACCCCGCCAAGGTCCACCCCCTGATGCAGGGCTGGATCCAGCGCGACCTCGCGGTGGATCTCTTCAAGCAGGCCGGTCTCGACTTTGAGGCAGAAAAGATCCGCGCACGGACCTACAGCTTCAAGCCGGTGGAGCTGAAGGGCGCCAGCTTCTCGGCCGACTTCCCCGTCAAGACCGCTCGCCTGACCAGCCACAACGTCCTGGCCCAGATCCCCGGCGCCGTCCGGCCTCAGGAAAGCGTCATGTTCGGCGCCCACTGGGACGCCTTCGGCCAGGGTCCGGCCGACTCAACCGGAGACACCGTGCGCCATGGAGCCGCCGACGACGGTATCGGCGTGGCCGGCGTGCTGGAGATCGCGCGCGCCTTCGCCAAGGGACCGAAGCCTCAGCGCACCGTCGTCTTCGGCGTCTGGACCGCCGAGGAGCGCGGGCTGCTGGGCAGCGAATACTACGCCGCGCACCCCAAGTTGCCGCTGGCCACCACCGCCGGTGACTTCACCATGGACGTGGTCGAGACCGCCGGCCCCAGCCACGATCTGGTACTGGTGGGTTCCGGCAAGGACTCGCTGGAAGGCGACATGGCCAAGGCCGCCGCCCGCCAGCACCGCACCCTCACCCCCGACCCGCACCCGGAGAAGGCTCTGTTCTACCGCGCCGACCACTTCAGCGTGGCGCTACGCGGGGTTCCGACCGTGCTGATCATGGGCATGGCCGGCGGCCCGGACCTGGTCGAGGGCGGCCGCGAGGCCGGGGAGCGCTGGGTCAACGACTACACGGCCAAGTGCTACCACCAGGTCTGCGACGACTGGAGCGCCGCCTGGGATCTCCGGGGCGCCGCCCAGGACGTCGACCTGCTCTACGAGGTCGGACGATCCCTCGCCAACTCGACCCGCTGGCCAACCTGGAACGCAGACTCCGAGTTCAAGGCCACGCGAGCGTCGACCGCTGCGCAGCGGAAGTAGCCGCCCCAAGTTGACGCAAGCGTCAGGGCTTCCTATTCACGAGCGAACGGCGTTCAGCATGTGCGTCGGCGAAGGGAAACGCTCATGATCAAGCTCGGCGCCACGGCGCTCGCCGCTCTCACCCTTTCCGCCACGGCCGCGTTCGCCCAGCCCCCGGGGGCTCCGCCGACCCCGACCGTCGTGCGCGGGGTGGTCACCGCGATCAGCGATGCGTCGCTGACAGTGAAGACCGACAAGGGGCTGCAGACCATCGCCCTGACCCCCACCTGGACGGTGGGCGTGACCAAGGCCGTGGCCATTGACGCCATCCAGCCGGGCAGCTTCATCGGCACCTCGGAAATGCCCAAGGCCGACGGCGCGGGCGAGAGTCTGGAAGTCCATGTCTTCCCGCCTGGCGTGAAGATGGGCGAAGGCCACTACGGCTGGGACCTGAAGCCGGGCTCGATGATGACCAACGGCACCGTCGGCACAGTCGTGGCCGGCAAGAAGGGCAGCCGCGAACTGGATGTCGACTACACCTACGGCAAGCGCCACATCACCGTGCCGGCCAATGTGCCCGTGGTGCAGATCGGCCCGGGCAAGCGCGAGATGGTCAAGGTGGGCGTGCCGGTCTTCATGGTCGTCGGAAAGACACCGAACGGCATGGTGACCAACTCGGTCTCTGTCGGAGAGAACGGCGCCAAGCCGCCGATGTGATAGGGCTGGCGGCGTGACCGACACAGCCGCCCCCGCGCCCGCCAAGCCCAATCCCTTCGTCGGGCCGGCGATCCTGCTCGTCTGGCTCGCGCTCGGCGCCTGGATCGTCGCCCAGCCCAACAGAGTCGCAGTCTTCACCTTTGTGCTGGTGGGCTGGATCCTGTCGGTGATGGTTCACGAGTTCAGCCATGCTGCCACGGCGTGGCTCGGCGGAGACCGCACGGTCACCGAGAAGGGCTACCTGTCCTTCGATCCGCGCCGCTATGGCGACCTCGGCGTCAGCTTGGTGCTGCCACTGTTGGCGCTGGCCATGGGCGGCGTCGGCCTTCCGGGCGGGGCGGTCTACATCCGCAACGACCTGATCCGGAATCGGGCCTGGCGCTCGGCGGCCTCGCTGGCGGGACCGGCCGCGACGCTGGTCCTCCTGCTGGCGATCGCGTTTGGCCTATCGTTCTGGGCTGGCTGGGGCGTCTCCGGCCCAGGGCGCGTCACCCTGTTCGAAGCCCTGACGGTGCTGGGCTTCCTGCAAGCCATGGGGCTGATCCTCAACCTCCTGCCGATCCCCGGCCTCGATGGCTTCGGGGCGATCCGCCCGTTCCTGCCGGCCCGCCTGACGCCGCATATCCGCAGGGCCGAAGGCCTGGTGATGGTCGGCCTGCTGCTGGTGATCTTCTGGGTCCCAGGGGCCAGCGCCATCCTGTTCCGCGCCGCCGCCACGCTTAGCCTCGGGCTCGGCCTTGACCTCGACGCCCTGCAAGGCGGCTGGCGCGCCTTCCACTTCTGGCAGCGCTAGGGCCGTGCGCGGCGCGGGCCTAGCCATCCTCCTGGCTCTATCGGCGCCCCCGACGCTCGCCGGTCCGCGCCTGACCGAGCCACAGATCCGCGGCCTGGCCGAGCGGCAGTCGCGGGCCTGGAACGCCGGCGACCTGGCCGCCTATTTCGCCACCTTCACGCCCGCCGCGCGGTTCACCGACCAGGCGCTGGGCAACGACAACAGGATCGTCCCCTACGGCGCCAGCACCCTGGCCGAGGCCCGCGCGCAGAGCCGCAAGACGCTGGCACGCGGCAAGGTCCGCGAAACCCTGACCCCCGGCGCGGTGACCGTGGCCCCGGGCGGCCGCGCCGCGCAGCTGGCCGCCGAGGTGGTCACCGACATCTCGGGGGCGGCCGGCCCTCGCCGCGTCTGCGCCAAACGGATCGAGACCTTTGCGCTGACGCCCGCCGGTCCGCGCGCCACGGGTCAGACCGACACCATCGTGCGTTG
Organism: Phenylobacterium sp.; assembly: GCA_035656795.1. Lineage (GTDB taxonomy): Bacteria > Pseudomonadota > Alphaproteobacteria > Caulobacterales > Caulobacteraceae > Phenylobacterium. The sequence continues at coordinate 1,960 of DASRRU010000271.1, read as the reverse complement.
CCGCGCCGGCGCCATCGGGTAAGTTCGGCGCATGCTCCATCGCCGCACCCTCCTCGCCCTCGCCGTCGCCGCGAGCCTTGCCCCCCTTCTTTGCTCAGGCGCAGCCCACGCCCAGGGCCCGACCAACCCCCGTGTGGTGATCACCACCACCGAGGGCGTGATCACCGTCGAGCTCTACGCCGACAAGGCCCCGATCACCGTCGCCAACTTCCTGAAGTACGTCGACCGCAAGCTCTATGACGGATCGAGCTTCTACCGGGCGTCCAAGCCCCCCGGACAGGTGGCCAACGACTATGGCGCTATCCAGGGCGGCCTGCGCGACGACGTGAAGAAGAAGCTGCCGCCCATCGCCCACGAAAGCACCCTGAAGACCGGCATCAAGCACACCGACGGCGCCATCTCCATGGGGCGCTATGCGCCGGGCACCGCCCAGGCCGATTGGGTCATCTGCATCGGCGACATGACCTATCTCGATGCAACGGCGACCGATCCCGGCTTCGCGGCCTTTGGGCGGATGACCGACGGCAAGCCGGTGGCCGAAGCGATTCTCGGCAAGCCCACCGATCCCAAGGCCGGCGTCGGCGCCATGAAGGGCGAGATCCTGGTCCATCCGGTGAAGATCATCTCCATCCGCCGCGCGCCGCCGCCGGACCCCGCCGCGCCCGCGCCGGCCCCAGCCGCCACGGCCGCGGACGCCGCCCCTGCCGCCCCGACGCCTGTCCCGACGCCCGCGACCCCGAAGGCCTGATCATGACCACCGCTTCGAGACTTCAGGTCGGCGTCGATGTGCCGTGGGTGACCAGCTGGTCGGAGGAGCCGATGCTGGGCGTCGGTCCCTGTCCCAGCGTCGATGGCTCAATCGCCGTCGCCCAGGCCGAAAAGCCCGGCGAAGGCCGCCCCCTCTATTCACGCAACCACCTCTTCCGCCAGCGCAAGTCGGTGCGCGAGATGCTCTGCCCGATGTGCGGCAAGTCCACCGCTAAGGGCGACCGCTGGAGCCAGACTGGCCATTGGACCACCGCCAAGGAGGTCCGCGACCGCAACATGGGCGTCTGGCTGCCGCAGGATCTGGCGGACGACCATCGCCTGTTCGACGCCGGCGCCATCGCCCCCCTGCACCGCGCCTGCGCCGACCGCGCTCTGACCCATTGCCCCCATCTGAAGGGTATGCCCGATCGCGAGCTGAAGGCCTTCCCCGAGGCGTGGATCATCGCGACCCTGGCGGTCGAGGCCAGGCCCGCCGCCAGGTTCACCAACGTCCCGCAGAAGCCGGTCGTGGCCATCACCTTCCTGCAGCTGATCGGCGTGCCGGACTACGATGGCTGAACATTACAACGTGTTCAGAACATTACACATCGTTTAGGTAATTAATGCACGGTAACTTTGTTAATTCGGCGTCATTACGCAGCCTTAAGAAGACTTAGACAGTCATCGAAAGTATTCCCTCTTCATCGGCGGCCCGCACCGCCAACCGCACATGAAGAGGACTACCCCGATGAATACCTCCAGGCTCACCTCGCGCATCTCCGGCATCGCCATGCTGGCCCTGGCCGCCCTGCCGTTCGCCGCCCTGACCACCGCCGCCCATGCCGGCGAGCATGTCCGGACCGGCGACCTGAATCTGGCCAGCCCCGCCGGCCGCATGATCTTCGACCAGCGCGTCGACCACGCCGCCAAGCACCTGTGCAACGTCGAGCGCAGCGCGACCAACAAGGCCGCCTGCCAGGCCAGCGTCCACGCCGAAGCCAACGAGAAGGCCGCCGCGACGGTCCAGTTCGCCAGCCGCAACTAAACGGCGCGACATGCGTACATTGAGTGTGAGGGCCTTCCCCGAGGTCCTTCAGCCAGCCCGCCCAGGCTCCCCGGCCGCCAGGCGAGCGCCGAGACCCGCGATCCTACCCGATCGCGGGTCTCTTGCTGTCAGGGCAACGCCGGCGTCTTACAAGTGGCTGAGGGCGGT
>DASRRU010000270.1:0-4699 GCA_035656795.1 Phenylobacterium sp. | reverse complement strand
CCAGCCGGCGCTCGGCCAGCCGCCGGCGCCGGCGTCCGAGCGCATCCTCGGAAATTCGACGCCGGTGGGCGGGGTCTTCTGGACGGTGGAGACCACCGCGGGGAAGGTGCAGGGCATCGCCAACGGCCGGGTGAAGGAGTTCAAGGGCATCCCCTACGGCGCCTCGACCGGCGGCAAGAACCGCTACATGGCCCCGAAGAAACCGACGCCCTGGGCAGGGGTCAGGACCTGCATCGGCTATGGCCCGATCTCGCCGCAGACCCCCGCGGCGCTGGATAGCGACTATTCGATGATGATCGCCTGGGACCGCCATGTGGGCCCCGGCGGCATGGGCGAGGACTGCCTGAACCTCAACATCTGGACGCAGGGCGTGAACGACCACGCCAAGCGCCCGGTGCTGGTGTCGTTCCACGGCGGCGGCTGGGCTACCGGCTCGGGTAACGGGCCGATGTACGATGGCGCGCAAATGGCCCGGCTGGGAGACGTCGTGGTGGTCACCGTCAACCACCGCCTGGCGGCCAACGGTTACCTGCACCTTGCAGGACTGGGCGCCCCGGCGGAGTTCGCCAACGCCGGCAACTGCGGCGTCATGGACATGGTCGCCTCGCTGCGCTGGGTGCGCGACAACATCGAGCGCTTCGGCGGCGATCCCGGCCGGGTGATGATCTTCGGCCAGTCGGGCGGCGGCTCGAAGACCTCGACCCTGCTGGCCGTGCCCTCGGCCAAGGGGCTGTTCCACCGCGCCGCGGTGCAGTCGGGCTCGACCTTGAAACAGGCGACGCCGGAGGAGGCCACGGCGGAGGCGGCCAAGCTGCTGAAGACCCTGGGCATCGCCAAGGGCAACGCCGCGGCGATCCAGAAGGTCCCGTGGCAGGCGCTGCTGGAAGCACAGGTGGCGTCCAACGGAAACTTCCGGCCCGTGATCGGCGATGCGACCCTGCCGCACCACCCCTTCGATCCCAGTGCGCCCGGGGAATCCGCCGAGGTACCGGTGATCATCTCCACCACCCTGCACGACGCGGCCCTGCGGCTGACCAATTTCGACCTCGACGAGACCGGGGTCGCGGCGCTGTTCCACCAGCGGTTCGGGGCCAAGGGCAGCGAGATCCTAGCCGCCTATCGCCACGAGAACCCGCGCCAGACGCCGTACCTGACCCAGGCGGAGGCCTTCACCGACGCCACCCGCGGCAACTCGCAGATCCAGGCCCTGCGCAAGGCCGCGCTGGGGAAGGCCGCGACCTACATGTACGTCTGGGACTGGGAGACCCCGGCCTTCGACGGCAAGTTCGGCGCGGTGCATGGCCACGACGTGGAGGCCTCCTTCCACCTGTCGCGCAACCCCATCGGCGGGGCCGGCATGAAGCCCGGGCGGCAGATGAGCGACCGGCTGGCGGCGACCTGGGTGGCTTTCGCGACCAGCGGCGACCCAAACAACAGCCTGATCCCCCACTGGCCGGCCTATGAGAAGGGCCGCCGGGCGACGATGGTGTTCAACAATGAGATGAAGGTGGTGGACGACTACCGCGGCGACTTCGTCCGGATGATCGCCGACGCCGCGCCGGCCACGCCGGACCCGCGCAAGGCCTGAACATCTCGGGAGGCTCAAGCTGCCGGGTGTCGGATCTGCGTGCTAGTCTACGTCCTTGGGATGGGAGGACCCCATGACCGAGGCCATTCAACTGCTCGTCGGCACCCGCAAGGGCGCCTGGATCTATCGCAGCGACGCCGCGCGCCGCACCTGGCAGGTCCAGGGCCCGATGTTCCTGGGCAGCGTCGTCAACCACCTGGTGCTCGACCCGCGCGACGGGAAGACCCTGCTAATGGCCGCCTCGACGGGTCATCTGGGCCCGACGATCTTCCGCTCCACCGACGGCGGGGCGAGCTGGGCCGAGGCGACGACGCCGCCGGCTTTTCCCAAGTCCGACGATCCCAGGGCGCGCTCGGTGGACCACAGCTTCTGGCTTGAACCGGGACACCCCAGCGAACCCGGCGTCTGGTGGGCCGGCGTTTCCCCGCCCGGCCTGTTCGAGAGCCGCGACGACGGAGCGACCTGGGCCGGCGTCGCCGGCTTCAACGACCATCCGAGCTACTGGGACTGGTGTCCCCCGGAGGCCGGCACGCCCGACGGCGCGCTGCTCAACCAGGTGGTGATCGACCCGCGCGACGCGGCGCACATGTATGTTGCGACCTCCAGCGGCGGCGTGTTCGAGACCACCGACCGCGGCGCGACCTGGCGGCCGCTGAACCAGAACGTCCGCTGCGACTTCCTGCCTGACCCCTATCCGGAATACGGCCAGGACGCCCACTACATCGCCCTGTCGCCGTCCGATCCCGACCGGATCTGGCAGCAGAACCACTGCGGCGTCTATCGCCTCGACCGGCCCGACGAGCGCTGGGAGCGGATCGGCGACGCCATGCCGCGGGAGGTGGGCGACATCGGTTTCACCGTCGTGCCGCACCCCCGCTGCGCCGACACCGCCTGGGTCTGGCCGATGGACGGCACCGACGTCTGGCCGCGCACCAGTCCCGGCGGGCGGCCCGCCGCCTACCGCACCCGCGATGGGGGCCAGAGCTGGGAACGGCAGGACAAGGGCCTACCCGCCGAACAGGCCTGGATCACTGTCAAGCGCCAGGCCTTCTGCGGCGACCGCTGCGAGCCCATGGGGCTCTACTTCGGGGCCACCAACGGCGAGATCTGGATGAGCGAAGAGGGCGAGGGCTGGCGCCAGATCGCCGGGCATCTGCCGGAGATCTATTCGGTCGTCGCGGCGCCGATCGCCTAGGCGCCATGACCCGCGTCCTGATCCCATCCCAGCTCACCGCCTACACCGCCGGCGCGACCCGGGTGGAGGCGGCGGGCGCGACGGTGGGCGCGGTGCTGGACGACCTCGACAGCCGTTTCCCCGGCCTGAAGTTCCGGGTGATCGACGAACAGGACCGGGTGCGAAAGCACATGCGGCTGTTCATCGGCCAGGCGGAAACGCGCAGCGTGGCCCAGGCGCTAACCCCCGGCGACGAGCTGCTGATCTTTGGGGCCCTCAGCGGCGGGTGACTTGACCCCCGGCAACCGCGCTTCACGCCGTGGCAAGCCGGACCCAGGCAACCCGCCAAGTGGGCGTTCCCGAGCCCCGTGAGGGGTGAAAACCTTGCCGATAGCCGGTCTGGGTCTAGTCTGGCGTTCCGCCACGGATAGTGGATGAGAGCGATGAGCGACGCTATTGGCCCCGGCGATCTGGTTCTGTGCGTCAACGCGGCCCCAAACCATGCCACGGGACGGCCGGTGCCCCTCCGACCGGGGGAAACCTACCGCGTCGTCGCGGTCATGGAATTTGCCTGCCCGTGCGGACGGTCCGACGCCCTGCTCGACGTGGGCGTCGACTTCGCGTGGTGCCAGACGCGCTTCCGGCTCCTGCCAAAGCCCAAGGCCCAGGCCCGGACGCGACAGGTTTCGGCGCCTAGGGAGAAGGAGACCATCCGCTGAACAACCGAGACGGCTTCGACCTTGTGCGCCGACCCGCCGCGGTGCGCACAAGGGTGGAGGCCAAGGCAATCTGGCTGCCATGAGATCAATGCCAGGGTGGGTCCGGGCGGACCGGACCGTTCGACGAGTCCGCTCCTCTCCCAACCTCTCCCACAGGCCTACGCCCTTGGGAGAGGAGCGGATCGAGACCGCGGCTCATCGGGCTGTTGACCCTTAGAACCGGAGCGCCCGCGCTTCCTTCACGTGCGGCAGGGCCTGGATCTTGGCGATCAGGTCTTCACCGGGCGGCTGATCGACGCCCACCAGGGCGATGGCGTCGTCGCCGGCCGAGACCCTCCCTAAGTTGAAGGTGGCGATGTTCACGTCGGCCTCGGCCAGCAGGCGGCCGAGGTTACCGATGAAGCCCGGCTTATCGAGGTTGTTGACGTAGAGCATGGTCGAGCTGAACGGGCTGTCGAGGTCCATGCCCTTGACCTCCACGACGCGCGGCGTGCCGGCCAGCACGGAGCCCGCGAAGGAGCGCTTGCCCTTCTCGGTGGTGACGGTGATCCGGATCAGGCTCTCGTAGATCGGCGAGTCCTCCTGGCGGCTCTCCGAGACGGTGATGCCGCGCTCCTTGGCCACCGCGGGGGCGGAGACCATGTTGATCTCCGCCAGCATGGGCCGCATGACGCCGGCCAGCGCCGCGGCGGTCATCGGCTTGGCGTTGAGCTTCGCCACGTCGCCCTCGTAGGCGATGTCGATGGCCTTGATCCCGAAGTCGACCATCTGGCCGGCGAAGGCGCCGAGCTTTTCGGCCAGCGCGATGAAGGGCTTCAGACGCGGCGCTTCTTCCGCCGTGACCGAGGGGCTGTTCAGTGCATTGGTCACCGCGCCGGTGAGCAGATAGTCGCTGATCTGCTCGGCCACCTGCAGGGCGACGTTCTCCTGGGCCTCGTTGGTGGAGGCGCCGAGGTGCGGGGTGGCGACGAAGTTGGGCGCGCCGAACAGCACGTTTTCGCGCGCCGGCTCGGACACGAAGACGTCGAAGCCCGCGCCGCCGATATGACCGCTCTCAAGACCGATGCGCAGGGCCGCCTCGTCCACCAGCCCGCCGCGGGCGCAGTTGACGATCATCACGCCCTTCTTGGCCTTGGCCAGGTTCTCGGCCGACAGGATATTGCGGGTCTTGTCGGTCAGCGGCGTGTGCAGGGTGATGATGTCGGCCCGAGCCAGCAG
>DASRRU010000269.1:0-1855 GCA_035656795.1 Phenylobacterium sp. | reverse complement strand
CAACAGCAAGCTCTGCCCCGACTTCAGGGCCCCCGCGGCGGGCGCGCCCGCCGTCCCGACCGATGCGGCAACGCCGGTGGACGAGTGCGTCAAGCGATGGGCGTTCAGTCTCGCCGGATCCCGCGACGACGCCGAGGTGGTGGCCAATGCGGCCGTGGCGGCCTGCAGCGCCGCCCTTACGCGCTGGAACCAGGCCGGCGTGAACCAGCCGGGGCAGCAGGACAGCGCCGGCGCGCCCGCGCAGACGTTCAGCCTGGTCACCGGCCAGCCCACCAACGCTCTGGCCGAACACAACAGCTTCGCCCAGCGCCAGGCGCTGCTTTACGTGGTCGAAGCGCGCGCCGGCCGCTGCAGGCCGCCCCCCGTCGTCAAGGGGGTCCCCACGGGAGCCTAGGACGATACGGCGAGTTGGGCGGCCGCCCGCACGGCGCCGGCAATCTGCCCGACCACCTGGCCGACCAGGGCCTCGTCGTCGCCCTCGGCCATGACGCGGATCAGGCGCTCGGTGCCCGAGGCGCGCACCAGCACCCGGCCACAGCCGTTGAGGCGCTCGGTCCCTTCGGCGATGGCCGCCTGCACCGTCGCGCTCTCCAGGGGCTTGCCGGCGGCGAAGCGGACGTTCTCGAGCTTCTGGGGCACGGGCGCGAACTGGCGGGCCAGCTCGCTCATGCGCGCGCCCGTCCGCACCAGTTCCGAGAGAATCTGCAGGCCGGCGATGAGGCCGTCTCCCGTGGTCGAATAGTCCGACAGGATGATGTGTCCCGACGCCTCGCCACCCAGGTTGAAGCCGCCCTCGCGCATGCGCTGCATCACATAGCGGTCGCCGACCGCGGTGCGTTCCAGCATCAGGCCGCGCTCGGCCAGGCACCGCTCCAGGCCGAGGTTCGACATCACCGTGGCCACCACCCCACCGCCGGTGAGGCGACCCTGGGCGGCCCAGGCCTTGGCGATCAGGGCCATGATCTGGTCGCCGTCGATCAGCTGGCCCTTCTCGTCACAGACGGCGAGGCGGTCGGCGTCGCCGTCCAGAGCCAGGCCGACATCGGCGCGATACTCCTTCACGGCGCGGGCCATAGCGGCGGGATAGGTCGAGCCGCACTCCTCGTTGATGTTGTAGCCGTTGGGGCCGACCCCGACGGGAACCACCTCGGCGCCCAGCTCGTAGAGGGCGGTTGGCGCGACCTTGTAGGCCGCGCCGTTGGCGCAATCGACCACCACGCGAAGGCCGCCCAGGGAGAGGCTCCGCGGCAGCGTGGCCTTGACGATCTCCACGTAGCGCGCCTGCGCCTCGTCCATGCGCACCACGCGGCCCAGTTCCTTGGGCCCGGCAAGACCCTCCTGCAGACCCTCGTCCATCAGGGTCTCGATCTGCAGCTCCACGGCGTCGGAGAGCTTGTAGCCGTCGGGACCGAACAGCTTGATGCCGTTGTCGGCGAAACTGTTGTGCGACGCGGAGATCATCACACACAGGTCGGCGCGCATCGAGCGGGTCATCATCGCCACCGCAGGCGTGGGCACCGGCCCGAAGGTGCGCACGTCCATGCCGACGCTGACGAAGCCCGCCACCAAGGCCGGCTCGATCATGTAGCCCGACAGGCGGGTGTCCTTGCCGATGACCACCAGGTGGCGCCGGTCGCCGCCGGACCTGAACACCTTGCCGGCGGCCATGCCCACCCGGAGGGCCACCTCCGCGGTCATCGGAAACAGGTTGGCCTGGCCGCGAATGCCGTCGGTGCCGAAATAGCTGCGCTTGCTCATGTGCTGACCTGAGGGAACTCGTTTCAGAAATGACACGAAACCTAGTTTTATGCATCCCCGTTGACCGAGGCGTCTACAACCATGGCGCGGCTTCCAT
>DASRRU010000268.1:0-12626 GCA_035656795.1 Phenylobacterium sp. | reverse complement strand
TGATCACCAACATCGGCCAGCACCTCGGGTTCGTGACCGGCGCCAGCCCCACCGACACACCCGCCCGCTGCACCTTCCTGCCCGACGCGGTCGCCGGCCAGAACCGCCTTCAGAACGGTTTGCAGATCTTTCCGGGCGGCGTGCCGATCTATCGCAGCGGAAAGCTGATCGGCGCTATCGGGGTCTCGGGCGATGGTGTCGACCAGGACGATATGGTCGCTTTCCTGGGCCTTTTCAACGCCTCAAGCCGCGTGGGTGTCGGCGAAGCGGATCCTTCGATCCGGGCGGACCAGCTTTTGGTGGGCCCTGCGCCAGCGCAACGTCTTCTTTACGTTAACTGTCCGTTTGCACCGTTCCTGGACACCTCTGACCAGAACGTCTGTCAGGGAAAATAGGGAATGCGGAGCGGCCTGCTCCTTGCGCTCCTGCTCACCATGACCCCGCTCGCCGAGCGGGCGCGGGCTGCTGACCTGATCGGCGACCTCCTGATGACCGCTACGGCGGCGCCATTGGACGCCGCGGCGGACGCTCCTGTCGACCCCCCGCCGGTGGAAGACCGTCGACGTCCAGGCCGCCCGGCAGAGCTGCCGCCCTCCGAGCCGTTGCAGCAGAACACAGGCGCGGTCAGCGCCCCGCCGCCGGACGCCTTTCCCGTAGACCAGGTCCCGATCCCCGACCGCTGGCGGCTGATCGAGGCGGTGGGCGTCCACTCCCGTTGGTTCGACCCCTACAACCAGAACGCCCTCAAGGGCGACCGGCCGATCAAGGGCACCCAGGATTGGTTCTTCAGCCTGACCGGTATCTCCGACACCGTCATCGAGCCGCGAAGCTTTCCCTTGCCAGTCGGCTCCCAGACCACCGCGCGACCGGGCAGCAACGACAACTTCGGCCGGGCGAACAGCTTCGCGGGGTCGCAGACCTTCATCGTCGGCATGGCCGTGACCAAGGGCTCGACCGCGTTCAAGCCGCCGGAGATCGAGGCGCGCCTGACGCTGGCGTTCAACGACAACTACGCCTCCGTGCCCGAGAAACGGATCCTGTCGGTCAGCCCGTCCAACCCGACGCATCGCAACGACGCCTTTGTCGGCGTCCAGGAAGCCTTCATCGACTACCACATCCGCAACGTCTCGGATCGCTATGACTTCGACTCCATCCGGATCGGAATCCAGCCATTTTCCAGTGACTTCCGGGGTTTTCTTTTCCAGGACAATCAACTGGGCGTGCGGCTTTTCGGGGATCGCGACAACAACCGCTGGCAATACAATCTGGCCGCCTTCCAGCGGATCGAGAAGGACACCAATTCGGGCCTGAACGACCTGAGCCAGGCGCTGCGCAAGGACTCGGTGTTCGTGGCCAACCTCTACCGCCAGGACCTGCCGTTCCCGGGCCTCACCTCGCAGGTCAGCGTGGTCTACGATCGCGACCGCGAAGCGCGGGATATCCACTTCGACGCCAACGGATTCCCCGTCCGCCCCGCCCTGATCGGAGATGACAGGGGGCGCGACTACGATGTCGTCTATCTTGGGTATAACGCGGACGGCCACATCGGGCGGCTCAACCTCACGGCGTCGGCCTACAGCGCCACCGGCCAGGACCGGAATTCGATCTTCACCGGCAAGCCTGCGCGCATCCAGGCCTGGTTCGCGGCCATCGAGCCGTCCTTCGACTTCGACTGGATTCGCATCCGTGGTTCGGCGCTCTACGCCTCGGGCGACGGCAATCCGCGCGACAACCGGGAGACCGGATTCGACGCCATCCTGGAGAACCCGCAGTTCGCCGGCGCCGACACCAGCTACTGGATCCGCCAGTCGATCCCGTTCATCGGCGGCGGCCAGGCGATCTCGCTCAACGGCGGCAACGGCGTGCTGGCGGACCTGCGCTCCTCGAAGAACGAGGGGCAGTCGAACTTCAACAACCCGGGGACGATTCTCCTGGGAACCGGCGCGGACTTCGACCTGACGCCCCGCCTGCGGGTCAGCGCCAACATCAACCGGCTGTGGTTCGACAACACCGCGGTGCTACAGGTGTTGCGCAATGAGGGTGCGATCCCGCGGGACCTGGGCTGGGACTACTCGATCTCGACGATATGGCGGCCGCGGATGACCCAGAACCTGGTGTTCCGGGGCTCGATCGCGATCTTCGACCCCGGGACGGGGTTCAACGATCTCTTCTCAAATTCCAGCGGCGACCGGCGGTACTATTCGGTGTTGCTGGACGCGATTTTCAGCTTCTAGGGGCGACATGGGGCGGGCAGGCAAAATCGGCTGGGGGGCGGCGGCGCTGGCGGCGCTGCTCCTGGTCGCGCCCGCCACGCTGCGCGCCGCGGGCGATGAGGAAAAGCCCGTCGCGCGGACCTACCACGCCGCACCTGCCGCGCCGGCCGGCGAGACGGAGGCGCAGGCCCACGCCAGGAGCATCGGCTGCGAGAGCTGCCACACGGCCTCTGATGCGCCCTCGATGCACAAGTCCCCGGCTGTGGTGCTGGGCTGCGCCGACTGCCACGGGGGCGACCCGAGCGTCACGGCCGCCGCGGGTCTGAAGAAGGGCTCGGCGGACTACGCGACCTTGCGCGACCGGGCCCACGTGTTGCCGCGCTATCCGCGCGCCTGGAACTTCCCGTCATCGGCCAAGCCGAAGCAGAGCTACACCCTGCTCAACCGCGAGGCGCCGGAGTTCGTGCGCTTCGTAAACCCGTCCGACTATCGGGTCGCCCGCGAGGCCTGCGGCGCCTGCCACCTGGAGGTGATCCAGAAGGCCGAGCGTTCGTTGATGGCCAACGGGGCGATGTTCCTGGAGGGCGCATCCTACAACAACGGCGTCCTGCCCTTTAAGACCGGCATCCTCGGCGAGGCCTATACGGCGAAGGGCGAGCCCGCCCGCACGCTCTCGCCGGGTTCGCCGCCCGGAACCGTCACGCCGGAGCAGAAGGCCAGGGGCGCCATCGGCACGCTCTATCCGGTGCCGACCTGGCAGGTGACGCCGCCCGGCGACATCTTCCGCGTCTTCGAACGCGGCGGCCGCACCATCAACCCGACCTTCCCGGAAATCGGCCTGCCGGACTCCGGCGGCGAGCTGCAGAAGCTGGAAGAGCCCGGCCGGCCTGACATCCGCCAGTCGAACCGCGGCCCCGGCACCGGCCTGCGCGTGGCGATTCCGGTCCTGAACATCCACAAGACCCGCCTGAACGACCCCTTCATGTGGTTCATGGGCACCAACGACCAGCCCGGCGACTATCGCTCCTCCGGCTGCGCCGGCTGCCATGTGGTCTACGCCAACGACCGCCAGCCGCAGCACAGCCTGACCTACGCCAAGTTCGGCCGCGACGGGCAGTCGGCGAGCCTCGACCCGACCATCGACAAGACCGAGAGCGGCCACCCGATCGAGCACGCCTTCACCCGCGCGATCCCGACCTCGCAGTGCATGAACTGCCACATGCACCAGCCGAACATGTTCCTGAACACCTACCTCGGCTACACCATGTGGGACTACGAGGCCGACGCGCCCTTCATGTGGCCGGAGCGGCAGCGCTATCCCACCGCCGCCGAGATCCGCAAGGTCCTGGACCGCAATCCGGAAGGCGCGGCGCCCCGCGGCCTGTGGGCCAGCCTCGACTTCCTGCGCAACGTGTTCGACCTCAATCCGAAGCTGAAGGACACCCAGTTCGCCGACTACCACGGCCACGGCTGGAACTTCCGCGGGGTCTTCAAGCGCGACCGGGAAGGCAACCTGCTGGACGCCGACGGCAAGATCGTCGCCAACGACGATCCGGAGAAATGGCGCAAGGCCGGGACAGGCCAGTTCGCCCAGCCCGGCGAGAACCCCGGCAAGGCGGTCCACATGATGGACATCCACGCCGAGAAGGGCATGCAGTGCGCCGACTGCCACTTCAGCCAGGACGCCCACGGATCGGGCCTGATCGTCGGCGAGGTGGCCAATGCCGTGGAAATCGGCTGCCGCGACTGCCACGGGACGGTCTCGGCCTATCCGACACTGCGCACCTCCAACGTCGCCGCCAGCCCGGAAGGTTCGAACCTCACCCTGCTGCGCAACCCGGACGGCCAGCGGCGGTTCGAGTGGGTGGAGAAGGACGGTCGGCGCGTCCTGATGCAGCGTTCGATTATCGATCCGAAGCTCGAGTGGCAGATCCACCTGGTGAAGGACTCGGTCGACCGTTCGAGCCCCGACTTCAACCCCAGGGCCGCCCGCGCCAAGCTGATGGCCAGGATCGGCCAGGACGGGAAGCCGTTCCAATGGGGGCCGGGCGTCGACAAGGCCAACCTCGCCCACAAGGACGGCGAGATGGAGTGCTACGCCTGCCACACCTCGTGGACGACCTCCTGCGGTGGCTGCCACCTGCCGATCGAGGCCAACTGGAAGACCATCAGCCACAAGTACGAGGACGGGGAGACGCGGAACTACGCGACCTATAACCCGCAGGTGGCGCGCGACGACATGTTCCAGCTCGGCCGCCACTCGACGATCAAGGGCAACACCATCGCGCCCGTGCGCTCGTCCTCGGCGCTGATCCTGTCATCGACCAACATCAACCGCGAGCGGATCTACAGCCAGCAGCCGCCGATCTCGGCCAGCGGCTATTCCAGCCAAGCCTTCGCGCCGCATTTCGCGCACACGGTTCGCAAGACCGAGACCAAGACCTGCGACGACTGCCATGTGGCCGAAGCCAACGACAACAACGCCATCATGGCCCAGCTGCTGCTGCTCGGCACCAACACCTCCAACTTCATGGGTCTGCACGCCTGGGTCGGGCTGGAGGGTGGGCTGGAGGCGGTCAGGGTCACCGAATGGAGCGAGCCGCAGGCGGTATTCGGCTCATACCTGCACAAGTACGCCTACCCCGACTTCTACAAACTCCATGTCGAGAAGAACGGTCGAGAGCTGATCAACTGGCGGCGCGGCAAGCCGTTCGCCAAGGGCCTGAAGGGCGGCGAGACGGACGCCGAAGAGGACATCGCCAACGTCACCCACAAGACCGGGGGCGAGGCGCGCTGCCTGCAGCTGCGCGGCGAATATGTCTACGTCGCCGAGGGCAAGGGCGGCTTCCGCGCCTATGACGTTGCCTCGATCGCCAACAAGGACGTCTCGCAGAAGATCGTCTCAGCGCCCTTCTCGCCGCTGGGCGACGACACCCATATCGCCACGAAGAACGCCACCTGCATGGCCCTGCCGACCAACCAGTCGATCGCGCCCGGGCGCAACACGCCGCAGATGCAGGCCGCCAACCAGGAACAGCCGTTCCACCCGATCTACCACTACGCCTTCATCACCGACGCGCAGGAGGGCCTGATCGAGGTCAACGTCGACACCCTGTCCGACGGCGATCCGCGCAACAACAGCCTGCATCGCGCCCTGACCTGGAACCCCGGCGGCCTGCTGAAGGGCGCGCGGCACATCACGCTCGGCGGCCACTACGCCTATGTCGCCGCCGACGCGGGCCTGGTGGTGCTGGACCTCAACGATCCGCTGAAGCCCCGCCACGTGGCGACGCTGGCCCTGCCGGGCGTGCGCGCCTCGGCCCTGCAGTTCCGCTACCTGTTCGTCACCGACCAGCGGGGGTTGGACGTGGTCGATGTGACCCGGCTGGAGAAGCCGGTGCTGGTGGCCGGCGCCGCTGTGCCGATCGCTGACGCCCGCCGGGTCTATGTGGCGCGCACCTACGCCTACGTCGCGGCCGGCAAGGACGGCCTGATCATCGTCGACGTGAAGCGCCCCGAGGCGCCCAAGGTCTACCGGAAGGTCGATTTCGGCGGCCGGATGAACGACGCCCAGGACGTGGTCGTGGCCTCCACCAACGCCTCGTTGTTCGCCTATGTGGCCGACGGGCGAAACGGCATGAAGGTGATCCAGCTCACCAGCCCGGCCAGCCAGCCCAACTTCTACGGCTTCTCGCCGCCGCCGAAGCCGGAGCTGATCGCCTGGGCCCGCACCGCGACGGCGGCGCTGGCGCTCTCAAAGGGCCTCGACCGCGACCGCGCCGTCGACGAGACCGGCCACCAGATCGCCGTCTTCGGCCGCCTGGGCGCCCGGCCCTTCACGAGGCCCGAGATGGAGCACTTCTTCATCGACCGCTTCGACCGGCCGTACCGGGTGACCAACGATCCGGACCTGGCGGCGTGGGTGGCGGCGGGGCGGTAAGGCCTGGCGGCCGCTACGGTTCCGGAAGCAGACCTGCCATTCTTCTCGAGCCTAGGGATAGTTGACGTACTCAATCCACCAGCCGTCTTTCAATGGGCGCTCAAACTGCGTGATCTGGTCCGGCGGCTTGCGCGCATCCAGATCACTGACGACGGTGGTCGTTGTGTCGGGCTCCACGACGTCGCCAAGAGCGCCGAAACGAAATTGCTTGTAGCCGGCGGGTGTGCCTGCAAATCCCGTTGCCCAGACATCGAGAACGAGCCCGCATCCTGTTGGCGTTCTCCCTACATCTAGCCCGGAAGCTCCGATGGCTCGCAGCTTCGTTCTGAACCACTCCACGTGAGCATCGGCCATTTCGCGATCAGCTCTGTCTGGTCGAATGAGCTGGTCGCAATTCAGCGCACAGGCGGCGGCACGTAGCTGCTCGAACTGCGGCCGCTCGCGCTCAAAACGGTGAATCAGGAGGTGGTCGCTCGGGGGACCACAGCCAGTCAGGCCGGCCAAGCTCAGGGCGGCCCACAGCGCTGGCGCAAGCCGCCTCACGCCACCGTATAGGCCTCGATCGGCAGCTGCACGCCTTTCAGCGCAACCTTGCCGACCGCGCGGACCGGGCCGGCGTCGGGGGCCAGGGCCTTGGTGGCGGCGGAGAACAGGATGCGGGTGCCGAAGGTCTTGTTGGCCGCTTCCAGGCGCGCGGCGATCACCACCACCTCGCCATAGGCCGTGTAGTTGAACCGGCGTTCGCCGCCGAAGTTGCCGACCAGGCCGACGCCGGAGTCGAGACCCATGCGCGTGGCGCCAAATACGCCGTGCTGCTCGATCATCCTGGCGCGGTAGGCCTCGGCGAAGACGTCGATCTCGCGGGCGCAGACCAGCGCGCGGTCGGCGTGGTCGGCGTAGGGCACCGGCGCGCCGAAGAAGACGATGACCCCGTCGCCGGTCATCTTGTCGATCATCGCCCCGTGCGCCCAGAGGATCTCCAGGATGCCGTCCAGATAGCCGTTGATCACCACCTGGAAGGTCTCCAGCGGCAGGGTCGCCACCAGGTTCGAGAAGTTCTCCAGGTCGGAGATCATCACCGTGATCTCGCGCCGGTCGGCGCCGATCTTCACCGCCTCCTTGCCCTCGACGATGTTGTCGATCACCTGCGGGGCGAGGTAGCGCTCCAGGGTGGAGGAGTAGAAGGCCCGCTGGCTCGAAAGCTCGGCGGCGGTCAGGCGGCTCATCACGAAGAAGGCGAAGGCGAAGCTGACGCCGGGCGCGGTCAGGGGCGCCACGAATGAGAGCCAGTTGAACGTGGCGAAGGCCACAGCGAAGGCCAGTACGAGCCCGCCCAGCACGATCCCGATGGCCATCCACCAGCGCACCGCGCCCTGGCCCAGGGCCGCGCCCCCCAGGGCCGCGATGAAGACGATCATTCCGGCGAGCAGGGGGCTCGGCGTCTTGATCCGGTCGCCGGCCAGGATCTGCGACAGCGCATGCACATGCACCTCGACCCCCGGCGTGCCGTCATAGTGGCCGGCCAGGAAGCGCAGAGGGGTCAAGTGCATATCCTCCTTCACGGTGTCGGAATCGGCGTGGGCCGAACGGGTCACCGCGCCGATGAAGGCGATCTTGCCCTTGAAGAAGCTGTCCGGCAGAACCGGCACGAAGGCGGCGGAATAGGACGGCGCGATGGCTCCGGCGTTCTCGCCCGAGGCGCCCGCGTAGGGCTTGCGGTAGCGGATGGCGAAGGACTTGGTGGGCGGCGTCGCCCCCACGGCGGCTGCGACCTCGGCGGCGAGCGCGCGGGTCTTGCCGGGCATGGGATCATAGCGGCGGACCACGTCGTCATAGTCCACCCGCACCAGGGCCCGCGCATCGGCGTAGCGCAGCTTGGGATCCACGGGGAAGTCGACGCCCGGCTTGTAGGACGGGTCCACCACCGCGACGATCGGCGCCTTCACATTGGCGATGCGCTTGGAGAACGCCTGGAACTCGGCCGGCGAGGCCCAGGTGTCGAGCAGATAGTCGACGCCGATGGCCTTTACCCCCTTGGAGTCCAGGGTCGCCAGAAGGTCGGCCAGCCAGACCTTGTTGATCGGCGACAGGCAGTGGCAGGGCGAGGCGTCGCGCATGGCGTTCATGGCGTCGTCGTCCATCTTGATGATGACGAAGTCCTTCTGGGCCGGGGGGGCCATCAAGGCGATGCGCAGATCGTAGGTCACGTTCTCCACGAACCGGAACGGCGTCGTGGTGCTGAGCGCGAGGGACACCAGGGCCGCGGCGAGCGCGACGCCTGCGACCACCGCGGCGCTCGACCAGGCGCCACGCGCCTTGCGCAGCTCAGCTAGCCGGGCGAGGAATTGGGTGAACAACCCGCCTGTCCGGCCTGGCATGTTCAGTCGAAGCCGAATGGGCGGGTGTAGGTCACCGCAGGCTCGAAGGCCCCGGCGACGCAGGTGTGGGTGGTCACACGGCCCTCGTCAGCCACCACCAGCACATAGCCCGGCGGCTCGGCCACCAGGAGCTCACGTCCGTCCGGCCGCTCCATATCCACCGGCGACAGGTTCAAGGTGACCTGGATCGAGGTCGCGGGCGAGGTCGCCACCACACGGCCCGCCAGCAGGCCATGGAAGGCGCGGTGGACGTGGCCGCAGAGCACGGCGCGGATCTGCTCGTGGCCACGGATGATGTCGGCCAGCTGGCCGATCCAGGGCGCGTTCGGATCGGGATCCATCCACCTGACGCCGGACAGGATCGGCGGGTGGTGCATGACGACGATGGTGGGTGTTTCGGTATCCGCCGCCAGGGCCTCGGCCAGCCACTCGGCGCGCTGGACGTCGAAGCCCGAGCGGTCGTGGCCTTCTTCGAGGGTGTCGCAGACCACCATCCGCAGGCCGTCGAAGTCGACCACGTACTGGATGAAGCCGTTGAGATCGCAGGGCGCGAAGGGTCCGCCGAGCGCCTCGATGAAGGGGCCGCGCCGGTCGTGGTTGCCGACCGCGTAGTAGATCGGGATCTCGGTCTCCGCGAGGATCGTCTTCAGCGCGGCGTATTCGTCGGGGCGGCCGTGATCCACCAGGTCGCCGGAGGCGATGATCGCCACCGGCCGGGGCTTGAGGGCATGGATCGAGTCCAGCACCTGGCGCAGACGCTGCTCGTTCCGCATCTGATTCAGCGGATCATCGCCCGTCGTGACGTGCAGGTCCGTGATCTGCGCGATGCTCAACACGGGCGCCCTCCAAGGCTAACGCAAACAACCATATCCAGCAGTTACGTCGCCTCAGCGCCGACGGATGACGAGGTTCCGAATCTCGGTCATGTCTTCCATCGCGAACTTTACGCCTTCACGCCCCAGACCGGAGTCCTTCACGCCACCATAGGGCATGTTGTCGACACGATAGCTGGGCACATCGCCAACCACCACGCCGCCGACGTCAAGCTTGTCCCAAGCCGTCATCATCCGGAAGAGATCGCGGGTGAAAACTCCCGCCTGCAGACCGAACTTTGAGTCGTTGACCTCGTCCAGCGCCGCGTTGAAGTCCTCGAACTTCGAAAGGATCGCCACAGGGCCGAAAGCCTCCTCGGCATAGAGCTTGGCGTCACGGCCGACGCCCTCGACCAGGGTCGCCTCCAGCATGGCGTCCTGGCGCTTTCCGCCGCAGAGGATCTTCGCCCCCGAGGCCGCCGCGGCCTGGATCCAGTCGTCGAGGCGGGTGGCCTCCTTCACGTCGATCATCGGCCCGATGAAGGTCTTCTCGTCCTTCGGATCGCCGGCGATCAGGGTCTTGGTCTTGGCCACCAGCCGCTCGCGCAGCTCGTCGTAGACCGACGCGTGGATGATGATCCGCTGGACGCCGATGCAGGACTGTCCGGACTGGTAGAAGGCGCCGAAGATGATCCGCTCGACCGCGTCGTCCAGGTCTGCGCCCGAGAGGGTCTCGTCGACGATCACCGCGGCGTTGCCGCCCAGCTCCAGCACCACCTTCTTCTTGCCCGCCCGGGCCTTCAGGTCCCAGCCCACGTCGGGCGAGCCGGTGAAGGAGAGCAGCTTCAGACGCTCGTCGGTGGTGAACAGGTCCGCGCCCTCGCGGTGCGCCGGCAGGATCGAGAAGGCGCCCTTCGGCAGATCGGTCTCGGCCAGCACCTCGCCGATGATCAGCGCGCCCAGCGGCGTGCGGCTGGCGGGCTTCATCACAAACGGGCAGCCGACGGCCAGCGCCGGGGCAATCTTGTGCGCCGCCAGGTTCAGCGGAAAGTTGAACGGCGAGATAAAGGAGCAGGGGCCGATCGGCACGCGCTTCCACATGCCCTGGTAGCCCCGGGCGCGGGGAGAGATGTCCAGCGGCTGCACCTCGCCCACGATTCGCACGCTCTCCTCGGCGGCGATGCGGAAGGTGTCGATCAGGCGGGTGACTTCACCGCGACTGTCGCGGATCGGCTTGCCGGCCTCGATGCACAGCGCCATGGCCAGTTCGTCGAACCGCTCGGTGAAGCGGGTGACGCAGTGGGCGAGCACCGCCTGCCGCTCGTAGGCCGCCATCTTGGCCATCGGCTCGGTGGCCTCGACGGCCGCGGCGATCCCGGCGCTGATGGTCGCCGCATCGGCCTGGGCCACCCGCGTCGCCACCTCGCCGGTGAACTTGTCGGTGACCACGAGGTCCTGGTTCGGGCTCTTGGCCTCGTTGGCCAGGTAGAGCGGATAGGAGGTTTTCAGGGTGGGCATGGCGAGGGTCAGCGTGGGCCGGTCAGACCGCCGCGCTCAGCTCCTTGATCTGGTTGTTGAGGATCGGATCGTTGTCGGAATAGTCCACCGGAACCTCGATGAGATTGACGCCGGGGGTGTTGAGGCACTTCTCCAGCAACGCGGGAACCTCCGCGGCCGATCCGACGCGGTAGCCGTTGGCGCCGTAGCTCTCGGCGTACTTCACGAAGTCCGGGTTGCCGTAGGTCAGGCCCCAGTCCTTGAAGCCCATGTTGGCCTGTTTCCAGCGGATCATGCCGTAGGAGTTGTCGTTGAGGATCAGGACCGTGATGTTCAGCTTCAGCCGGACGGCGGTCTCCATCTCCTGGCTGTTCATCATGAAGCCCCCGTCGCCGCAGATCGCCATCACCTTGCGGTCCGGATAGACCATGGAGGACGCCATGGCCGAGGGCAGGCCGGCGCCCATGGTGGCGAGCGCATTGTCCAGCAGCACGGTGTTGGTCATCCGCGCCGGATAGTTCCGCGCGAACCAGATCTTATAGATCCCGTTGTCCAGGCAGATGATGCCGTCAGCGGGCATGGCCTTGCGGATCTGGTCGACGAGGTGCTGCGGGTAGATCGGGAAGCGCATGTCGCCGACCTGCCTGGCGGTGTGCGCCACCTCGGCGGCGCGGGCCTTCATCATCGTGGAGAAGTCCCAGCCCGGCTGGGGCAGGATGTCTTCCTTGATCTGCCAGATGGAATTGCCGATGTCGCCGATCACTTCGTACTGCGGGAAGTAGACCGGATCGACCTCGGCCGAGCGGAAGTTGACGTGGATCACCTCCGCGCCGCCCCTCCGCATGATGAACGGGGGCTTCTCGATCACGTCGTGGCCGACGTTGATGATCAGGTCCGCAGCCCCGATCGCCCGGTGCACGAAGTCGCCCGCCGAGAGCGCCGCGCAGCCGACGAACTTCGGGCTCATCTCGTCGACCACGCCCTTGCCGAGCTGGGTCGAGACAAAGGGGATGCCGGTCTTCTCGATGAACTGGGCCAGCATCCGGCTGGTCATGGTGCGATTGGCGCCGGCCCCGATCACCAGGATCGGCGACTTGGCCTGCTCGATGCGCTTGGCCGCGGCGCGGACCGACGTCTCGTCGGCGATCGGACGTCGCGCATTGCTGCGCGGGATCGGCGTGGAGTCGGTCTGCTCGTGGGCGATGTCCTCGGGGAATTCCAGGTGCACCGCCCCGGGCTTTTCCTCCTGGCCAAGGCGGAAGGCTTCGCGGATCCGCGAGGGGATGTTGTCGGCCGAGGCCAGCTGGTGGGTGTATTTGGTGAGCGGCCCCATCATGGCGACCACGTCAAGGATCTGGAAGCGGCCCTGCTTGGAGCTCTTGATCGGCTTCTGGCCGGTGACCATCATCATCGGCATGCCGCCGAGCTGGGCGTAGGCCGCGGCGGTCACGAAGTTGGTCGCGCCGGGGCCCAGGGTGGCGACGCAGACCCCGGCCTTGCCGGTGTGGCGGCCATATGTGGCGGCCATGAAGCCGGCGCCCTGCTCGTGGCGCGTCAGGATCAGCTTGATCTTTTTCGAGCGCGACAGGCTGTCCAGGAAGTCGAGGTTTTCCTCGCCGGGAACGCCGAAGATGTACTCGACGCCTTCCTCTTCCAGGCAGGCGATGAAGAGATCCGAGGCCTTGGTCATTCGCTCAGCGCTCCCCCTCGAGCCGGTAAGTTGGGTCCATTTGCGCGGCTTTGTGAAGAGGGCATGGGCCCGGGGCGCCGGGAGGTTTGCCTCAGA
>DASRRU010000267.1:0-32672 GCA_035656795.1 Phenylobacterium sp. | reverse complement strand
GGGTGCGTGACGGCGACCAGGCCCGGGTCCTGAAACGGCTGGAGGCGGTCTGGCGCAGCCTCGCGCCCGGCGCGCCGTTCCAGGGCGAGACGGTGCAGGTGGCCATGAAGCCGTTCTACGACAGCGACGCGCGGCGCGGGCAGTTGTTCGCGGCAGGCGCGGTCTTGTCGGCGGCCATCGCCTGCCTGGGTCTCTATGGGCTGGCGGCGTTCAACACCAGCCGGCGCGTCAAGGAGATCGGCATCCGCAAGACGCTGGGCGCCTCAACCGCCGACGTGCTGCGCCTGCTCGTGGGCGAATTCCTACGCCCGGTACTGTGGGCCAACCTGGTCGCCTGGCCGGTGGCGTGGCTGGCGATGCGCTGGTGGCTGGCTGGTTTTGATGAGCGAATATCGCTGAACCCGGCGTATTTCCTGGCACCCAGCCTGGCGGCGATCCTGGTGGCGGTTCTGACCGTGGCCGAGCAGGCGTTCCGGGTTTCCCGCGCCGAGCCCTCTCGGGCGCTGCGCTACGAATAGGTTCAGCGGGACTACCGACGAGCCCTGGAACGGACGCGCCGTGCCGACGGGGCATGAAGGCCGGCGGCTGGAGCGGTTGCGGCCTGGCTCTGATCCTGCGTGGCAGGCTCTGGACGACAGGGCTGGTCTGGCTGGTGATCCTTCTGATCGGCCATCTGCCCTTTGCTCATCCGGCTGTCGCGGCGCCGGCTGTGGTCGCTGGTCTGGCGAGCCTGGTAGCGGGTTGGCTGTGGGGGTCAGTTTTCCATGTCGCCTGACATCCGCCGACCGCAGGCGACCAGCGGATATTCGGCCTTTCCGCGTAAGCTGCAATTGCGGCGCGTGGACTCCCACCGTCTAAGTGGGGATCGAACTTAGCCGCAAACGAAGCCGCCAGCGCATGACGGGGCGCGTTGGATCTCCAGCGCGGCGGCGAACACCGGGGGGCCGGAATGCGAACGGGACCAACATCCGCGGCGACCCGGACTCCTCGGCGCGCCATCGGACCGATCGTGATCGGCGTCTGCACGGTCTTGATGCTTGCGCTCGCCGTGTGGCTCTTCAGGCCAATCTCAACGACTCCCTTCCGGGACGCTCGGGGCGGAGCGGCGGCCAACAGCATCGCGGTCGTCGAGCGGTGGCCGATCAACGGGGTCGATCAGTCGGTCATTATCCGTGGGCGGAACCTGTCCGATCCGGCGCTGATCTGGGTGAGCGACCTGTGGTGCGAGACGCCGATCCTCCGCCATTTCAACGCCGAGCTCGAAGAGCGCTTCGTCGTCGTCTATTGGTGTCAGCGCTATTCGGGCCAATCCCTGGACCCGTTCGCGACCCCGCCGAAAACGCTAAGTCTTGACCAGTACGTGGCCGATCTAGGCGTGCTCGTCGAAGGCGTTCGCGCCCGGCTTCACAAGGACAAGGTAGTCCTCATTGGCCATTCTTCCGGCACGGCCCTTGGCTTGGTCTACGCCCAGCGACACCCCGAGCATGTCGCCGCCTATGTTGGCGTTGGGCAGATCGTGAACCAGGCGGAGGGGCTCAAGCGATCCTATGGTTTCGCCATGGCCGAGGCGCGAGCGCGCCACAATGACCAGGCGACCACCGAACTCGAAAGGATCGGCCCTCCGCCCTACGCCGACGACCGGTCAGGTGCGATCCTGCGCAAGTGGACGATCGCGTTCGGCGGCGCCTTTCATGGGAGCCTCAGCTACTCGAATCTGGCGCTCATCGGCATGACCTCGCGCGAAGTGAACTGGCGCGACCTCGTCGCCTTCATGCGTGGTGACCGGTACACTGCGGCGATGGTCCCCGAAATGAGCGCCCTGGCCCTCGATGGACGTGACCGGCATTTCCAGGTCCCGGTGTACCTGGTCTCAGGTCGCTATGACCACCGGACCGATGGCGCTCTCGCCGAGGCTTTTCTGGACCGGATAACAGCGCCCCAAAAGGGCTTCGCTTGGTTCGAGCGCTCGGCCCACAGCCCGCCGCTCGAAGAGCCCGCGGCCTTCAACGCTTGGATCACGCACTATATACGGCCCCTCGCAACCGCGCGCTGAGAGTCATGCGGCGTTGCAGGGAGCCGATGCAAGCACCTTGGGGCTCCCGGCCGATGGTTGCCAACGTGGCGCTGCACGACCCGGATCAGGCCGCTCCTACGTAATCCCGGTGGCCTCCTTCAGCCCCTCTGCTCAGGCGTTCGGATCCACGTCTACAACGGCGTCCGCCGGCTCTTTCGTGTTGTGGACCGTATAGCCCCTTCTCTCGTCGCCGGGCGCCGCTCTCATCAGGGGAGCCGGTCAGTCCGGCGTAGCGGGCCACGGCGCGTCGATTCCGCGGCGGGCGCGACAGGATTTCCTGGACCAGCATGGCGGCAATGGTCAGCAGGGTCGCCGACCTAGAATGCGTATCGCAGGGTCGCGCTAAACACATGAGCGCTGTCTTCAGTGGGCCGATATCGGACGAACCGATAGGAGGGGGCCAAGATGATCGATTGAGACATCATCGGAATAGAAAGGCCGATCTCGGCAACGCCGAAACCCTCAGCCCCGGACCCGTGCGGCGTCGTCAATGTTACCCCATCCGAGCTTGCGAATGTGCCCAACGCCCTATTGTTCTCGGAGCCGCCAAAGCCGACCCCGACGTATGGTGTGACACCCCAACGAAGCGGGTTGAAATCATAAAAGCCAATGACGTCGCCGGTCACTCGAGTGAGCCGGCCGCCTTGAATTCGGTCGAATGGGCGACCGTCAAGTCTCGGATAGTCGGGATCGTTGGCAAATGGATTTACGTGATTTAGCGTATAATCGACATATCCCAGCTGCGCCTCGAACCGCAGGTGCTGGCTAATTCGCTTCCCCACGCCTGCAGTCGTCGTCACGCCTGCGTTGAAGGTGGCCTTTTCCACGGTTTGCGCCGGCGCCAAGCCAAATCTCGAAAGCTGAGTCTCGGTTGTTTGAACCTGCCTCAGATAGTTCCCCGCAGACCCTGAGACATACCACCCGGTCTGCGCGCAAACCGCCGAGGCGCTGCCCCAAGCCAACGCCGCAACCAGCGACGCAACAGCTCCTCGAGTCCACACCAGAGGCCTCCAACGCAAAACAAACTTAACTGGCGACTGCATAGGAGGTCAGATGCTTTGGGTCAACTTATGCGAGAATCATGGGAAAGTTTCGCGATAAGGTCGAAGGTGCGCTTGCTCATCCGCCCGACTGAATGTCGTGTTGTTGGACTGAGGACAGTTGCCGCTCCTGGCGCGATTCAGACGGTGGGGACCGTGCCGCCGTCGATCACGTACTCGGCGCCGTGCAAGGTGGCGGCGCGATCACTGGCGAGAAACACAACCAGCTCGGCGACCTCCTCAGGCGTGTTCGGCCGCCCGATCGGGATGCCGCCCAAGGACCGCATCAGCGCTTGGCGGGCCGCCGCGGTGTCGGTCCCGTCGGCCTGCGCCAGGCGTTCGATCATCCGCGTCGCCGCGTCGGTTTCGGTGAAACCGGGCGACACGCGCAGCACGCGCACGCCCTTAGGCCCGACCTCGTTGGACAGCGCCTTGCTGTAGTTGCCGAGCGCCGCCTTGGCGGCGGCGTAAGCGATGGTGGACTCGAAAAGCGGCAGCACTCGCTGGATCGACGAGAGGTGGATCACGACGCCGTAGCCCTGCTCGATCATCGCCGGCACGAGCACGCGGTCGAGCCGCACGGCCGACAGCAAGTTGGCCTCGAGCGCGGCGGACCAGTCGTCGTCGCTGAGCGCGGCATAGCCGCCGCCCGGCGCCGAGGATCCACCGACGTTGTGGACGAGCACATCGATCCCGCCCAGCCGCGCCAGCGCCGCCTCGGCCACGGCCGCGGCGCCCTGCGGCGTCGAGACGTCGGCCGTGACGAACAGGTCGGGCGCCTCGACGGGCTCGCGCGCAGTCCGCGCAGCGGTGAAGACGGTCGCGCCTGCCTGGCGCAGGCGATGGACGACGGCGGCGCCGATGCCCTGGCCGCCGCCGGTTACCAGCGCCCGACGCCCGGTGAGTTCGGCGCGCGGGTCGCGCAGGGTGATCTCCAGGTCCGCCACAAGGTCGCCTGCGAGCCGGAACTGGTAGCGCAGGTCTGCGGGCGCGCCCGGAAAGTCGCCGGTCAGGTGAGCGGTGACCGTCCCTCCGTCGAATGCCGGCTCGAAGCTCCGCGGCTCAGCGCGGAACGTGTAACGTCGCCGCGCGTCGACGGCCCAGTCGCGGATGGCGGCGGCGCCGTCATGATCCCGGGCCTCGTCCCGCACATGGGCGTCGGGCGTAAAGCAGGCGGTGACAGCGTCGGCGTCGTTCGTGTTGGCGGCGTCCAGGTATCTCCCGATGGGGGCGGGAAGGTTGATGGTCATGGCGGCCTCGTCTGGCTCTTCCATCGAAATGCGACTATACTGCCTGAATGGCAAGAACCGACAAAAAAGTAGGGTACTCACCTACAGGTAAGCTTGCTGACGTGACGCCGGACATTGCCGCCACGGGCGTGGAGGCGGCCTTCCGGATGCTGGAGGGACGCTGGAAGATGGTAATCATCTTTCAGCTGTTCGACCGGGCCGTGCTGCGCTTTTCCGAGCTGCAGCGGGCGATCCCCGGGATCTCGGAAAAGATGCTGATCCAGCAACTGCGCGACCTGGAGCGCGACGGCATCGTTGCGCGGACCGTCTATCCGCAGGTTCCGCCGAAGGTGGAATACCGCCTGACGCCCTGGGGGCAGGCCATGTGCCCTGCGCTGGACGCCTTGCTCGAATGGGCCGCGCAGAGGCCCAAATAGGTCCGCATTCGGCGTCGATGCCAACGTCCGCGGCTGTTTAGGTTTCTTGGACGCCCGCCAGGCGCATCTGAGCCGTTGGCGCGTGGACCGCGCCTGACTCGAGGGGGACCTTGGCAGAGTCCGCTTGGAGGCGTGGCCCTGGAGGCTGCTTTCAATTCGAAGCGCCGCCATGTCATCTCGGCGAGATCGACATGAACCGAATTTAATCCGAAAGGCCGCATCCGAACGGATTGAAGCTCGCCTCCTTCTCAAGAGTGGGGAGGCTCCGTGGATGACTCGGCTTCGAAAGGTGTTGGCGGCTTTCGGCTGCGCGACAGCGTTGGTGATGACCGGCGGCGCTGCGCCAAAGACTGACTACGGCCGGCTGTTCGACACTGTCTGGCGCACGGTGGATGAGAACTTCTATGACCCGAGTTTCCACGGCGTGGACTGGACTGTGGTCGGAGCTAGGTACCGATCAAGGGTCGCCGCCGTAGGGGACGACCGGGAATTCAACGTCCTGGCCAATGCCATGCTTCGCGAACTGAAAGTCTCGCACACGAACCTTTGGCCGCCATCGTCCTCCAGCGCGCGACAGCCGGCGCTCGGCGCCAATTTCGAGCTCGTGGATGGCGCCCAAACCGTCACCCGGGTGTCATTGCTTTCCGATGCGTGGCGGCAAGGCCTGCGGCCCGGCGATGTTCTGGAGAGCCCGCTCGATGCGCTGAACGGACCCTTGGGATCAGCCGCAGACATCCAGGTGCGAAACTGTGGCGGGGCTGGCCGACGCGTAAGCGTTCGGCGTGAACTCATTCCCTTTCCGCCCGAACAGCCTGGCTGGAGATGGACGACACTTTCACCCCGGCCCGGCGCCTCGATCGGCTATCTGCGCGCGGACCGCTTCGACGATGGCGCGGCGGATATGGCCGACAGCGCCATGGCGGACCTGAAGGACACGAGCGGCCTGATCATCGACCTGCGCGAGAACAGCGGCGGCAACGCGTCAGCGTTGAGGCTTGCCAGCTACTTCCTGCCACCCGGCGATGCGCCGGCCGTGGCGCTATTTGCCCGGCCCTACCTCAAGTCGCTCGGCCGCTCGCCCACGGCTGCCGACGTCCTAAGCGGACCGAAGGTGGTGGGCGCCTACACCGACGCAGCGGTCTTCAAGGCGGTGAGCGATCACGGCGGAGAGGCGGTGTTCTACACCGAGGGACTTGGAGGCAAGCGCTACGCCCAGCCGGTGGTCGTGCTGATCGGGCCGAACACCGGGAGTGCGGCCGAAGGTTTCGCCTGGGCCATGCGGGGCGGCAGCAAGGCGCGGTTCGTCGGTCGTCCGACAGCGGGGGCGCTCCTCAGCAGCGAGACCTTTCCCGTCGGCGACGGCTGGAAGCTGACCATCCCCGTTCAGGGTCTGTGGGGGCCTCAAGGACAGGACTACCGCGACAAGGCCATCACGCCGGACATTGCCTCGAGATCGACTCGCAAGGACCTGTGCCGGGGAGGGGACCCGGACCTGGAAAAGGCGATCGACTTGGTGGGCGCAAGACGCCCATAACGATTTCGTCGAGGGGTTCCCTCGGATGTCCCCAATGGCCGATTTCGCTTTTTCCCGATCGCGATCCTTCGATGCTGAAGCTGTCCAGCTGGGGTTCGCGACGAGTGGATCTGTCCCACGGGCCCGAAAACGGACTTTCGAATGGGCGTTAGTTGCTGATCCGATCGGCCTGATCAGGCATCTGGCGGAGTGTGGAGATGATCTGCTGGGTTGGAGCACCCTGCACGCACAGGCCGGCCGCGTTTTCCGCGTGATCGACCAGGCTGTGATGATTTGGCGGGGCCGCCTTCTCAAGCTCGACGAAGCTCGCGTCGATGCCACGTTGTCGAAGTGCGTCGTAGTACACGCGCTGCGCCTGAACCGGCACCGTCTCGTCTCGCGGGTCCGCCAAGACGAATACACGTAGTCCGGGGCGCGGGAGCACTTGGCCAAGATCCGCGACGGGATTGAGATCGAAGTGGGCCAGCGCGGCCGCGAATTGCTCCGCGGCGGCCTTCTGGTCTTCGGCCTTAGACTTGGGGCTCAGAGCCCACTTAGCGCGCATGTAGGCGTCGTGCGCTGGAGCCCCTGATGACACGACGAGGCACCTGAGGCTTACGCCGCGATTGAGCATCTCGGCGACCATGGTGCCGCCGCCGCTATGGCCTGCGAGGACCCATTCGCCCACCCGGTAGCGGCGGCTGATCGCGTCCATCTGCGCCCGAACAAGCGCCGCCTCGTGACGCGTCGACGTTGTGGGCTCGTGCTTGCCCGAGCTTCCGTAGGCGCCAGGCCGGGCTATGAACACGAAGGGTGCGCTGTAGCGTTCCGAGAGACGTCGCATCTGATCGATCATCGAGGTAACGCCGAGGCCGTCCTGATGCCGGGCCCTTATCGATTCAGGTCCGCCGACGACGTCTCCGTGCATCCAACCGACGGCGCGCGGATTGGGCCGCCGAGGATCCAGCCCGAAGGCGTAGTAGCGAAGGCACTGCGCATCGCCATCCGCCTCCACCCAAACCGCGGTTTGCTCCCTTTCCAACCGCGCGCATGTCTCACGGTCGATCGAGATGCCCTTAACCACCTTCAAGCCGTCAAAGAGCTCCGTGCTTGGCTGACTTTGCGCAGCCGCCACCGCTGGCTGAAGGAGGGCCCAGGCGACCACGACCACTGAATAGAGTAAGCGCAAACGTGCCTCCCCAGCGCGATTCGATACCGACTTTACTACGCTGGGCGCGCGCCGGATCGTCGGACCGGATCTATGGCCGTCTCTCTATCAAATGCACTTGGCCACGCTGGAGACACCGGCGTCTATTCGCCTCCGTAAACCCAGGTCTTGAAGGTGGCGGACAGATCGCGCCCGCTCGTCGCTTCGAAAGCCTTCTCGAGGTCCATGGCGGTGACGCTCCGCCCGGCATTGATTTGGCTGTACCGGCGCACGCCGCGCCAGAACGCGTCGTCGCCCAGCTCGGAGCGCAAGGTGTCCAGGAAGATCATCGACTTCCCATAGGCGATCCGGCGCCTGTCCCGGAGCGAAGGGTAGACGCCACGCCAACTCAAGGGCTTGTCCATGTCGGCTTTCTTTGCGGCGTCCCAAGCCCTCTCGGCGACGACCATTTCCGCATCGTAGGCCGCGCGGCCCCAGCGCTGCTCCTTCCAGGCCGCCGTCATGAAGCCGGCCATCCCCTCGTTCAGCCAAAGCTCCTGCCAGTCGGAACAGGTCAGGAGATTCCCCCACCATTGGTGAGCCAGCTCGTGCGCCGCCATACCGTCCGCCTGCGGATCGGACAGGATGGGCTCGATGGACGACTTCTCGATCATCGACAGGGCGGCGTCCTCCTGGTCGCCGTTCCGCGCCACGAGAACCTGGGTGTAGGAGCGCTCCGGAAGCCGCACGCCGGCTTTCGCTTCGTAGAAGGCGATCATTTGCGCCGTCCCGGCGAAGATCGCCTGCACCTGCTCGGGCGTTTCGCTGGCGTACAGGACCGAGAGCGAAGGGTGGCCCGGAAGTGTCGCCCGCGCATATCGGCCGGCGGCAAAGCCATAGAGATAGCTCGGATAGGGGCGGTCCTCTCGCCAGCGCCACGTCTCGAGGCCTGGGCCGGCCGCGGTGCGCGACACGAGCTTCCCAGGCGCTGCGGCCTCCAATCCCGTTGGAAGCGTCAATGCGAGCCGAAGCGTGGCGCGGTCGCCCGGCCGGTCGATGTCGCAGATCATGAGTTCGCAGGTGAAATAGCCCGTGTGGATCTCATCTGGCGTGAAAACGACGTCGCGCTGCGGCCGACCCGCGAAGCTCATCACCAAGGTCGCCACCTCGCCCCTTCGCAGGCGCCGCGGGAGATGGAACGTACGTTGACCTCTCTCGGCGGTGACCGTGACGCCCGACAGTCCGTCCAAGGTAGCGTTCACCGCCAGCGAGTTCGCGGTGAATGACAATGCGTCGAGTCCGTCGGACAGACTCTGGAACCGGAGACGCTCGACACCGGATACGACGCCAGTGGCGAAGTCCGGCGTGAGACCGATGTCGTAGGACACGGACCTGAAGGCGGGAGTCGAGGGGGCTGCCGTCACCGGCCCGGACAACGCCCCCAACGCGCAAGCGAGTGCGAATGCAACCGTGGCCTTCATGGTGAATTCCCCCCGCGGCATCTCACCGTTAAGTTGATCGGATCCAGGCAGCGACTACAGGGTACGGGCTCAGCCATCGGGGCTCCTGTGTGGTCCGCCTTGGCGATCAGGGCGGCGGCTTTAGGCCCCTGAGGTAGGCGATGAGGTCGTGAATCTCGGTGGCCGGGCTTTGGGTGCCGGTCTTGGCATTGTGCGCGGCTAAGCGCTCGGCATTGGCGAGAGCGTCGCCAAGCTTACGTTCAAGTTCGGCGAAGATCGTCTTTGAGCCTTTGGCGTAGTTGTTCAGGTGGCCGTTGAGATCGCAGATGACGTTGTCGCAGGCCGAGCGCTTGCCGGTCGCTGTGAACTCCTTCGTCGTGAACCCGAAATGCAGGCGGATCCATACTTCGAAGCAGGGCCAGGACACGATCGCCGTGAGGCGGCCGCCTTGCCCTTCCTCACTTTGGGCGATCTGGTTGAGCGCTTGGTCGAAGCCCGCGTGGCTGTCGCGGTCGAAGACGCAGAAAACGCGATCGTATCCGCCGGTCTTCAGCTGCTGCATGGCGTAGGCGACCAGATTGGGGGGATCGGACGCGTTCGGCGACTGAACATGGATGTTGGCGCTGCTGAGCCGCCAGGCCCGTTTCAAACCTTCGAAATAGTGCGGCTCGGTCTTGGCCCCCTCGCAGACGATTAGCACGACGTCATACGGCTCCCGCTGGGGGCCGCGCCGCGCATAGCTCGCCGCTGTCCGAGGGTGGCGAGGCATCAGGCTGGCGCCCCCTCAACGAGTGGCAGGGCACCGTAACGCCCCCGCAGATAGCCGCGCTCCAGCGCCTCGCCCTGGCGCGGCTTGAACTCGGTGAGCGGATAGACCCGCGAGCCGGCCTTGGGGCCACGCTCCACGAACCAGATCTGGTCGCGGCGGAACACGTCCATGTCGAGCAGCGAGGTGTTGTGCGTCGAGAAGATAAGCTGCGCCTTGCGCGGATTGCTGGACGCGCCCTGAAACTGCTGGACCAGGTAGCGGATGATCAGGGGGTGCAGGCTCGTCTCGAGTTCGTCGAACAGGATGACCGCCCCTTGTTCAAGGACCTGCAGCCAGGCGCCGGCGGCCTGGAACATCATTTGAGTGCCGCGCGACTCCTCGGCGAAGTCGAGGGCGACCGGGCCACTGCCGTCGATACTGGGATGCACGAAGCTGCCGCGCAGGGCCCAGGTCCCGGACTGGTTGTGCTCGATGGCCATGACTGGGCCGATGATGGGGCCGTTGATGGGTTCGCGGCGCACCACGACGTCGTCGATCTCGAAATCGGCCTCGCGCAGGAACGGCAGCACCTTTGCCTTACCGCCCTCGGTGTCGAGGAGCGAGGCGGTGAGGGATGGGTTGAGCCCTGCGTTCGGCCCAGCGACGACGATTAGCTTCTGCTGGAACCAGGCGAACAGCGGCGCGAGCTGCTTGGCATTCAACTGGACGGCGGTGGTGAGATAGAGAGCGTTCGGCCGGGTCGCATCGCTCCAGACCACGCGCTGGCCCTTGAGAAACGAGCTGAACTGCCAGTCGTAGTCGCCCTTCTTGTCCACCCATTTCCGTTCGAACAGCGTGCGGCCGCGCGGATTGACGTACTCGATTAGCCACTCGCGCTCGACCCTCTCGTCACTGAGGGCGAAGCCGTAGTCGTAGTGGACGCCGTCCAGGGCGAAGGTGATCTCGAATACCGTGCACGCAGCCCGCGAGTCGCGGTCGAGCTTGAAGGGGGCGCGCCAGTCGCGCAGCACCAGATTGGCGGCCGCGGAGGTGAGCACGGTCTGCTGCATGATTTGCAGGGCGAGCAGCAGGTTGGTCTTGCCGGACGCGTTGGGACCATAGATCACGCTAGTGGCCAACAGACGCTCGAACCCGGCCAGACCAGACTCGAAGGTGTGAGTGTCGGCATGCTCAGCCAGCCGGCTAGCGACCATGGACAGGGTCTGCCGCTCGCGGAACGAGCGGAAGTTCGTCACGCTGAATTCAATCAGCATCTTTGCCTCCAAGACGAATTTAATGGCTATTAGGACGGTAATTCCGCATAAAATGCAATTTAAATCGTTTGTCGCCCGTTTCAAGCCCCCCGCGCGGCCACGTTAGCCTGAGGTGGACACCGTCGAAAACCAGATCCCCATCGTCGCCCGTGGGGCGGCTGCCCACGCCCGAGGATGGTTCAAATGTCCGCTCGTGATGCCGTGGACGGCTCCCCGTCACCGCCGCACCTTGAGGTCGGCAAAGATGGAGGAGCGCCATGGGAGAGGTCGTCACGGTGGGCTTGGATATCGCCAAGTCAGTGTTTCAGGTCCACGCGGTCGATGCGGCGGGCCAGGTGGTTGTGCAGCGGAAGCTGAGCCGCGCGAAGCTACTTCCGTTCTTCGAGAAGCTGGCGCCGTGCCAGATCGGGATCGAAGCCTGCGCCACGGCGCACCACTGGGGCCGGCGGCTGACTGAGCTGGGCCACGAGGTAAAGCTGATGCCGCCGGCGTACGTGAAGCCTTACCTGAAGCGGCAGAAGAACGACGCGGCTGACGCGGAGGCGATCTGCGAGGCGGTGACCAGGCCGAGCATGCGCTTCGTTGAGGTGAAGAGCCCGGAGCAGCAGAGCGAGTTGGTGATCCACCGCACGCGGGTGACGCTGATGCGCCACCGGATCGAGCTCTCCAACACGATCCAAGCGCACATGGCCGAGTTCGGCCTGGCGGCGCCGATCGGTCGGCTCGGGCTGCAGGGGCTGATCGAGATCGTCCGCAACGAGGGCGACGAACGGGTGCCGGCGAGCGCGCGGATCACCTGGGCGAGGCGCGATATGATCAGTGCGCGTCGCGCAATCCGGAAATCTGGATGCGAGCGGAGCTCGAATACGCGGTCGGAGACGATCCGGGCGCGATAGGATGGTGGGGCGTCCACCACGAGGTCTCCGGTAGGCGGGTCCTTCTCGTTCAGGATCGCCTTGAACCGCGGCTCATCTACGGCCTTTTGCGTGATCAGCCGTTCGAGCGCGTCGAGATGCGCCCGCGCTTCCTTGCTCGATTTGTCCGTCTGCTCGAACTGCGGGAGCGGCCACACCTCGATCTCGAAGACTTCGAAGGGGTCGAGCACCGACATCGCCACGGCGTCGGTGCGCTGGTTCGTGAGGTGCCGACGGATACGCGTCCGTAAACGCTCGTTGGTTTGCCCGACGTAGATCGGTTCGCCGTCGTAGTCGAAGAAGGCGTAGACGCCCCAGCGGTAGTGTCCCACCCGAACCGACTGGCCGCTCGGGTCCTGGAACGGCGCATCGAGGAACGCCGCGAGGTTGGCGCGCAGATCCTCGGTCTCGAATGGCGGAGTATTGGTCGCGTCGGGAGCCTTCGCCGCGCTGGTCATGCCTGGCGCTAGGCCGCCTTGGCGGCGCGTACGGCGGCGGCGAGCACCGGCTCGAAGACATGGTGCGCCAGGTGCCTGACCACCGGCACGACGACCCCGTCCCCGGTGAGGTGATACGCTTCGTTGTAGTTCCGCGGCAGGACGTAGCTGTCCTCAAGACCCATGAGCCTCGCGGTCTCCCGTGCCGAGATCAGCCGCGAGCGGACGCGATAGCCCTCCACCACGAGGATTATCTGGCGGCTCGAGCCGCCGGCGGGCGTGCGAAGGCATCCCGCGACCTCGTCGAAACGCACCTCGGCTCGCTGCACCTTCTGGCCTTGCTCGTCGAGCCGCGTGCGCCGGTATACGCCACCGACCATGCGACGGCCCGCGCGCTTCGCAGCCTCGACTTTCGCAAGGTTCACGGCCGACATCATGTCGAGCAGTCGCTTGGTCTCTGCCTGGTTGTGCCACGACACGCCGTCGGGGCTTTCCTCGATCACGTCGGCGAACGTCTCGCTTCGACGGCCGGGTGTCGGCAGGTTCCACCAGACAAGAAGCTCTCGCGTTTCCGGCGGCAAGGCCTCGACCGCCCGGCAAAGCGCACGGGCGTGGAACGGGTCCAGCGGTTCGGGCGACAGCAACTCGGGCGGGATCTCCACGTCCTTCGCAACGCCTACGACAAACAAGCGGGGCCGCGATTGAGGCACGAAGAGGTCCGCGTTGATGACCAGGGCGCCGTACCGGTATCCGGCCTTTGCGAAGGTCCGGCAGATCGCCTCGAAGTCCTTGCCGCCGTGGGACGTCAGCGCGCCGCAGACGTTCTCCACGGCGACGATGCTGGGCGCGCGCCCGTCTTCGACCAGGCCCTCGATCGTTTCCCAGAAGGGATAGAACGTGCCGGAGCGTTCGCCATCGAGCCCCCCGCCGACGCCCGCCAACGAGAGGTCTTGGCAAGGAAACGAACCCCATACGAGATCCGGTCGACCGGGAAGATCCTTCGTCGTGATTTGCCGGACGTCGCCGATTTTCAGTTCGCCGCCGGTGCCCCAATTGGCCTGATAGGCGAAGCCTTTCTTTGCGTCGAAATCGTTGGCGAAGAGGCACGTCCACTCTGGACCTAGGCCGGCCCGGGCCATCCCGCCGCCGGCGAAGAACTCATAGAAACTAGCCATGCCGCCGATCCTCCGCCGAGGTGTCATTCGCAGCGTCGCGCGCGAGCTTTTCTGCGACCGCTTCGGTTAACCAGGTGTTCCGGGAGACATGCCCGGCGCGCGAGGCGATCGCGCGGTCGATCGCTGCAAAGGTTGCCGCTGGCAGGCGCAGGTTCAGGCGGTCGAAGTCGCGGACGTTGCCGCTTGCAGAATCACTCATGGCGCCACGCTGGCGCCGCCGTGGCGCCATGTCCAGTGTTCCATCTTTGTTCCGATCATCGTTCTTGTCAAATCCGCATAGAGTCGGCCCGTCGCAACCGAGTCGGAGGTCGCGCCAAGTGCCGGCCAGTGTCCGCACATTCGATGTTGAAATCCGCCGCCACCTGGAGGTGGCGGCCTTGGACGTGCTCACTGACGCCGACGCGGAGGCGGCGGATGAGGAAGGGTACCTTGCGGGCAACCACTACTATCGCGACCTGCGCGGCTGGTCGTGGAGCGACGTGCGCGCCATGTTGGCCTATGAGGCGGACCTCGTCGCGAAAATCATGTCGGCACCCGATCCCGCCGCGGCCGAGCAGACGTTCGAAGACGAGCGCGAGATCGACGAGGACTCCGTCGAAGGGTTGCGCGGGCTGGACGTGGGCGTCGGCGCCGCGGTCACAGCGCTGTCGGCTTTGGGCGCGACGCCCACCATCAGCTGTAATGCGGGCGCCTTCGGCGCGCCGCACGCCGCCAGCTATCCCTATGTCGCTTTCTATTTATCGGAGGCGTCGCCCGACGTGCTTCTGCAACTCGCCAAAAGCGCGGAATTAGGCCTGGAAGCCCGAGACGGGCTTGGCCACCTGTACGCCCGGTCTTTGAGCGATCTGGCCCGGTTCGCAGAACTTGCGCTCGAGCGGTTTGGATGACGGTTCGCTAAGGGTGGGCAACGGTCCTCATAGTGAGGCCGGCCGAAGTCTGCTTTCGGCGCGGCTCTCAACTTCCGCTTCTGTTGAGGGTTTCGGACCGGACCCGACCCCTAGCGGTACTTCGGAGAGTCCGCATACGCTGTGGTCAAGGTTGATAGCTGGGAGGCGGCGCGTTGGAAATCCACAAACCCAAGCTGTGGCACGGCTGGCGCGAGTTCCTGAAGGAGTACGGGATCATCGTGCTCGGCGTGCTGACCGCGCTCGCCGCGGAGCAGCTTGCCGAAAACGTGCGTTGGACCCAGAAGCTGGCCGAAACCCGCGCCCAGCTGAGGATCGAACTCTCCGGGGACGCCGGTAGCGGGCTCGGGTGGCTCGCCAGCGGGCCGTGCATCGACAATCAGCTCGAAGCCTTGAACGAGAGCGTCTGGGCGGCCCGGCGCACCGGCGTATTCTCGCCGCCCCCGCGCGCCTACGGTCCATCGCTCTTCGAATTCAAATCGGACGCCTGGCTAAACGCGCGCTCGCTGCAGGTTTCCGACCACTTCTCACCAGAAGAGACGAGCGACTTCAGCGCCGCCTATTTCTTCGCCAGCGAGCTGAAGGACGACCTGCTGCAGCTGCGCCAAGTTGCTGCCGCCCTGGCGCCGCTCGCGCGCCCCCTGGATCACGTAACGCCGGCCGAGGCCGACGCGTTCGTCAGCCGCATCGGCCAGGCCCGTGAGCTCCAGTCGCGGATGCACCTCGCGGCGATGCTGATGATCAAAGACGCTGAGCGTCTCGGTGCACCGCCGCGAATGGAGGCGGTACAGCGCGACACGGCGGCGATGCGGGCCGAGCGCGGTGGCTGCGTTTCGGATCCATCGAAGATCCAGGAGGTGCTGGGCCGGCCCAACCTCGAGCTAGACGCGACCTTCCAGGCGCTGAACCTTGCCAAGCCCCCAATCCAAGACTGACCTCCCGCGTCTGGCGGTTGGCGTCCAGAGGCCGCTTCCCTCCCTCCTGCGACCTTCGGAACGCTAACGGGGCGGGGCCGCAGTGAAACTGTAGAACGCCGTCGGCTGGGTGGTCGCTGCCCATCGGAGGCGAGCCATGGCTCAAATCGATCTTTTCCGAATTCCAAATGCGTATTCCACGCCATCGCGGGCACGGTTTCCACGGGATGGTGGGCAGCCATTCCACGGCATCTTGGGCGCCCTTCGGCTAAGGGGATGATGGAGGCGCGACCGACAGTCTGACCGGGCTAGGGGCCCCTGTTTTGTGAACAGGGGCCCCGATGCCGACCGAGAGATTGTCGATGCGCCGCAAAGCGGCCCCCCGCACCCTTCCGAGCATGGCCTATCGCGTAGGAGAAACGGAGGCGGTTCTACTCGATGGTGGCTGAACGGCGCGAACGGCGCGCCTTCTCCACGATCGGCAGATATCCGGCCTCGCGGGCCTTCTCGTGCCACAGTTTGGCGGACTCGAGGAAATGGGCGCGCGTGATGCCGAGCGATGTCGCGGCGTGCGCTTCCGCGGCCAGCGCCCGCTTCTGGTATTCTTCACCCTTGGTCATGGTCGAGAGCCGTACCGCTTGCCCACAAGGACTGCAATCATCCTCACGGCCCGGCGCTAAACTGCTTCGAACCGCCCGATGCGCCCAGGCGAGCGGGCGCTCGGCAAGGGTAAGGTTCTGGATCGGAGCCAACGCCAGGCCCTGGGGCTTAAGAGAGACGCAAGTAACTCGACCGCCCGTGATTTATTCACATTCGGAGGGCCGTCTTCAGTGAATCATATCCACTCTACCTTCGTGATCTCGTACGGTTTCAAGCCCCCGGGACTTCTCACCTCGACGATGTCACCGCTCTCCTTACCGATCATCGCGCGGGCGATGGGGGAGGTGATCGAAATGCGGCCCTTCTTCACGTCAGCCTCATGCTCACCCACGATTTGGTAGCGGGCCTGTTCCTCTGTGTTTTGGTCGATCACGGAGACCGTGGCGCCGAACTTGATCTGGGTCCCGGACAGCTTCGTGACGTCAATGACCTGCGCGCGCGCGATCATGTCGCCAATCTGAACAATTTGTCCTTCGATCCACCCCTGCCGATCCTTTGCGGCATGGTACTCGGCGTTCTCCTTCAGGTCACCGTGGAGGCGGGCCTCCCCGATAGCCACGGTTACGGCGGGCCGCTCGATCGTCTTCAGCCGCTTCAAGTCTTCGTCCAAGGCGCGATAGCCCTGAACCGTCATAGGCACTTTATCCATGGCGATGAGTGACTCGCGTTCGCTCTAGTGGAAGTTTGGAGAACTTGGACGGCAGGCGCAGATGTCCGCGACGAGTTAGGATGGTGAGCCACGGCTTAAGCAAGTGGTCGATGGCCTTGGCAAGCTAGCACGCCTACTGCCGGGATTCGGCCGCTGATATCTCAGCCCAAACGTTTGCTCTCCGCACAGATTCCAACGGCCGTTTCTGGCGGATGTTGTTGAAAAAGGCCTCTAGAGGCGATGACTCGGGCCTGATTCACTTCACTCTCGCGTCTCTTCGCACCGAACGGCGGTGCGGCGATCCTCAGACTGGCTGCGTGATTTGGAGGCGCCAACACGTAGGCCTACAGGCGGCCAGCTCGGCTGGACCTGGTGTTAAACGCGGTCGCTCGCCGTGGCCGCTCCAGGCCCCGTCGGGGGAGAGGGCGATAATCAGGATATTATCAAATCGGACGAATTAGATAATATATAAGCTATCGAATGGTTCAAGTATTATAACATATAGGTTATGAGAAGCGCCGAATGCGATAATCTGGAGGTTATCATGGCTGCTACGGACAGAGCCGCTCGCGCCTTGGATCTGAGCCTCGGACTCGTGCGCAGCTGGTCAGCCGCACGCCCTCCCAAGGGTTGGCTCCGCGCCATTCGTGATGCGCTCGGCATGACCACCAAGCAGTACGCGCGGCGCCTGGGCGTCAGCCAGCCGCGGGTCATCGCGCTGGAGAAGGGCGAGATCGACGAGACGCTGACCTTGGCCAGCCTGCGGCGGGCCGCCGAGGCCCTGGACTGCACCCTGGTCTACGCGCTCGTGCCGAAGCAGCCGCTGGTGGAGACCCTGCGGCAGCGCGCCGAGCAGAAGGCCGACGCACAGCTGAACCGCGTGAGCCACACCATGCGGCTGGAGAACCAGGCGCTCACCAACGCCGACCAAAGGCGGCAGCGGGAACTCCTGATCGACCAGCTCCTCCGCGGCAACCTGGGCCGGCTGTGGGACGAGCCGGCATGAGCGATGCGCTCTTCGACGAAGACGATCACGCCAACACGCCCCTCACGCCCGCCGAGCGTGAGGGGCTCATCCCCACCTACATCACCACCCGCGCCGAACTGAACGAGGCCGAGCAGGAGAACATCGGCGAGGCGGATCAATGGGCGTTCAGCCGTCGTCGTGGCGATGTCCTCGACGCCGGCTTCCTGCTGAACCTGCACCGGCGGATGCTGGGGCGGGTCTGGCGCTGGGCGGGCGCGTTCCGCAAGACCGAACGGAACATTGGCGTCGCGCCCCATCTGATCGAGGTACAGCTGCATCAGCTTCTCGGCGACGCGAGCTATTGGGTCGAGCACGGGATCTATCCCCCGGATGAGATCGCCGTGCGCTTCCATCATCGCCTGGTCGCGATCCACCCCTTCCCGAATGGCAATGGGCGCCACGCGCGCCTGGCGGCCGACCTGCTGGTCACGCGCCTGGGCCGGCCCCAGTTCACCTGGGGCAGCAGGAACCTCGTCGAGCCGGCCGAGACCCGCCGCGACTATGTGCAAGCCTTGCAGGCGGCGGACGGCAACGACATCGGGCCGCTCCTGGCGTTCGCGCGCACCTGATCGCAGCGCGTTCCACGGCTACTTTGTGAAATTGCCCCGAGCTCCGGGGATCTGCTTCTGGGTCGCGTCTTCGGTTCAGGTTGAGCTCGCAACCCGACCCTACCGAAAATCGTGGATGACGATCGCTACGCCGCTCGCTCGCTACGGCGCCATGCCGAAGGCGCGCGTCGCGAGCGGCTCCGCTACCGTCGGCGGGCTACACCACCACCGGGGACGCGACCCACGCGGCAGACAGGTGCGGATCGTGTCGTTGCCGACCTCGCGAGGTCTTGAAGGGCTTCAGCAGCCGCTCCGCCGGCCGCTCCAGGGTCGAGGTGGGGTAGTGCGGATTTGCCATCGTCAGATCCATACGCTCGGGCGGGGCGTCCCGCACTTGCGACAGGGAGCCTGAGCCAGCCGACGGCGCAGGTCGCTGGGCGTGGCGTCCGGCCCGAACCGGGCGATGGCCTCACCCCGCGTCAGGATGGCGACATGCGGGCAAGACGTACAGCCGATCTTCAGGGTCTCGCCCTGGCTCATCGAGCGGTGAAGGTTCTGGAACATGGTCATGCCGGCGACCTCAGTTCCGGTAGAGGTTGGCGAGACGCCTGATCTCGCGTTCGTCCAGGCTGGCGGGCCAGGCGAACCGGGCGCGCCAGCCCACCCCGTGGCAGCGGGGGCAGCGTCGGCTGACCCTTCGGGCGACGTCCGTCAGGACCGTCCGATGGCCGCCGGATTTCAGCGCATGCAGTCGGTCGATCACCCGCTCGGGATTGTAGTCCTTCGCCCATCCACAGCCGGTGCAGGCCACCAGCACCCGGCAGCCCGGATAGCGCCGGTGGTCGCCCAGGATGGCGGACGCGGTATCGGCGATGGGGCGCAGGGTCATGGCGACCTCCGGATCGGACCCGCGGCGTCGGCCTTGGCGCCATAGAAGTGCGCGAGCCTGGTGAAATGATAGGCCGCGCTGTCGAGGCACAGCCGCGGGATGTCGAGGGCGAGGTAGTCGCGGCCGAATGGCCGGCAACGCTGCTGCATCGCCCCCAGCGCCCGGGCGTAGGGCTCCAGGGTCTTGAAGGCGGCGATCGCTGCGGCGCCGTCGCCCAGCCCCTCGTAGAAGTTCTGGCCGTGCTGCCGTTCCACGCGGGTCGGCTCGAAATAGTGCGGCCGACGGGTGAAGTGGTAGGCCGCGTCGTCCAGCCCCTCGATCGCCACCTGCAGCGCCCTGTCGTCAGCACTCCACGGCCAGCACGTCGCCTGCAGGGCCCGAACCATCAGGACGTGGGGCAGAAGGGCGTCGAAGGCGCTGACCGCAGCGTCATGGCCGCCCAGGCCGACATAGGTGACGCGGACCATCGCTCAAGCCTCGCGCGGAGCGTTGGGGCAGCCCGCTGCGGCCCCTGGTGGGTCTGACTCCGGCGCATCGTCTGACTGGAAGAGGGTCACGCGTCCGTTCGGTTCGACTTGGCCCGCGATCGTCAGCCGTCGCGTCGTCTCGCGCACCGGTCGATTGTCGTTGCTGGGATCCATCTGTGAACAAAAGCAGAACATAGCGCGCCTGGCGAGTCCGATCCGGCGGCGCGGCGCGTCAATACGGCTCGGTCCACAGGTTCGTGCGCATCAAGGGCTGCCCGGAGCGGGGTGTCAGCTCCGAAGGGGTCGCGGCGACCGGAACCTGTCCCGCTCGCGTCGTCCACGCCGCTGCGGTCTCGCCCTGGCCTGAGCGGGCGCATCGGCCATCCGTCCTGGTGCGCCGGGCCGCCCGCAACCCGGTTGCGGACGAGTGGCAATGGATTAAGGGGTGGCCGTAATATATTGACTGCTAATTGCTTTTTTCTGTGATCCGAGCGGAAATTCGTCTTGCCAATCCCGCGCGCGTGGCCAACCTGGATCGGGTCCGAAGCGTCTCGTTCGGGGGAGTGCAGCATGGTCGCGGAGCGCGCAGAACCCTTTGAGGTGGCCCTGGCGGCGCTGCGCGAGCGGCTCCGCGATGGCGTGTTCCTGCCGGGCGAGCGGATCGCGGCCAGCGAACTGGCGGCGATCCTTCATCTCAGCGCCACCCCGGTGCGCGAATCGCTGTCCCAGCTGTCCGGCGAAGGCCTTCTCGTGGATCGCCGGGGACAGGGCTGGTTCGTGCAGGCCCTGACCGCGCTCGACATCGCCGACCTCTACCGCACGAGCCTGGCGGTCCTGACCACAGCCCACGACGCCCACCGTGTTGCGGCGCCTCAGCAGGCCGGCGCACCGTCGCCGGTCGAGACCCGGGCGGGCGACGCGATCCAGCTTGTCGAGCGTCTGTTCGCCGATTGGATGGCCCAGGCCGGCGGCCACGCGCTCTACGCCGTTCATCGGAACCTCCAGGCCCGGCTCGAGCCCGTGCGGCGCGCCGAGCCCCTGGTGTTCGGCGACCTGCCTGAGGAGGCCGCACGGCTTCGGGCTCTAGCGCCGCCCACCGCCGCGGGCCCTCGCCTGGCGGAGATCCGGCGGTTCTACAACCGGCGCATCGCCGCCGCGCACAGACTTGCCGGGCTGATCTACCCTAGCCGGAGGCCGCCGTCAGTATAGTGTCGATAGAGATTGAATAGAGAGTCGAGAAGGTGCGGACTGGCGACGTCGTCAGCTGCGACGATGTCCTCAACCAGGAGGTTGAAATGTCCAAGTGCAACGAAACCCCGATCGCCCCGACGCCCGCGCCGGAGCTGCTCTGCTTCGGCAGCGCCCGCGCCCTGACCAACGCGCCGGAAGGCGACGAGATCGTCGAAGACGAACTCGGCAACAAGTACAATCCGTGAGCTTTGGCCGGCGCCGACGCAAGTCGGCGCCGGTTGGCGCTCCCCATCCGCGCGTGACCGACATGAGCCGTTCCTGGATCCTGGGCGACACCGTCCACGCCGTGATGATCGGCGCCGACGCGGTGTTTCTCGACATCCGGTCCGACGCCTACGTCTCGTTGCCGGGCGCCGGCCAGGCGATGGCCTTCGATGAAGACGGCGTGGGCCTCGACGTGAACGATCCGCTGACGGCGTCGGCCCTGGCCGACCGCGGCCTCATCCGCCCGCGGCCTTCCGTGGGCCCGCCGGCGCGACGCCAACCGCCGCCGCTTCCCGCGGCGAGCGCCCTGCCGGGAGAGACAGCGCCGCTCCGCTGGCGCGATCTGCCGGACCTGGTCCATGCGCTCGTCGATCTTCTGCTGCACTATCGAAACCGTGCGCTGGCCGATCTCCTCAGGACCGGCGGTGACCGCCACGCCGCAGGGCCATACGCGGCGGACCCTTCCCCGAAAATGCTGCTGGCGGTCGCCCGATTTCACCGCTGGGCTCCCTGGGCGCCGGTCTCGGGCAAATGCCTCCTGCGCTCCTTCATGCTGCTGCGATTCCTGAAGCGGGAGGGCTTCGACGCCCAGTGGGTCTTCGCCGTGCGCACCTGGCCGTTCGCGGCGCATTGCTGGCTGCAGTGCGGCGAGGTGGTCCTTGACGATGACTTCGAGCGCCTGGCG
Organism: Phenylobacterium sp.; assembly: GCA_035656795.1. Lineage (GTDB taxonomy): Bacteria > Pseudomonadota > Alphaproteobacteria > Caulobacterales > Caulobacteraceae > Phenylobacterium. The sequence goes on along the minus strand of DASRRU010000267.1, from coordinate 11,025 downwards.
GCCTTCCATCCGATCCTCGCGGCGTGACGATGGGGCGGCCGGAGTACCTTGCCCTCGTCTGGCCGCCGGCGTCGTCGTCGGCGGGCCGACGGGTCAACGATCTTGCGCACCGCGTGGATGCGGAAGGCTTCTGGCGGCCGGCGGGCGAGACCGATCGCATGCGCCTGTGGATCGGGCCGGGTGGCGGCCGCATCGACCGGCTTGCCGACGCGGGCGGGTTCCTGGTGGGAGACGTCTTCGCATCGCTCTCGGACCCCACGGCGGCCACGCGCGGCGCGGCGCCAGCAGGATCCGCCACACCGCTCGACGTCGCGCGGCGGCTCGCGCGCGACCACTGGGGCCGATATGTCGCTTTTCTGCAGCACCCCGGCGACGACGGGACGTCGGTGTTCCGCGATCCCACGGGGGATCTCGACTGTCAGACCTGGCCCCTTGGGGCGGGGGTGTCCGTCGTCGCCTCGGACATGCGGCTGGCGCCGGCCGGGCTGCGACCGCCGCGTCTGTCGCTCAACTGGGACCGGATCGCGGCCTTCGTGGCCGCGCACAACGCGGTCGGGGCCGAGCTCCTGTTCGACGGGGCGGCGGCCGTCGCGCCCGGCACGCTGCGCCGCCTTCCGGACGGTCCCGCGGTGGCTGTCTGGAGCCCGGCGGCGTTCGTCGCAACCGCTGCACCCGACGAGGCCGCGTTGCGCGCCGAGCTGGTGCGGCGCGTGGATAGTGCCGTGGCCGCTCTTTCCGCGGACTATCCGCGCCTGATCGCCGAGGTGTCCGGCGGCCTCGATTCCGCGATCGTGGCCGCGGCGCTGGCGCAGACGGGCCGCGCCCCTCGCGTCGTCCAGTGGCTCAACCGGCGAGGCGATCGCCCCGAGGGCGACGAGCGCGGCCACGCCCGAGCGGTGACCGAGCGCCTGGGCGTGGCTCTGACGACGGTCGTCAAATCGCCGGCGCCCCTCATCGAGGCGGACATCGCCGAGCTCGGATCCACGGTCTGGCCGGCGATCAACGGGATCGACGCGGCGCGCGATCGCGACATGGTCGAGCGCCTGCGATCGACGGGAGCGGGCGCGATGGTGTCAGGGCAGGGTGGTGACGCGGTATTCTTTCAGATGCCGTCTGCGCTCGTCGCCGCCGACGAGGTCCGCCGCCGCGGCCTCGGCGCGCTCGCCTCGCCGCTGCTGGTCGAGGTCGCGCGCCGGACGCGCACCTCGGTCTGGCAGGTGCTGGCCGAGGCCTGGCCGCGGCGCGGGCCGTCGGTCCAGCCGACGCAGATCTCCCCGCTCGTGAGCCAGGAGGTTCGGATGGGCATGGCCGGCGTCGTCCATCCCTGGGCTCGTGACGCGGCCGGGCTCTCGCCGGCCAAGCAGCTGCAGATCCGCGCGATCGCCAACGCCCATATCTATCGCGGCGACTGCCGGCGGCGACGCGTCGCGGATCTGATCTTCCCACTCCTGGCCCAGCCGGTGGTGGAGCTCTGCCTGTCGATCCCGGCCGCGGTGCTGGCCGGAGGGGCTCACGACCGGCGCTTCGCGCGCGCCGCGTTCGCGGATCGCCTGCCGGCCTGCGTCAGGCAGCGTCGCTCGAAGGGCGACCTCACCGCCTATTTCGCGCACCTGGTCGCGGCGAGCCTGCCGACCCTGCGCCCCTGGCTGCTGGAGGGCTGCCTCTGTGAGGCCGGCGTGCTGGATCGCGCGATCGTCGACCGCGCGCTGACCCCGCAGGCGCTCATCACGGCCCCCGCCGCCTCCGAACTGCTTTGCGCCGCGGCTGCGGAGGCCTGGGTGCGGCGCTGGCAGGGGCGGGTTCCGGATGGCGCGGAGGCGCCCCGGTCCCGGCGTGCGGCTTAGCCAGTTCCCCATCCAGGAAGGCGAAGGCACGGCTGTAGAGCGCACGCACGTTGCCCGGACTGCTGATGAAGTGGCCCTCGCCCCACAGGGTGACCAGCATGGCGTCCTTGTCCTGGCGGTAGAGGGCGGCGAACATCATCTCCGACTGGGCCACGGAGAGGCCGTCCAGGTCGCCGTGGAAAAGCAGCAGCGGCGTCCGGATCCTGTCGGCGCTGAAGAACGGGCTGTTGCGCATGTAGCGCTCCGGCTGCGCCCAGGGCGGCGCGCCCATCAGGCCCTGGCCGCTCTCGACTGACCCGGTCGTCCAGTCCGTCCACAACCCCTCGTCGGTGGTCAGACGGTGCGGGGCGGGGAAGTCGCCCCACTTGCTGAACAGGTCGGAGATCCCCGAAATCGAGACCGCCGCGCGGAAGCGGTCGGACTGTCCGATGGCTGCCATTACCGTGTAGCCGCCGAAGCTGTGCCCCCAGAGGGCGACGCGGTCCGGATCGAACGCCCCGACGAGACCTGGCGCCCGGGCGGCCGCATCCACCACCGCGCCGATCCGGTCGGCAAGGCCCGCCGTCGGATCGTGGCTCCCGCGCGGCGCGGGCAGGCTGGGCCGCAGCACGGCGTAGCCGTGCGCCACCAGGGTCCGGGTGTCGCCGATCAGGCCCAGCCCCGGGGGCGCATCGTGCGGCGCGGCGCGGTAGGTGTCGCCGGCGTACGCCCGAACAAGCAGGGGCGGCGGCTTCGCGCCGGCGGCGGTCGGCAGGAAGAGCCAGCTGGTGAGCGCCTGCCCGTCGGGTCCGAGGTGATGGATCGCCTCGATCCGCACGGGATCGATGTCGGCGAGGCCGGCGTTGACCTGCGCCACCTGTAGCGGTGGCGACCCGGGGACCACCAGGTCGAGCGTTTCGGGGCCGCGGGGGTCGCTGGTCCTGAGGAGCGCGGCCGCCGGCGCGGACGAGGCTGCGATCAGCCGCCCGGCGCCGGGCCGCAGATCGACGACCCTGGCCAGGCCGTGGTCGTCGAGCCGCTGAAGGGTGCGCGTGACGCCGCGGCCAGCCAGCACCCAGGCCGAGGGCCGCGGCGCGACGACCAGGCGGCCGTCGGACGCAAAACCGGCTCGCCCGGCGATCTCGGCGTCATCCGCCAGGCGCACCGCGCCGCCGCGGCCGTCAAGACGCCAGACCGCGCCGTCCACCACGGCGGTGGCGGACCGCGGCCCGACGGCCGCCAGGTCCGTCGGGACCTGCGCCAGACTTCGCGTCAGATTGATCGGCCCACGCCCGGTGAGGCGATACCAGTCGAACCGGGCCGCCGGATCGGCCCCGGACCGGGCCAGCACGATGGGATCGCCGCCCATCCAGCCGGCCCGGACGATCTCGGGCCGCTGGTCCAGGCGAGGGACCAGGTCGCGCCCCACAGTCCGGGTCGCGCCCGTCGCGGCGTCGATGACCTGCAGGGCGCCGTCGGTCCACGGCGCGTCCGCAGGGCGGACGAAGACCAGGAGCGAGCGGCTCTGCGGCGACCAGCTCATGAGGTAGGCCAGCGCATCGCACGACGGGCAGGGGGTGCGCCGCGCGCCCATCGTCAGGTCGAGCACCGAGACGTGCTGCGATCGGGTGGCGAGGCCCCGGACGCCCTGGGCCGGCCCGTCGGCGCGCGGCTGCAGGTCCTCGCCGGACTCCGCCAGCGCCACGCGCCGCCCGTCCGGGGAAAGTTCGAGGTCGACCAGATCGCCGCGGGCGAGGACCTCGCTGTGGCCGGTCAGAACGTCGAGGCTGAGCAGTCGCCCTGGCGCGGCATGGTCGCGCCGGTTGCGGTAGGCGCCGCTTCCTACCGCGCTCTGCGCCCCGGCGCCTGCGGCGCTCGCCGCCCAGCGGACGGGCGCCACGTCGGCGGCGAGCCGCCCGAGTCTTAAGCCCCACGGCGGTCGCCGGTCGGGGGCGTCGATCAGCAGGAGCTCGGTGTCGGAGCGCCATTGCAGCGTGCGGCCGAAGTCCGATCCCGCCGGCGTCAGGTCGAGCCATCGAACCTCGCCGGTCGCCAGTGTCACCACCCCCAGCGTCCAGCTCGCCCCGCGCAGCCGGTAGATCGCCAGCCGCGCCCCCGAGGGCGAGAAGGCGCCGATCACCTCGCCCGGTCCCTCGGCGGCGGGCAGCAGCGGGCGCGCCGCCGCCGGGTGACGCAGATCGACCACCAGCAGGCGCGAGAGCGCGATGGTGTTGTCCTGGTCGTGATCGAACGCCGGCGCGGTGTCGTAGGGATCGCGCCGTTCGATGACCAGCCAGCGGCCATCGGGACTGATGGCCGTCGCGCCGAACGACTCCTGGTGCAGCAGGTCGTCGACCGTGAAGGGCCGGGCCGCGGCGGGCGCGGTCACGACGATCGCCAGGGCGGTGACCGCGGCGGAAAGGGTGCGTCGCATGGCGCGGCCTACCAGGCGCGCGTGAGTTGCAACGACACGAACCGCCCGATCGGATCCGCATTGGCGGGGTCGTATCCGACGCCGAAGAAATTGTCGTAGAACGGCGGCGCGCGGTCGAAGACGTTGCGGATGTTGAAGGTCACCGTCACGCCCCGCATCAAGCCGGTCTCCGCAGGCGCGAGACGCGCCTGAAGGTCGACCGTGGGCTGGTCGCCGATCCGCACGCCCAGCGCGTCGTGATAGGCCCCGATGTAGTTGAAGGCTGCGCCCAGGGTGAGGCGGTCCCGGATCCAGTCCGCCGTCAGGCGGCTGCGCAGGCGCACCGGGAAGTTCGCGACGTCGACCTCGTTGAGCAGCGCCGAGGTGGGGGTGATCTGCTGGTCGTAGTCCACGAGGTAGGTGGCGTTGCCCCCGAGGACCACCCGGTCGCCGCCGAGGTCGAAGGCGTAGCGGGCCTGCAGGTCGAGGCCGCGAACCCGCAGCTCGCTGGTGTTGACGTAGCGGTTGTCGACGATCGCGCCGTAGGCGGTCGGCGCGAACACGCCCAGAGCCGGGATGAACTGGGGGCTGTTGACCAGGGCGGTGATGGTCGCCAGGTCCGCGGCGCTGGTGGTGGGCGAGATCCGCGTCACGAAGCTCGCCAGCGTCGGGTCGGTGAGCGCGCCGGCGATGTTCCGGGTCACCGGCAGGTCGATGCGGTTCGCGAACTTCACATCGAAGCCGGTGAGGCTGACGCTCAGGCCGGGCCACCGCGCCGGCTTGAAGTCCACGCCGCCCGTCCAGGAGGTCGCGGTCTCGGGCTGCAGGCTGGTGTTGCCGCCGCTCATCAGCAGCGCGCGGACCTGGCCGCCGGCCACCGGCAGGAGGATCGGGCTGTCCACGGCGTGATCGAAGATCTCCCGCAGCGCCGGCGCGCGGAACGAAGTCCCGTAGCTAGCGCGCAGCGTGACCCCGTCGGCCGGGACCCAGATCAGCCCGACCTTGGGGTTCGTCGTCGTCCCGAAGTCGCTGTAGTGCTCCATGCGTCCCGCCACCGACAGATCCAGGCGCTGGACGCCAGGCCGCGCGTTGTCCGGCCCGACGAGGGGGATCTGCATTTCGACGAAGGCGGCCGTCACGTCGCGCGAGGCATTGGTCGGCTGCTGCGCGGCGGGCGTCACCGTCGAGCCGAAGTTGACGCCGGTCCGCAGCAGTTCTTCGTGGCGCGCCTGCGCGCCCAGGGCCAGCTTGATCGCCCCGCCGGGCAGGGTCCACAGCGAACCGTCGGCCTGCAGGTCGGCCGAGGACACCTGGTCGCGGCTCTTGGTGCTCGAGAAGCCCTCCGCGATGTAGGCCAGGACAGCCGGGTTGTTCGACCCCGGGGTCCCGCTGAAAGGATTGAAGAAGCCGTTCACCGCGGTGTTGAAGGCGGTCTGGGGCCGGTCCGGCACGGAACCGACCGCCTCGCTCAGCGCCGATGAATTGATGAGCCCCTGGCTGCGGGCGTGGTCGCTCTCCTGGGCGATGGCCAGATAGCCTTCCGCGCGCCAGTCGCCGACCAGCCGCAGCGTCGCGCCCAGCGTGCCGGTGACGGTCGCCGCCGATCCGGTCTGGGTCGGGTTGGGGAGGTCGCCCGCGAACGAGTAGGAGACGGTCTCCGACGCGGTGCCGGCGCTGGGCGCCACGAAGAACGGGTTGGCGCGCGTGACCGTGAAGTTGCTGGTCGGGATCATCAGATGGGTGTCGAAGGCGCGGTGGCTGTAGCGCGCGTCGGCCGTGATCTGGAGACGGTCGCCGACGTCCTGATCGAACGCCAGATAGACCGAGTGCAGGGCCTGGCTGGGCAGGGTGTCGATGCCCAGGCGCTGGTTCTCCAGATTGACCACGCCGGCCTGGAGCTGGCCGGGCAGCAGGCCCACGCCGTTCTGGCCCGCGGGAATCGCGAAGGCTGGTCCGGTCACCCCCGTGACCGGATTGACCCCCAGGATGTTGCCCGGAAAGCTGGTGCTGACGCGATGGTCGGTCCCGCCCAGCGGCCGCAGGTCGGCGTTGGTTGTGAAGTCGCGGGCGTCGCCCGGCAGGGCGCCGCGCTGCTGGTATTCGTAGGAGAACAGCACGCCGCCGCCGGTCCACCGCCTGCCCAGGGTCTGGGACGCCTGGAACTCCGACGGCTGGCCGGCCGTGGCGACCCCGGTCTCCAGCCGGGTTTCGGCCCCCTGGAAATCCTTGCGCAGGATGATGTTGACGACGCCGCCCACCGCATCCGACCCGTAGATCGCCGAGGCCCCGTCCAGCAGCACCTCGACTCGCTCCACGGCCGCTGTCGGGATCGCCGAGATGTCGGCGAAGTCGCCGAACGCGCCCGAGCCCGCCAGCCGCCGGCCGTTGACCAGGACCAGCGTCGCGTCGCTGCCCAGCCCGCGCAGGTTGACGCCCGTCGCGTAGCTGGTGTTGCGCCCGAGCGCGTCTGCGCCGGTGCTGACCGTGCCTTCCGTGTCGACCCCGCCGAAGTTCTGCGGCAGGGCGTTCAGGGCGCCCGCGACCGTGGACTGCCCGGAGCGCTCCAGGTCGCTGCGCGAGATCACCAGCAGGGGCGATGCGGCGGCCGCCCCGCGGATGTGCGATCCGGTGATCTCCACTTCCGAGACGGCATCGGCAACAGGCGAGGGCGGGGCGTGCGGCGTGGCGGCCGGCGCCCCGGCCTGACCTCCGGCCCCCGGCTCAGCGGCGAAAGGGTGGCCGGCCTGCCCCTCGCGGGCCGTGCCGGGCGGCGTCGTGGCCGCCGGCTTCTGGGCCAGGTGGCCTGACCGCAGCACCAGCACCGCCGGGCCGACGCGGGTCACCGAGATGTCGGTGGACGCCAGGAGCTGGGCCAGCGCCTCTTCCGTCGTCAGTTTGCCGACGACGGCGGGCGCGCGGCGTCCCGCAACCATCTCCGGTGAGAAAAGCAGCTGTTCGTTGGTCTCCGCCGCCAGCTGGCGGAGCGCGGCGTCCAGGGGACCCGCCGCGATCCGGACCGTCTGCGCTGGGCCGGCGTCGGCCAGGGTGGCGGCGGCGAGCGCTGCTGTCGCAAGCCCCGCCATCAGCCAGAGTCGTCGTCCCTGATTGGTCCTGTATCCGGTCATCTGTTTCCCCGGACGTCCCGCGGGGGTCGGGCCATGGAGGTCCGACTCAAGGCCGCCGCGTGGTTCGCCTGGCGAGAGAGACGCATGCGCCTCGGCTATACCCTCGCCGGGGTCGCCGGAAAATCAGCCGTCGGAAGATCTGGCCCTGGGCGCCAGGCGCACCGACCCGTCCGGCGCGGTGGTCGCCTCGAGGTCGAAGTAGGCGCAGACCGCGGCCACGAAGGCTGGCGTGTCGCCGACATTGAAGACCCCGCTGACTGGCTGGCGGCCGATGGCGGCCGGCCCGTCGAGCGAGACCTTGTGGACCGCGTAGCGGTTCACCTCGGCCAGCGCGTCTCCTAGGGCTTCGTCGCGGAAGCTCAGGCGCCCGGTGGTCCAGCTGGAGATCTCACTGGCGTCGGCCGCGACCGGCGTGGTGACGCCGCGCCCCGAGACCGTCAGCTGCTGGTTTGGGGCCAGCGTCGCCGCGGCGGGGTGGTCGGCTGGCCCCACCTGCACGCGGCCCTCGAGAAGGGTGACCTGCACCGCCCTGGCGTCGCGACGCACGTCGAACCTGGTGCCGAGCGCGCGCACCCGCGCGCCGTCGGCTTCGACCACGAAGGGGCGGGCGGGGTTGTGAGCGGCCTCGAAGAAGGCTTCCCCACGGGCCAGCACCACCCGCCGCTCGCTGGCGCGGAAGCGGACTCTCAGCTCGCTGTCGGTGTTGAGTCGCACCCGGGATCCGTCCTGCAGCACCACCAGGCGCTGTTCGCCGACGCCGGTGCGGTAGGTCGGCTGGGTCAGGCCCAGCGTCCAGATCACCACGACGGCCGCCGCGCAGGTGACTGCTGCGCTGGCCAGCAGGATCGCCGGGCGTAGGCCCTGGCGGCTGTGCGCGCGATCGGGACGGACCGGATTGCGCGCCAGCGCCTCTGCGGTCATCGCCCGAATTTCCGGGTCGTCCATGTGCCGGCCGGCCGCGTCCCAGGCGGCTTCGGTTCGCGCATAGGCCTCGCGGTTGGCCGGATCGCGCCGCCACTCGCGGAAGGCCCAGAGGGATTCTGTAGTGACCGAAAGCTGGTTCAGGCGGGCGAACCATCCGGCCGCCTCGTTGTCCGCGCGCGAGCGCTCTGTCGCCATCTCGCTCATCAGGCGGCCGCCTATTCCGTCAGCGCCTTGCACATCGCCAGCGCCTGGGTCATCCGGGCCTCGACCCGTTTGACCGAGATGCCGCAGCGACGGGCGATATCGACATTAGTCAACCCGGTAGACCGGCTCAAGAGGAAGACCTCGCGCACATCGCGCGGCATGGCCCGCAGGATCTGCTTCAGGAGCAGGGCCTCGGCCTGGTCCGGCGCGGTCGGCGCCGCCTCGGCGCGCGCGACGTCTGAAACCAGGACGGGGCGGGCGCCGCGGCGCCGGACCTGGTCGCGGGCGGCGTTGACGGCGATGCGGGCGAGATAGGCGCGGGGGTTGCGGACCGCGGCGCCGGCGCCGATTGCCCGGACATAGGTCTCCTGGGCGAGTTCCTCGGCGTCCTGCGAGCCGAAGCGGTGGCGCAGGAACGCGATCAGCCAGTTGCCGTGGGTGCGGTAGAATCCCTCGACCTCGACGCGAGGATCATCGGCAACGTCGAGAACGAAGCGGGCAGGAGATTCTGGGGCCGACATGGCAGTTGCCGTAAACTGAACGTTACGGAGCAAATCAGAATCGTCTTGCTCCTACGGTGGGAGCATGCACCAGCGGGGGCATTAGCGGAAGAGTCTTTGCCGAGGCCCTTCTCGTATGCCCGCCTGGGTGTCTTCGCCCGTCCATCGTGAGGTCATTGCCGCGCTGGTCTCCGCGAGGAAGGCTGCGGGGATGACCCAGCGCGACGTCGCCGCGAAGATTGGGAAGCCGCCATCCTTCATCGGCAAGGTTGAGGCGATCGAGCGCAACCTTTCGATTCTTGAGTTTATCGAATGGAGCCAGGCTCTTGGCACCCCCGCTGCACGCATCCTAGCCAAATTGAACTGGTGACGGCTAGGTCGCCGCCGTGCTGGCGGCGACGCGCGCTCCTGTGGTGGGAGCAAGCCGTTCGGAGGGCATTAGCGGAGACCTCATTGTCGAGGCCTCTCCCCTATGCCCGAATGGGTAGCGTCACCAATGCATCGCGAGGTTATTTCCGCGCTTGTCTTGGCGAGGAAAGCTGCGGGGCTGACGCAACGCGAAGTCGCCGAGCGGTTGGATCGGCCCCGTTCGTATGTGGGAAAGATCGAGGTCATCGAGCGTAACCTTTCCGTGCTCGAGTTTATCGAGTGGACTCGGGCATTGGGCATTAGTGCCGCAGACATATTGGGCCGCATTGCAGACTGAGACGAAGGGCAGGGGCGTTCGGTCGAACGATCTCGGCCGGCTCGATCTTCGGCCGGCCATCCTTGGGCGGATATTTCTTGGGATTGTATTCGTCCCAGTCGCTGAGGCGACCGACGGGGAGCCGTTGGCGCTTGGACCGCACCTGACTCCAAGGCGAAGTTCGGAAGGTCCGCTAGCTGGCGCCAGGCCGAGCGCCCGACAGCAAGGCGCAATCCTGACTCCTTCGCGACGTTCGGAAGGTCCGCTTCCCGGAATGCGAGACGTGGCACAGGCCACAAAGGTGCGACGAGAGCGGAATCACACAGATGCCGGTGGGGATAACTGCCACAAACGCGTGGCGCTCGGTTGGGTATTGGAGTCAGAATCTTCCCGATAAGCGCGAGTGGCTTCTGCGCTGCACCTGAGCACGTGAAAAGCAATCGGCTGCCAATGGCGAAAAATCCAAGATCGAGATCCTCAGAACTGACGGGTGGCGATGGCTTCACCTACGAAGACACGGTCGCTGCCTGGTACTTGGCGGCCCTCCTGCGGGAAGAGCCCGCGCCGGGCACGCGAGGGACGGTTGTTCGGGTTGCCGTGCAGCAGAAGGCCTTGGGCGATCCTCTCGACGACCTGATAGTCGATAGCGATGAAGCGGGCGTCCGAACCCGCCTTAGCCTCCAGGTGAAAAAGCAGGTCACCGTAAGCAGCAGCAATGGTGACTTCACGGAGATTATCGCCGAAGCGGTAGCGACGAGGGCGAGGCCAGAATTCCAAGTCGGCAAGGACCGCTACGGCTTCATCGTCCGGTCCATCTCGATTAGCGGCCTTGAAAATCTTGATCGCATCATCGGGTTCGCCACCGCGAGCACGAACGGTCAGGAGTTCGTGCGCCGCTTCGCGCCACAGGCGGAAGCAAACGCCAGCATGATCGCCATGCGCGACGACGTTCGCTCGATGATTGGCCCTGCCGACGACGATGCGGAATGGGATTTCTACCGGCACTTCGTCGCCTATCGGCTCGACAATCTGAGGGACGGCGAGGACCGGTTCGTCGAGCTTTCAAACCGTCTCAATGTGGTTGCCGAAGCGCCGGGGAGCAACATTGTCCCTGTCGTCTGTCAGGAGGTCCGCAGGGGCGAGAGCAAGGCGAAGGTTTGGACGCGAAACTCGCTCATTGCTGATCTTCGGACGAAGGTCTCGCTGCGAGTGGCTCCGACCTACGACCGCGATCTGAAGGCGCTTTCGGATATCGCGAGAAACTATGTCGAGGAGATCAGGGCCGACATCGGCGGCACGACACTTGATCGCGATGGGCTGATTGAAGCCGCGGAGAGCGCGGCATCGAAGT